>JASBSN010000019.1 GCA_030148915.1 Thiogranum sp.
GCCGCTTCCAACACGACACCTCCACCCATGGAATGGCCAACAAGGATAATGTCGCCCAGCGCCAGATGGTTCACTACGGCCACTACATCCCTGGCGAAACTGTGCAGGGTGTAATCGAAGCGCCCATTACCTGAATGGCCATGCCCCGACAAATCGATGGCTACGGTCTGACAGTGCTTATTTACCTCTGCAAGCTGATTTTGCCAGAAAGACCGGTTGCAGGACCAGCCGTGCACAAATATCGCGGTAGGCGCTTTTCCGCCACGGACTTCGAAATCAATCTCTGCGCCATCAAACGATTGAGCCCGATCTGTCCGAATCTCTCCCGGAATTTCCATCGGCAACTGGCCTCTGATAAGCTGACAACGAAGGAAAACTTATACCGCAAACAGACGACAGATAGCAATATGCCACCCGGATGAACCCTTATGGGATCTAATAGCGTATTAAAGCGAGCACAAGCCGCCCACACTCAGCTGAGTGAAACGTTGTACGAAGCGACAGCGAAGCCTGAGGCCTGGCTACCCTTCATGCAACAACTTATCGATGTTACGGATTCCCGTTCGGCCCGCCTTTTGATATTCGATAAATCCGCCACTCAGGTGACCCGGAGCCTCAAGGTCAACATCGACGACAGTTTTCACCGGCAATATGTAGATTACTATGTTAATGCCTGCCCCTGGCGCCCCGAGCTGAAAGAAAAACCTGCCGGCCAGCTCTATTCCACCTACATGGATTTCAGTTGCTCCCAGAAACAATTTCTGCACACCGAATTTTACACCGACTGGGCACGGCCCCAACACATTCATCACGGTATGTGCGGAACACTCTATGAAGACGAGCAGCGCAAGATTCAGTTTCTGATACAGCGTACATCGGAACCCGGACATTACCGGCAGGAAGAAAAGGCGTTCGTCAATACCATGCTTGTGCCGCATATGCGCCGAGTCTGCCAACTCAGCGCACTCTACACCCGCATGGAGGGCAAGAGTACGGCCATTGCCGAAGCCACGGGCCGTTCCGCGTTGCCATTCGTGCTATTGGATGACAGCGGTAAAGCCATCTTTACCAGTCCGGGTGCGGAACGGATCTTTGCCGAAAATGATGCGCTGACTTTACAACACGGCAGACTTTGCGCTCGTCGCTCGAAAATCCAACAGCAACTGGCACAATTGATTGAACAAGCGCGTAATGCGGCACAGGGAAAATGGGATTCAGCCGGCGGACTACTAAAAATTATGCGGCCCGCCCGCTCTGAAGTCACTCTACTGGTCAGCCCGATCATCGGGCACAGCGAGCAGCTGTTATTCAGCCCCAACCAGCCATATGTCGCCGTCTTTCTTTACGAAGCCTCCCAACACCCCAGAATATCGGAAGACATACTACGCACCTTGTACGGGCTTACCCCGGCAGAAGCGCGCGTCGCGGCCGGTATTGCCCGCGGCGAAAGCCTGGAAGACCTTGCGGCTACTCAACACAAGAGCATGCATACGCTACGCAGCCAGCTGAAAGCCGCTTTCAAAAAAACCAATACTACCCAACAGTCCCAGTTGACCCATGTGGTTCTGACCGGTCCGGCCGTGAAGCGTTTCCCTGATCCAGATGCCTTGCCCTGACATGCTGCTATTACCCGCTACCTGGATACTTTCGCCTACCGAAGGCGCCGCCCGGTGAAAAACCCGGTGCGGATACTCATTGAAAATCATCATCGATTTCTTCGTCCAGGTCAATGTCGCTCTTCTCCGCCCAAAACTAAAACCGGCACTGACGTATTCTGAGTCGCCCCGGTTTTGCCGCAGACTTAAGGGTTATGCCGTTTTTTCTGCATGCTCTCGGCAAGTTCGCAGCGGTTACGTCCCTTGTTCTTGGCCTGATAGAGGGCAGCGTCGGCGCGGCTGAGAAGGCTTTCGATGGTTTCATCCTGCCCGAGTTCTGCAATACCGATGCTGACGGTCACAGCCAAGGGGCTGGTATCGTCTGATGTTTCCATCGGCGCGAGTTCTGTCGCGACAACGGTACGTAATCGGTCTGCTGCCACCAGCGCCGTCTCGTCGGAGCCATTGGGTAACAACGCGACAAATTCTTCACCGCCGAAGCGACAGAAAATGTCCTGGTCCCGCAATACTCGATCGACAATCGCAACGAACCGGCACAGCATTACATCACCGGCCTGATGACCCAAGTGGTCATTGATTCGTTTAAAATTATCAAGATCCATCATCAAAATCGACAGCGGCTTGTCGTATCGTCTGGATTGATTCACGGCATTGTCGGCAATTAACGAAAAGGCCCGGCGGTTGAGTGCACCGGTCAGCGGATCATGGTTCGCCTGACTATCGAGATCTGTCTGGAGTCGTTTGGCTGTCATCAGCACCATCCCCAATGTTATGGCGATCGTCGTGCACAGCCACCAGAGCAGCATAAAGGCCGTGAATCCATCGAGGTTTAACGCGCTCAGCGGTGGGGCCGCGGGATCGACGACGACGGCTCGCACCAGAAAAACGGCGGCATTTATCGCATACACCCATCCCGTGGCACGCGTGGCAATCGGGATCGGTTTGGGCGCGGTGAGCAGTTCGCGAGCAATCAATACCGACAAGATAGCTATGATGACAGCGTTGATCAGTGCTCGGATTTGCAGTGAATGCTGGAGTTGCACAGTTGCGATCCAGGCTAGCACAAAGACAGCAAGCACCCCTAAAATGAACGGCGAGAGCGAGGAGCGCCCGATAAAACGTCGAAAGCCGTCCCAGACCACAACCAGACCAATCACTACGCTAACCTCTGCCAGAGACAACAACGCAGGCCAGTGCTTAATACCATAGAAAAGGATTAAAATAAGGGCCAGCGCGCCAGCGCCGCCGGCCAAAGCCCAGCGGCCAAGCCCAGGGATTGCGGGGTGCATTCGCCAAAGCAGAAACCTGGCCGCAGCGCAAAATAAATTTGCCAGTGCTACGGCTACTAATAACGTGCGGATATCGAAAAGCATATCGGGCAACAGCCTTTTATGTGATTTATTCTAAAAAACCTGACTGAGTTCTCTGGATTCTCCACAGTGTAGTGGACACCTCCAGCGTATAATCCGAGCATAGGAGCTAGACCAATGCGCAGTCAACGCTATCGACCGGAATTTAAATATGAGGCGGTTCGGCCGCAACGACAGCGGTTGTGACTACCGGGTATTATTGCGGTCCAGGGCGGTGCATGATCGAACACAGGAGCTACGCGAAGACCGCCAGTCGGTTAGACGAAATCGAAGGTAAGACAGCAGCATTTTTTCCAGGGCAGAAACAGGCATCGTATCGCCTGCTCGTTGACACCGACTTTGCAGCTGATTAGGAACGCCCACGCCCAGCTGAAACGGTCGCCTCGCTCGGGTTATTACCGGTCATCCGGGAATAAATCGTGGGGTTGACTCGTCACTAAAATAGGCCAATATTACGCCCATAATCACGCGCATGGCTTTCGCTTTGAAAACCCAGTAACGATAGGCAAGATGCTTAATTTCGACCAAGCCCGGCGGCTAGCCGCTTGATATCCAAGCCAGTTGCCCGATAAGTGACCGATCGTATGATGAAGATTTTGGTAATCGACGACCATGTGCTGCTACTCGAGGGACTCGCCCTGGTGTTGAAACGGGCATTCCCGACGACTGAGATTTGCATATTGCGCTCCTCGGAACAGGCTTTGGAGCGCCTCGTCCGAGAGCCTGAGGCCGACCTCGCCATCGTCGATCTGGCCATGCCCGGGATCAATGGGGTGTCGTTCATTAAAGCACTCGAGGAACGCCAGTTACTCATCCCGACAGTGGTGATCTCCGCCAGCGAGAAAATCGCCGACGTCAGCGAAGTGATGAAGGCCGGCGCGCGAGGATTCATCCCCAAAACCCACGATGTGAGCGGGATGCTGGAAGGCATCAAACGCGTGCTGGAGGGAGAGGTCTATTTGCCAGCGGAGATACATCAGCGTCTGGAGCGCTTCGAACAGTCTCGCGCCATCGACGTCGCCACTGGCAAGTCGGTGCCCATCAGTAAACGACAGCTGGACGTTCTCCGTTTGGTAAAAGACGGATTGTCCAATAAGCAGATTGCACGGGTGCTGAACATTTCGGAAAGCACCACCAAGTCTCACATGGGCGCGCTGCTTGAAGCCACCGGCGCGAAAAATCGCACGGAATGCATTCTGCGGGCGGAAGCGTTAGGTTTCCTCTGATCCGGACGCTTTCAGCACCCGCTCCAACGCCATGCGCAGTTGCGCGGCCCGTACCGGCTTATAAAGATGCAGATATTCGCTGTTCGACGCGTGACGTATTCGCGCTTGAGTGGTATCGCCAGTGATCAGAACAGCCGGTATCGGCTTGCCCAATCGCTTACGTAGCGCCCCGATAGCCTCCTCGCCGGTCAAACCGTCGCGCAAATGAAAATCGAATACCATAATATCGGGTAAGCAGGATTTTTCCTCCAGCAGCCGCTCTGCAGCAGAGAAAGACGCGGCGACCCACGCCCGCGCACCCCACTTGCGCAACAATGTCTCCATCGCCGCTAGTATCTCGGGTTCGTCATCAACCACCAAGACGTGCTTTCCTTCAAGCTCTGTGGCGTAATCCGGGCTCCGGGGTTGCGTCGACACCGGAATGCGAGAACCGTCGCCCAACGGCAGCCTCAACGTAAATCGCGAACCGACCCCAGGCTGTGACTCGAGTTTCAATTCCAGTCGTAGCAACGAGGCCAGACGCCGTACGATGGACAAACCCAAGCCAAGCCCCGGGCTACCCCCCTGTTTGGCGTCATCGAGACGGGTGAATTCTTCAAATATCCGCTCGTGGGCACTTGCCGGCATGCCGCTGCCGCTGTCACTGACAGCCAAAACCGCACTGGGGCCTTGCGTGCGCAACTCGATTTCGACAACGCCGCCTGCGGGGGTATATTTTATGGCATTGGAAAGCAGATTTCGGACAATTCGTTCCAATAGCATCGGATCGCTATAGAACGTGACCGAGGTAGGGGGAATTTTTAATATCAAGCCTTTTTGCTGTGCAAGCGGCGTAAACGCCGTCTCCAGGAGGCGGAATAACTTTTGTGCGGAAAAATGCTGCGCCTCGACCTCGAACACCCCGGCATCTAACCGGGACACGTCCAACAAAGAATCGAATAATGCCCTCAAACTGGACAGACAAGCGAAAATGTTTTGCAGTATGGGTCTTCGCTTAACCTCCTCTTGTTCCTGTTCCAGGCCGACGACTAATAGCCCCAGAGCGTGCAACGGCTGCCTGAGGTCATGGCTGGCGGTGGCGAAAAAGCGCGACTTGGCTTCGCCGGCCTGCACCAGAGCATCTTTTTGCCGGGTCAAATCGTCGACCAGTGCGAGGTTCTCAAAGCGCAATTTAAACGAATCCAGAAACGCTTTGTTGATCAAACGGGAATAGATGCTCAGGTACAATATGAACAGCAGCCCCATGACGCCCAATGCGCGGTGAACGTCATCGCTCTCGCCGAGAAAACGCAACACGATCGGCGTCATCAACGAAACGAAAAACAATAAAAAGGCGCCTAAATGGACCGAATAGGTTGCAATAGAGCCAGCACCCATCCCTACCAGTACCGCGGCGATGAAGACGTCGTACAGGATATTTCCCGGTGCCCGCATAAACACCCCCGCCGCGCCCCAGGTAAGGCCACCGAGAAACACACCGATGAGAAAGTCCCGTTCGCTTCGCCGCAGGTTGACCCGATAGCGCGGGCGGCGGCCATAGACGACGAGCCAGGTACCGCGAGCGGCAATGACCGCGATCATCGCTGCACACCAAGACAGGACGTGAACGTTGTCGACCACCTCCCACATCACCATGGAAACCAACAGCGCGTTGACGGCGGTAGCGACCAGCGCCACGGGCATATGCGCCGCCAGCGTATCGAGTTGCATCGCTTTTACCCGGTCAAGAATCGGATTTTGTTCACCTGAACTCAACGCCAACTCCCTCGGTTGAATTACGCAGGGACAGAGCACGCCCCGTTAGCCTTTCAGGACCCGCAGCGTCCGCTGTTTGCACATCACGTCGCCACTGTCGGCG
>JASBSN010000066.1 GCA_030148915.1 Thiogranum sp.
GCGACACCGGCAGCCAGCAGCAGCACCGCGGCGACGAACCAGCCGGCGACACGGTCGGCCAGACGCGCCACCGCGGGCTTTTCGCTCTGTGCCCGATCGAGCAGGCGCACGATAGCCGAGAGCACCGTCCCCTCGCCCACCGCCTCCACTACCATCACCAGCGGACTCTCATTGTTGACTGTGCCACCGGTCAGCGCATCGCCCGGCGCCCGCAGCTGCGGCAGACTCTCACCGGTCAGCAACGATTCGTCCACGGAGCTGTGACCTTCGATCACCCGCCCATCGGCCGGCACACTTTCACCCGGTCGCACCAGTACCCGGTCGCCCGGGACGAGATCGGCCACCGGTACCCGCTGTTCGCCCTCATCCCCCAGGCGCGCCGCGGTGGCCGGCAACAGCTTGACCAATTCCTCGGCGGCCTGGCCAGCGCGGTGACGGGCGCCCATTTCCAGAAAACGGCCGGCCAGCAGGAAGAAGGTAAACATGGTCACGGAGTCAAAATAAATCTCGCCGCTTCCGCTCACCGTACTCCAGGCGCTGGCGAGGAACGCGCCGCCTATGGCCAGCGCCACCGGCACATCCATACCCAGCTGACGGCGGCGCAGATCGCGCCAGGCGCTAAGGAAAAAGGTTTTCGCCGAATACATCACCACCGGCAACGTCAACAGCAAACTTACCCAGCGGAGGAAATTGCGCAGTGGCGTCTCCATGCCCGTGGCAGCGCCGGCGTACAAGGCCACGGCGAGCATCATCACCTGCACCATACCGAGGCCGGCGACCGCCAGACGGCGCAGGGCGGCCTTGCGCTCGTCGCGGTAGAGTTGTTCCTGTCTGCCGGGATCGAAGGGATGGGCGTGATAACCGATAGCGCTGATCGCCTCGAGGACTTCGCTGAGTCGTATCCGCCGGTTATCCCAGCGCAACCGGGCACGGTGAGTGGAATAATTGATCGAGAACGCCAGCACCCCGGGCAGGGCGAGCACATGGCGCTCGTTCAGCCAGACACAGGCCGCGCAGACGATCCCCTCGAGAATCAGCGAGGCTTCCCGACTGTCGCCCGGCTGCCTGTCGACGAACGATTGCTGCAAATCCTCGCGGTCGTACAATGCCAGTTCATCGAGCTCCCCCGCGGTACTCCCCTGGGCCTGAGGCGAGGCAACCGTTCGGTATTGGTAGAACTCCGTCAGCCCCCCGTCGACAATAGCCTGCGCCACCGCCTGACAACCGCGACAACACATGGGGCGACTCTCGGCGCCGATCTCGACGTTAAAGGCAGCGCCCGGCGGCACGGGCAGGCCGCAGTGGAAGCAGGCGCGGGAGGGGGCACTGTCAGTCGAAGGCATCTGTATAAGACCCGCAGGAAGTGATGCGTCTAACGCGCGCCATGGCACGCGCTAAGGGGCTTTGGCGCTGACAGAAGTAGAGGCCCGCAGTTCATGTAATTGGCCACCGCGCTTAACGGTAAGCAGCAAATCCCACATCCCCGGCTGCGGCAAGGTCAGCACCGCCTGATACAGACCGGGCTGGATTTCCTGCATCGCAAAGACCGTGTCTTTACGACTGTCGGAGGGGCGCAGAAACACACCGCCCACCTGCGCGAATCGCACCGGGGCGTCATCGGCTTCCAGCACCCGCAACTGGAACACCGCCGGCTCTCCCTCGACCGGCTTTTTCAGCCAGCCTTTATCGAGCTTCCAGCCGCGCTCCTGCTGGCGCTTGACCTGCGCGAGATAAGCGTTGTACTGGTCTTCCTTTTTCTGAAAATTATTCGCCACGGTACCGGGAAACACCGACTGAACGTGGTCGTTGGCCACGGTGGGCGGCAACAGCACCCGGGCGAACGGCGCGGGCAAACCCTGCGTTGAGATGCTCACCAGCACGCCGTCCAGGGCAAAAAGGGCAAGAAAAAACACCACAATCACCGTCGGCGCCCAGTGAAACCAGCGGCGTTTAGCGGTCCGCTCCGCGCGTCGCTCCTCGTAATTTGAGCTGATGATGGCGAGCAGGTAGGCGCTCACCGCGAGCACGGCGATATACATCGCCAGCACATCCGCACCGGGCCAGTTGATCAGGCTGTAGAGCACCACCGCGCAGAGCGAGACCAGGCCCACCAGCAGCGCTACCTGCTTGCCACTAAGCGGAGAGAGCGCGTACAAAGCCAGAAATACCAGCACTTCGGTCAACGCGCCGAGCGGCAGGGCTAGCAGTGATTGCAGCATCAGTAGTCGGCTCCCGGCAGATAGAAGGTCGCCGGCGCACTGAGCATGCCCAGGTCAGTCCGCCGCTGGGGGACGATGTTGAAAGCGAAGCTGCGCGAACCCTTAAGATCCTGGCTCGAACCCCAACGCACGCGGGCCAGTACCCGCAATGAGCGTTGCGCCGGCAACTCCAGGGACGCCAACTTGCCGACATCGAGTTGCGCACCGGCCAGGCCACGCATCATGATGACCAGATCAACCGGTTGATCGGTCTTGTTCTCCATGTGCAGTTCATAGCTGTTTTGTATGCGTCCGTCGGACAGGCGCACAAACAGCGGCTGGCGCAATTGCACCACGCTGAGTTCGAGGGGTGCCTGATTGCCGACACTCCAGGCGAGCGCCGAGGCTGCCACCAGTAACACCAGCCCATAGCCGATGGTGCGCGGTTTCCAGATCCGGCTGGGTTGGCCGGCGGCCTGTTTTTCGGAAGTGTAGCGCACCAGGCCCCGCCCCCAGCCCAGCGAACCCATAATGGTATCGCAGGCATCGATGCACAGGGCACAGCTGATGCACTGCACCTGCAGACCGTTGCGGATATCAATGCCCGTCGGGCAGACCTGGACGCAATAGCCACAGTCGATACAGTCGCCAATTCCCTGTTGCTGACGCTCCTCGTGCGTTTTGAAAGAGCGCGCTACGCGGTGTCGGCCGCTGCGACCTTCGCCGCGGGCGGCATCATAGGCGACAATGCGTGTGTCGGCGTCGAACATCACCGCCTGGAAGCGCGCATAAGGGCACATATAGGTGCACACTTGTTCGCGCGCCAATCCCGCCATGACATAGGTAGTAGCGGTCAGGAACAGCACCGTGGCATAGGCGGCGAATGGCGCCTTGCCGGTAAACCATTCGACGATCAGGCGCGGCGCATCTTCCCAATAGAGGGTGAACGTCAAACCGGTCAGAAAGGCCGCCAATAGCCACAGCAGGTGGGTGGTGCCCTTGCGCAGCAGTTTGCCGACACTGCGCGGCGCTTTGTCCAGACGGATGCGCGCGACGCGATCGCCCTGCACCAGGCGCTCTATCAGCATGTACAGATCAGTCCACAGGGTCTGGAAACAGAAGTAGCCGCAGAAGACGCGCCCGGCGATGCCGGTGACAAAAAACAGCAGCAGCGCCGCGATCATCAACAGCCCGGCCAGCCAGAACAGATCCTGGGCGTGCACTACCAGACCGAAGAGATAGAACTTGCGTGCCGAGATATCGAACAACACCGCCTGATCGGGCCCGACGTTGCGCTCCCAACGCAGCCACGGCAGGAGAAAATAGACACTGTAGGCGAGGCCGAGAATGCCCCATTTCAGGTTGCGAAAATGCCCCTTTACCGAGCGGGTATAAATCGGAATCCGGGCCTGGTAGAGCGGTTGCTCCACGGCATCACTCATTACCGTCGCCTGCGTTCAACGGCACGACAACGACCCTATTGCCCGCCACCCAGTTCGTGCACATAGACGGTCAGCAGCTTGATCTGATCGGGGCTCAGGCGCTCGGACCAGCGCGGCATCCGGCGCTGCACGCCGTTGCGGATCACCCGCTCGACACGTTCTTTTTTGCTGGCTGGATCGTCCGTGCCGTTGACATCGGCGATCGTCCAGATCTGGTCGGTGAGGTTGGCCGCACCCTGCGATTTCAAGCCGGTGCCGGCATGGGTATGGCAGTAGTAACAACCGCCCTGCTCGGTCTGGAAAATCTTCTCGCCGCGCGCGCTGGCCGTGGCATCGGTCTCTTGGCCCGACAGACTCAGTACATAGGAGGCGACATCGCTCAACTGCTGATCGTTGAAGGTATCGCGAAACGCCGGCATAAAGCCGTAGCGGCCCTCGGTGATGGTGGTGCTGACAGCCTCGATACTGCCGCCCCATAGCCAAGCATCATCGGCGAGGTTGGGAAACAGACCGATGACGCCCTGACCGCCCGCGCCGTGGCAGGCCGCACAGTTGTCGCCGAACAGGCCTTTGGCCACCGAACGGGTGAAGGCCATCATTTCCGGATCGGCAAGAATTTCAGCATAACCGGCTGCCGAGACCCTGGACATGTATTCCTGGCTGAGCCTGGCCTCCTTGCCCTCTTTCAAGTCCCGGATCAACAAGGCGCGTGTGTTCCAGTGGGTGGTCTTGACGCTGCCATCGCTGTCGACAAAAGTAATATCGTTGAGCACACCCTTGGTGAAGCTGCCGCCGACCGGCCAGGCCGGATACAGCACCCAATAGATTAAGGCGAACACCACCGTGGCATAAAAACCCCACAACCACCAGCTCGGCAGAGGATTGTTGAACTCCTGAATATCGCCGTCCCAGGCGTGACCGGTGGTCTGCACGGCACCCGGTGATTTAGCTTTCGCGTCGCTCATGGTGTTTTTCCTCGCCGTTGTCGGCGTCTAACTCCGGTTCGTCGTCCTGCAGGGGAATGTACTTGTACGATTCAAGCCGCGTAGCGCGTTTTTTCCCTGTATAGACATAAATCAGGATGCCGCAGAAGGTGAAAAAAAACAGCAGCAGCGCCAGAATCTTGGTGTTCTCAAAACGGCTGAACCACAGCATCCAGTCCGGCATAGCAGCATGTCCCTTCCGTCTTGCGCCAGTCGCTACTCAGCGGAACTCGGCAAAGTAGCCTTCGTCGTAGCGACTGAAATCCACCATGGTGCCGAGCACTTGCAGATACGCCACCAGCGCATCCATCTCGGTCACCCGCTCGCGCTGACCGTCGTAATCATTAGTCAGTGCCTGCTGCATCAGATTCTCCTCGGCGTGCAGGATATCGAGTTTGTCGGCGGTGTCGGGCCCGAAAGTCGCAACATTACGGTCATACTCCGCCTGGGTCTGTGAATAGGGCACGCCGGTTTTCTGCAACGCACGCATCCGCTCCTGCACGTCGGAATAATCCAGATCCGTGCTCTGCAGCCAGGGGTAGTTCGGCATAATTGATTGCGGCACCACGTCGCGTGGGTTGATCAGATGAGCAACGTGCCAGGCGTTGGAATATTTGCCGCCGACGCGCGCCAGATCCGGCCCGGTGCGTTTCGAACCCCACTGAAAGGGATGGTCGTACTGCGATTCGGCGGCCAGTGAATAGTGCCCGTAGCGCAGCCACTCATCGCGAAACGGCCGAACCATTTGCGAATGACACAGATAGCAGCCCTCGCGTTGGTAGATATCGCGCCCGCGCAGCTCCAGTGGCGTATAAGGCCGCACGCCGGTGACTTTTTCCACCGTATCGTTGATATAAAACAAGGGCACGATTTCCACCAGCCCGCCGATACTGATCACCACCAGGGTCAGTATGATCAGCAGCCCGGCATTGGTTTCGATGTGTTCGTGTTTAATCACTTTGAAAGTCTCCGCATACCGGCCGTATCAGGCGTTGGCCATTTTGGCGGCGATTCTGGCTTCGATCTCTGCGCTCTCGATACGCGACTGGCGCACCGTCATGTACATGTTCCAGGCCATGATGAGGACACCGGAAATGAAAAAGACGCCGCCAAGCGCACGCACCACGTAGGGTTCGTGAAGGAACGAGACGGTTTCGACGAACGTGTAAGCCAAGTTACCGTAGTCGTCGAAACTGCGCAGCATCAAACCCTGGAAAATGCCCGCCACCCACATCGCGGTGATATACAGCAGGATGCCGATGGTCGCCAGCCAGAAGTGGGCGTAGACCAGGCGCGTGCTGTAAAGGCGCGTGTCGTAAAGGCGCGGCACCATATGATAAAAGGAGCCGAAGGTGATCATAGCCACCCAGCCCAGCGCCCCGGAGTGCACGTGGCCGATCGTCCAGTCGGTGTAGTGCGACAGAGCGTTGACACTTTTCAGTGACATCAGCGGTCCTTCGAACGTAGCCATACCGTAAAAGGACAGCGCGGTGATCAGAAACAGCATAATGGGATCGGTACGCAGCTTCTCCCAGGCGCCCGACAGCGTCATGATGCCGTTGATCATGCCGCCCCACGAGGGTAGCAGCAGCATGATGGAGAAAGTTGCCGCCAGGGTCGAGGTCCAGTCGGGCAACGCCGTCCAGTGCAGATGGTGCGCGCCCACCCACATATAGAGAAACGACAGCGCCCAGAAGTGGATGATCGACAGCCGATAGGAGTACACCGGGCGCCCCGCCTGTTTGGGCACAAAGTAGTACATCATGCCGAGGAAGGCCGCGGTGAGGAAGAAGCCCACGGCATTGTGCCCGTACCACCATTGGGTCATGGCGTCCTGCACCCCGGAGAACAGGCTGTAGGATTTGAGGCTGAACAAGCCGACCGGGACCGCCAGATTATTGAAAATATGCAAAATCGCCGTAGCCAGGATAAACGCCATGTAGAACCAGTTGGCGACGTAGATGTGCGGCTGCGAGCGGCGCTTCAGCGTCAGTGCGTAAAGCAGGAAATAGACCACCCAGGTAACCGCGATCAACAGATCGATAGGCCATTCGAATTCGGCGTACTCGCGTGACTGGGTATAGCCGAACATGTAACTGAGCGCGCCCAGCCCGACCGCCAGCTGCCAGCCCCAAAAGGTGAATGTCGCCATCCAGTCACTGTACAGGCGGGTCTGACAGGTACGCTGGACAATATAATAAGAGGTCGCAAACAGCGCGCTGCCGCCAAAGCCGAAAATCACCAACGTGGTGTGTACCGGGCGCAAGCGCCCGAAGGTAATCTCCGGTATATCGAAATTGAGGAATGGCCAGGCCAGCTCGGAGGCGATATAAATGCCCGCCGCCATGCCTAACAGCCCCCACACCAGGGCCATAACCGCAAACTTTCTGATGATATCGTAGTTGTACTGTTGGGTAGTGGCGATCCCGGTTTGTGCCATGATCGGTGCCTCGTTGTGCAGCGGGTGGTTGAGCGTCAAGCCAGCTTACTTATAAAAACATGAAATTCTAATATACAAGCCTACTCGAGGTAAAGCCCCCGGGGCCCTATCGAGTTTCTCCGCGAATTCACGGAAATGCTAAAAAGCTGAGCGCAGAAGCCCAGCCAGCCTTACAAGGTACAAATATAGTGCAGAAATAACGGCCGGTCATGCAGCGCAACTCCACCGGCGCTCAATATACAGCGGCATCTAGTTAAGACAACGTCAAGCCCGGCGCCGTGGTCTTGATACAGGTCAAGGTCGCTCGGCGGGTCTGGCGATAGTATCAATCGTCCGCCGCCACAGGGCACCGCCAATATGCCCGCAACGCCCATACATCCAAACAAACCGATGCTGACTTACCAGATAGCGGATAAGCTCTACCTGAATATCACCGACCGCTGCACTCTGCGCTGCCGGTTTTGCCCAAAATATCGCGAGGGTCCGCGGGTTAGGGAGTTTGATCTCGACCTTGGCGCCCGGCCGGCTGTGGCTGACATGATTGGCGCCATCCCCGACCCGGCCCGCTACCGGGAAGTCGTCTTTTGCGGCTTCGGCGAGCCCACTTTGCGGCTCAAACCCCTGTTGCACATCGCCCGGCACATCAAGTCCCGGGGCGGCTACGTTCGCCTCAACACCGACGGCCTCGCCAACCGGGTGCATAAACGTAATGTGCTGCCGGAACTGATGAATCACGTTGACGCGGTCTCTGTGTCGATGAATGCCCACTGCGAGTCCGTGTACAACCGTCACTGCAGACCGACACTGTCCGGTTCTTTTCACGCTGTTCTCGAGTTTCTGTCACTGGCGCCGCGCTATATCGGCAAGGTGACGGCGACCGCCATCGACGGCCTCGACGGTGTCGATATCGATGCCTGCCGGCGGCTGGCCGGAGAGCGTGGCGTCAAGTTCAGACGTAGAATTCTGGACGTCGTAGGCTGACCCGCTGTCATGATTCTCTCGGACTACGTCCATACCTTTGGCCAGGCTATGTTGAAGCGCCACGGGCAACGGGTCCACAAAGTTGCGCTGAACGCCCGTTTTACCTGCCCCAATCGCGACGGCAGCAAAGGCCGCGGCGGCTGCACTTTTTGCAATAACGTATCTTTCAATCCCAATGCGCGTGATCCCGGCGCGATCGGCGTGCAGATCGAGGCGGGCCGTCGGGTCATACGCAAGCGAACGGGCGCCCGCCGTTACGTTGCTTATTTCCAGGCCTACAGCAACACTTACGCCGACTTTGAGCAACTTGCCCGACTCTACGGCCAGGCGCTGGCGGAGCCGGATGTCATTGGCCTATCGATCGGCACCCGCCCGGACTGTGTGGCCGATGAGGTACTGGACCTGCTCGCCAGTTATCGTCAGCGCGGGTTTGAAATCTGGCTGGAACTGGGCCTGCAATCGGCCTTTGACAAGACTCTCGAACGCGTTAATCGCGGCCACGGCTTCGAGGAATACCGCCGCACAACACGTAACGCCCGTTTGCGCGGGTTGCAAGTCTGCACTCACCTTATCATCGGTTTGCCGGCAGAGGGCCGCTCGCACTGCCAAACCAGCCTGGAGCGGGTGCTCGAACAGGGTGTGGACGGCCTAAAGTTGCACCCCCTGCACGTTGTCAAGGGCACCGCACTGGCCAATCAGTGGCGGCGCGGTGAATATCGCCCTCTGGCGCTGGACGATTATGTCGATATCGCCGCCGACCTGATCGAACACACGCCGCCTGAGATTATTTATCATCGTGTCGCCGCGACAGCAGCGTCAAATATACTGCTGGCGCCGGCCTGGTGCGCCCGCAAGTGGCAAACACTCAACCGCCTGACTGAGGAACTCCATCGGCGTAAAGCAAGCACACCGGATAAACAATGGATCGGCACTACGACATGACTCAAGAGGCGCCAACACTGCCGGAACTGGTCTGCCCGGCAGGCAACCTTTCCGCTCTGAAAGCAGCAGTGGATTACGGCGCGGATGCGGTATATATGGGGTTCAGCGATGCCACCAATGCACGCCATTTCGCCGGCCTCAATTTCAACACCGCCCGCGCCAGGGAGGGCATTCGATACGCTCACGAGCGGGGGACGAAGGTTTTCCTCGCGATCAATACTTACGCGCAGGCAGCCGACTGCACGCGCTGGCAAATGGCGGTGGATCTCGGCGCCGAACTGGGCGTCGATGCGCTGATCCTGGCCGACATCGGCGTGCTGGATTATGCCGCCAACCGGTGGCCCGAGCTTCGCCTGCACTTGTCGGTACAGGCCTCGGCCACCAACCCCGAAGCCATTCGCTTCTATTACCGGCACTTTGGCATCCGGCGTGTCGTCGTGCCGCGGGTGCTGTCGATCAAGCAGGTCGAACAACTCGCCGCGCAGAGCCCCGTTCCGCTGGAAGTGTTTGGCTTTGGCAGCCTGTGTGTGATGGTGGAAGGACGCTGCCTGCTGTCCTCCTACGTGACCGGTCAGTCGCCGAATACCTCTGGCGTCTGTTCGCCGGCGTCAGCGGTAAGCTGGGAGGACACCTCACGCGGAGTGGAATCCCGTCTCAATGGCGTGTTGATAGACCGCTATGGCGGTGGCGAAGCGGCTGGCTACCCAACCCTTTGCAAGGGTCGTTTCAAGGTCGGCGACAACACCTACTATGCCATTGAGGAGCCCACCAGCCTGAACACGCTGGCGCTGCTTCCTGAGCTGCAAAAAATCGGCATTGCCGCCATCAAGATAGAGGGTCGCCAGCGCAGTAGCACCTACGTCAAACAGGTAACCCAGGTATGGCGTGCGGCACTCGATGCCTGCAAACAGGATCTTCCTCGATATCAAGCCCGCCCGGAATGGTTGCGCGCACTGCAGCAAGTCTCGGAAGGCACACAAACCACCCTTGGCGCGTACCACAGGCCATGGCAATGATGCAGCCAACTGGCGTTGCGGCGAGCACCGCTCCCATATCCGCATTATTATTACCCGCCGCCCGCCTGATGCGCTCGGGCACGGACAATCCACTCCGCATCCGACTATGACTGTAAGCACCACTCAACCGCGGCTCTCGCTGGGCCCCGTTCTTTACTACTGGAGTCGACAGGAACTGCTCGACTTCTATAGCCGGATCGCAGATACGTCGGTGGATATCGTCTATTTGGGCGAAACGGTGTGCTCCAAGCGTCGCTCTCTGCGCAGCAAGGACTGGCTTGCACTGGCGCAAAAACTGACGTGCGCCGGAAAAGAGGTGGTGCTATCTACCCTCAACCTGATTGAGTCGGCTGCAGAGCTGGGCACACTGAAGCGCCTGTGCAGCAATGGCAGATTCGCAGTCGAGGCCAATGATATCGGTGCCGTTCAGTTATTGTCCGGCAATTTTCCCTTTGTCGCCGGAGCGTCGATCAACATCTATAACGCACGGACATTGCGGGTACTTGCAGACCAGGGACTCTACCGCTGGGTACCGCCGGTAGAGTTATCGCGAGCCGCATTGGCTGATCTCCAGCGACAACGACCCGATGGAGTCGAAACCGAGGTTTTTGTGTATGGCCGGCTGCCCCTAGCCTACTCCGCGCGCTGCTTCACCGCCCGTGCCCGAAATCTACCCAAGGACGACTGTCGCTTCAGTTGCGCCGACTACCCCGACGGACTGGAGCTAGCGACCAGGGAGCGGGAGAGTTTTCTGGTTCTTAACGGCATACAGACGCAATCTGCCCGGTCGTGCAATCTGATCGCGGAAGTTGGCAACATGGCCTCACTCGGCGTCGAGGTGCTGCGCATCAGTCCGCAACAACAGCACACCGAGACCATCATAGAGATTTTTCGTCGAGAGTTATCCAACCGCCCATCAAAGGGGAACGCGGTTAGGGTTGTTGACAAACTGACACCTGCAGGCAGTTGCAACGGCTACTGGTACGGCGTATCAGGCATGGACGCCTGCACTATTGCGGAGGCACCGTGGCGCTAGAAGACTGCCGCGATCGGCCAAACCCATTTGACCTCGGCGATCCAGACGCCTATGAGGCGTGGAAAGAATGCAAATTAACCGCTGCTCCCTTAAGCGCCGAGGAGCTCATTGTAGAGATCCGTGATCCGCGCGAGTTGAGCCAGGCCGAGCGGACAGCGATTCTGGCGCGCTGCAGTAAATACAATATGGCGATCTACGCAAGCCGCATGTTCGGCGATCCGAACAAACAGATTCCCGCCACCCTTGGGGCCCAGCTCGGATTACGTTACCTGGACCGCAATATGGGCGCCGATGATGACGGCATCACCGCGATCCAGGTCGTGAACGACCAATGGCGCGAGCGCTATATTCCCTACACCAATCGGCCCATTCACTGGCACACCGATGGTTACTACAACGGTCTCGATCAGCAGATACACGCCCTGCTGCTGCACTGCGTGAGGCCCTCGTCACAAGGCGGCGAAACGGCCCTGCTCGACCATGAGATCGCCTATATCCGCCTGCGCGATCTGAACCCGGACTACATCCAGGCGTTGATGGCGCCGGATGTCATGACCATCCCGGCGAACATCGAGCAGCACGCGGAAGTGCGCCCGGCACGCAGCGGTCCGGTTTTTTCGGTGCACCCGGGGAACCGTCTGCATATGCGCTACACGGCGCGCGAGCACAATATCGAATGGAAGCACGACAGTACCACCGAAGCGGCGCTGAACGCTCTAAATAAGCTACTGAGCTCCGACGACCCGCTCATCTATCGGCTGACGCTGGACGCGGGGTGGGGACTGATCTGCAATAACGTCTTGCACAATCGTAGCGGCTTCAATGACGCCATGCACGCCCCGCGCCTGTTGTACCGGTTGCGCTACTTCGTGCGTGTCGCTGAGAGCAACCACTAGCCGGCACAATGGTGACTAATCGTCTGGTGTTTCGCCGGCTCGCCAGCTGGTACGCGGAAACTCTCTGGCGCAGGCCCGACGGCGCACTTGCCTGCCATCACGCCGCAGTCGTCAGTGACGGCTTCATTTTTTCCAAAGCACCCGGCGCCATGAGTCACGCCTCGACAATAGTCGCGGCCGGCGACCGGCTGGTAGCCGCCTGGTTCAGCGGTTCGCTGGAATCCCGACCCGACGTGGCCATTTTCGTCTCCGTAAACAACGGCCTCGACTGGTCTGAACCCGTGGAAGCAGCCAATGGCAGGCAGGACAAGGGCCGCCGTTACGCCTGCTGGAACCCGGTCCTGTTTCAACCCGCTTCGGGTCCTCTCATACTGTTTTATAAAGTTGGACCGAGCCCCAGGACCTGGTGGGGAAGCTATGTCACGTCCACCGATGGGGGCACCAGCTGGACGCCCGCGCGCCGCCTGCCCGATGACATTCTGGGACCGATAAAAAACAAACCCGTACAACTGGCAAATGGCGATATCCTCTGCCCGTCCAGCGCCGAAGACGACGGCTGGCGAGTACACCTGGAACGCAGCACCGATCTGGGTAACTCCTGGAAACGCACCATACCGATCAATGACGGCAAATCGGTCGCAGCTATCCAGCCCAGCATACTCATCCACGACGATAGCTCGCTGCAGCTGATTTGCCGCACACGACAACAGCGTATCGCCGAAAGCTGGTCGAGCGACGGGGGTAACAGCTGGACTGAACTGCGACTCACGTCGCTACCCAATCCCAACTCGGGCACGGATGCAGTAACGCTTGCCGACGGCCGCCACCTTCTGGTCTACAACCCGTCTTCGCGCCGGCGCTCACCGATCGTCCTCGCGGTGTCCCGGGACGGCAGGAACTGGCGGGACAGCCTGGTCCTGGCAGAAGGTCCCGGCGAATACTCCTACCCGGCGATCATCCAGGCGGCGGACGGCCTGGTGCATGTGACTTACAGCTGGAATCTGTCGCGGATACGGCACGTGGTCATCGATCCGGGGAAACTTCCCGGCGCGCAGACCTGAAAAACGGCCGATCGAACACACCGGCTCAGACATGGCGCCCCCTGCGCCACCCGAGCGGCGGCCCGTCGAGTGTATTACCGGTCCGCCAGGGCCTGCTCGAACAAGTCGCAAACCTCGCGCACGGCCCCCTGCCCCCCCGGCCGGGTGGTACGGTAGACGGCGTGACGAACGACGTCCTGATGAGCGTCCCGGACAACGATGGGCAACCCCACGCTGTCTAGACAGGGCAGATCGTTAATATCGTTACCCACATAGGCCACCTCCGCCAGCGACAGCCCGCGTTCAGCGACCATGGCTTCCAGTACCGCGCGTTTGTCACCACAGTTCTGGATACAGCGGATATTCAGCTTTTCCGCCCTGGCGCTTACTACCGGATTCGATTCAGTAGAGATAATCACGCTCTCGATGCCAAGGCGCTCAAGTTTCTGCAGCCCGAGCCCGTCGCTGCGGGTACAGCGCACTGCCTCCGAACCATCCTGCAGGACATACACCATATTATCAGTGAAGACTCCGTCAAAATCGAAAGCGATGAGACGAATGCCGGGGATAATGTCTTTCATACGAAGCGCGGCTCAGCAACAACCTTTCTTTCCAGGATAACCAGGGGGATTCCGTCCAATTCTATACCTGTCATTGCGCCCCTGATTATAACGCTAAGCGCACCGATGAACAGCTACCGCGCAAGATCATCACCGGGTGCTGAGCGCATCCACGCCTGCTACATAGTATCGTACAGGCATGCGTGGACCATCGACCGTATGCCTGGGATTGCCACTGTATAACCAGACGGACTTTCTGCAACTGGCTCTGGACTCGCTGCTTGCGCAGTCATACAGAAATTTTGAGCTGATTATAGTCGACGACTCGACTACGGAACGGCCCGGTGAGATCGCCATGCGCTATGCCCGCGCCGATCAGCGCGTGCGCTATTACCGTAATCGTGCTCGCAAAGGCATGGTCGAGAACTGGAAATGCTGTTTTATGCACGCCGCTCACGCGGACTACTTTGCCTGGGTCAGTGACCATGATATCTGGACGCCCGGGTGGCTGACGGCCCTGGTGCGCACGCTGGATGAAAATCCCGCCGTCGTGCTGACTTATCCGAAGTTCATGCAGATCAACGCCGATGGCTCGCTTTACGCCAGGAAGCGGGTGCGGCCGTTTTCAACCGATGGCCTTGGCAACACCCGGCGCGCCCTGGCCGTCTGCCACGACGCACGCCACTTCGGCAAGATGGTTTATGGTCTCTACCGCCTCAGCGCCCTGCGCAGCACAGGTGTGTTCAGGCGCGTGCTATTTCCGGATGTGATCCTGTTGCTTGAACTATGCCTGCACGGTGATTTCAGACAGGTCGAGGCGGAGCTATGGTACCTGAGACGACTGGCGGATTTCAGTATTGCGCGACAAAAGCGCAGCCTTTTTGTCGCCAGACCCTGGTACATCCTGCTGCCGTGGCCACTGGTCAATGCCGCCGTACTGGCGTGGAACACCGCGCTCCGCCCCGCCGCCGGCGGTGTTCGCATCCGCTGTCTCGGGCTGATGATCGCCGTACTGTATCTCGCGCGCTGGGCGGGAAAATACGGGCAAGGCAGCCGCATCGGCTCGTATCGTGAGTGGCGAAGGGGTAAAGCGCCGTGGATGAGACAACTGGCCCGGCACGCCCGTGAGCTGAGCACAAAACCCTAGCAGGACTGAAGAGGACGGCTGCGTGACATTCAGCGAACGGCTTCATGACGGCGCCAAGGCGGCTCGCCACAGCGACGCCTGGTGCAACTACCTGCATGTACGAGAAAAAGTCATACAGATGATGGATGAAACACCGTCTCCCGACGATCATCGACCCAGCGATTACTGGACGGAAGAGTTATCCGGCATCGACTATATGTTCGACGCATCGCCCTCCGTAATCGTAAAACTGCGCCAGCATTGCCACCACCTTACCGGCATCCGCGCCTACGACTACCGCACACACCATTCACATCAGATAGAACGTTTCGCAACAAAACTGCACATGCTTCGGCGCCACGATGAAAGGGGCCTGCTTTTACCCGAGGCGCCCGCACTGGGCGGCTTCGGCCACACTGTTGACGGCTCCCTGTATAATCTCGATACGCTGAAATTCTACGAATGCCTGATCGGCATGGACAAGGCCGGTATACTCGACGCACTCGCTCGAGCTCCGCACGGGAGACGCCTGGTCATGGAAATCGGTGCCGGCTGGGGCGGTTTCGCCTGGCAGTTCAAGACACACTTCCCCGGCACCACTTACGTAATCGTAGACTTGCCACCCGTACTACTGTTTTCCGCCGTGTACTTGAAGACACTGTTTCCGCTTGCATCAGTGTTTATTTACGGCGACCAGCCGCTGAAGGAGCTGATGGAAAACCCTGCTGCGTATGATTTTATTTTTCTGCCGCATTTCCTCATCCCCGCACTGACTCTGAAGGACATTGACCTAATGATAAATCTGGTGTCGTTTCAGGAGATGACATCCGCACAGGTGGAGCTTTATGTAAAGTACGCGGCACAATCAAACTGCCGTCATATTTACAGCCTTAACCGCAACCGCTCGCGCCATAACACGCAGCTCGGCAATGTCGCCTCTATTATCGGTGATTACTACCACGCACGACAAATCCGCGTCCTCGACATGGCCTATGCGGACCTGCCGAGCGCCGCTGACCGAAACGCGTATTCAGCCTCACGCCTAGGCCATTCACTTAAAGGGTTGATAAAGAGGCGGGCAGGAAACGCAGCCGGGCGCACCTATCGGCATATTGCCGGCACCCTGCCCTCAACCGCTCGACGTAAAGCGGCGCTTTAGACCACGCAGCACCCTTTCCTTATACCGCAGTACCGCATCCGCGGTGACACGCTTCGGAAGCCTCTGCATATAGTCGGACGAAAAGCGGCGCTCGATAAGCGGCGCGGGGTCCAGCGCCCAATCATTGATATCGTAACCGGTCAATTCCAGGTACGGCATATAGGCTGTTTTCAGAAGATCGATATCTTCGCTGGTAAACCAATGGCGCCAGTCGCCAAAGGATTTCCTGCGCACGACCTTGCTGTAAGGGCGAGGCACCTCGGATTCAGCGCTGACGTCAAACCCGAGATAGCTATTCAGGGAGTCAAAATTGCTGTTGATCATATCCTCATAATTGAACACCAACCACTCATCCCCCAACCCCCGAACGAACTCGGACATTTCCCGGTAGCATGTTTTCTCGCCGGCGCGCACCGCCTCTCGGGGCACAGGCCACTCTCCGTATCCGGCGTACCGGCATATTTCAGCGAACGGAACAGACTCCGGATCCTGTTCCTTGCGCCTGACCAGATCTATATGGGCCCGGTACTGTTCGCCGTGGCCGAAATAACCCCGGTGCCAGCGATACAGCATTTTGCTCACCGCCGCATCCCTGGGATCACGCGCCACCCAGATCTTGCGATCATAGCGCTCTTTACGCAAATGCTCCCGATAACGATCGAAATCCTTCCCCTTGCGCGCGCTGTAAGTATGCTTGTAAACGGCGTTGGCGTAGTTGCCGATATACTTTCCTGGCTTGCCTCCGGAAAACGCGTTACAGCCGGGCAGGCCTGCCGCAACTTTGTGCAGCAGCGCCGTGGTCCCCGATTTTCCTAGCCCCAATATCAATACCTTCATCAATCCACCTCCGGTAATCAGGCGCTGACACGAAATACCTGGTCAGCGATACGCTCCGCCTTGAGTTCGCCGGCCTCGCTGCCCAGCACCTGCTGGAACCCTACTATCCGTTGACCGAGCTCTTCGAGCGTTATGCCTGGATAGCGGTGACGGTGAAACGCGGGTGGCGCATGCGATCCCGGGAGATAGCGTTTCGTCCATTTGGCAATGCGCCGCCCGGCGGCCTCCCCAGCACCGGCAAGGCGAGCGTGCAAGGCGGGTGTCTTCCACCCCGTCCCGACCCCTGCGATGACTTCGAGAACATCCACCATGCGCTCACACGCCAGCGGGCCGGCCTGCGCTGCAACGTATTGCCGGAAAAGCCGTTCGCTCCTCCGCCCGCTGATCGCGGCTAACTTGCTGTGCACAATTGCGTCGAGCGCCTCCAGTACGCACCCACGATCGAAGCACTGATGACTCAACTGGTTCGGCAGATGATAGAAACTCCGGTCGATCTCCTCGTTGACACAGGGACGATAACTGACCGCAGGTAGACCCAGGCTATAAGCCTCTACCGCGGTGGTACAACCATTGTGCACAAGCGCCTTGGCCGCCATCAGCCAGGGCACGACATTGCCCTCGCTGGTGACTTTTACCCGCCTGCACCGCGCCGCCACCTCCCGGTAGGCATCCTGGTTTTCGGTCGGGTGCGGACGCACGATCACAGTACAATCCGAAAACCTTTCGTCGAGCTGGGGGATAATCGCTTTAAAGTGACCGAAGAGGGCCTGCTTGTGCTTGCGCAGCGCGTGCGCGAACTCCCGGCTCATGCCCCTGGCCGCCTTACCCATGCCGGCCGTATCACCCTTTTTCTTCGTCGCATAAAACAAATTCTGATGGGCAAAAAATGCGTTGACATGGTTAAAGTTGGTATTAACGAGAATAAAGCTTCCATACCTTTCGCGCAGACGTTCGGCGTCTTGTTCGTAAACGGCGCGTATATCAGGGCGCACCAGGTCGCCACGCGGATTGCCGGTTACGTGGATAGGTTTCTCCCGCGGCATTTGCGGATAACGCCGCCACAGGTTCGCATTGTCCTCGCCCCAGGCGAAAAGATGCGATACGTACTTCAGCGAGGCCGGCGACAGGCGTCGCGAGAAATATATGTCGGGCGGCAGATGGACCAGTGCTTCTTCGTCCCAGGAGACAATGCGGTGACCAAGCTTGTGCATGATCCGGAACATGGCCAGGTTTCTCGCCGTAAAGCTCTTACACAGATAGACACTTCTCGGCAACGAGGCTATCCCCAGATCTATCTTTCGATGTGAGCCAATGATGCAGGTGAAGCCACGCCGTGCGGCGACACACGCCAGTAGCAATTTGGGGTCGAGTTCCCGAACCTGGTTTTCCACGGGAATAATCAGCGGTGTTTTTTTTCGCCTCATGGCCTTCAACATGCTTTCAGGCATTGACCCTGAACATCGTGCCTGACACCCGATCGATGCTCAGCTCTTTGCTGAAGCCGAGTACATGCCCCAGACGCGACACCCTGGCTCGTACCTCCTCCAGCGCAAGCTCGGGATAGCGGTGTTGCTGATACTCGGGCTTGTTGTGCGAGCCGGGCAGGTGCCCCTTCAACTGTCTCGCCACGCTAAGCCCCTTGGCGAGCAGCCACCGTTGCATGCGCGGCGCGCCCGAATCGACAGACAGCCGGGCTGAGAGTTTATGCAATGTTTCCAGCACATCGATCATCCGTTCACAGGCCAGCGGTCCGTCCTGGGCGTCGAGAAACCTGTCAATGAGTTGCTGTCGCTCGGGACCGTCCGCGGCGCCGAGCGCGCCGTCAAGAACGCTTCGTAACGTGGCGGCGAGCTCCTGGAACCCGAAGCATTGATGGCTGAGCCCGTTAGGCAGCCGATAAAATCCGTTGTCGTACTCATCGCTGACCGCCGACCGGTAACTGATCGCCGGAACACCCATCACGTATGCCTCGACCGCCGTGGTACATCCATTGTGTACCAGCGCCCGGGCCGCCATGAGCCACGGCACGACATTGCCCTTGTTGCAAATCCGCACGCGCCGGCAGCGTGCCGCAATGCTTCGGTAGACTTCATGATTTTCCGTCGGATGGGGGCGAACAACAATGGTGCACTCGGGGAATGTCTCTTCGAGAGCCGGAATAAGTTCTTTGAAACTGGAAAAGAGCGCATGTTTGTGGTCCCACAATCCCTTGGCATACTCGCGCGTCATCCCCCTCGCGCCACGACCGAAACGCGCCTTTCCCCGGGGGGTCTTCGCCGGTCTGAACAGATTAATGTCCGTACCGAACGCGTTGACATGGTTGAAATTGGTATTAACCAGGATAAAGTCGCCATAGGTCCGGCGTAGCACGGCGGCATCTTTTTCATAATATGCGCGCATTTCTTTGCGCAACATGTCGCCGCGCGGATTGCCGACAGCGTGTATCGGTGTATCCCCGGGCAGACCGGGGTACTGACGCCACAACTCAATGTTGTCCTGACCCCAGGCAAACAGGCTGAGCACGTATTTTAGAGCAGATCGGTTCATCCGGCGCGAAAAATAACTGGACGGAGGTAAATGAACCAGCGCCTCTTCATCCCAGGCGACTATTTTGTGTCCAAAGCGCCGGGCTATACGAAAAAACAGCAGGCTGCGTACGGTCATGCTCTTGGAGAGGTAGATGGCATCGGAAAAGGCGTCGATATTGAACTCCATCTCCCTGCGTGAACCGACAATGGAAGAAAAGCCGCGTTGCGCCGCGACGCAGGCGAGCAGCAGTTTAGGGTCAAGTTCGCGTACCTGATTCTCCACGGGGATCAGCAGTAATGGTGTCTGGCCGCTCGTCACGAGTGTCTGACCGACGCTCCGCCAGCCGGCTCGGTAGCGTTTTCCCGGGGCACCGCCATCTCAGGACGCCGCCTCCAGCGCGCGCTGTTCCCGGCCATCCCGGACTCCAATAATACGTTGCATCAGCGCCGCCCCGTTCAAGTTGTGGTAACCGAGCACCTCTCCAGGCGTTCCACAAGCCGGATGACCTTCAACGGCGAATTTCACCAATCTTCGTCCACGTAGACGAGGCGACTCCATGAAGGCATTTAGCAGCGTATCGCCGAGTCCTCCATACCTGGCGTGATCGTCCAGCACGAAGCTCACGGCGCAATCACCTATTGTTGCTTCCAGCCAGCGCGGATCGACGTTGTTCAGCCACGGCATGTTTACCACGCGCAGCGAGATACCGCGCTCATTTAGCAGCTCAGCGGCGATCAACGCCTCGTTCAACATGACCGGTCCGTAGCTGAACAGCACGGTGTCCCGCCCTTCGCTCAACACGCTGCCCCTGCCGAAACTGAATTGATAATCAGCCGCATGCTGAATAGTCCGTGGCGACGGCCCGATTACCAGGCGCAGCATGCAGCTTTGCCGAGCGCCGTTCACGCACCACTCGAGCGCCCGCTTCGTTTCCACCGCGGTGGCGGGCTCGATGATGACGCAGCCCGGCAACGCGCCAAATAGCGATATGTCGCGCAGGCTCTGATGCGATTTTCCCGGGCCGGCTGGAATGAGGCCCGCGTAGTGACATACGTAAATGACTTTTGTATGCTCGGTGGCGTTATTGTAAATCTGCTCGTTGGCGCGCGACGCGAGAAATACGCCAAAAGAATTCACAATCGGCAAGTATCCCTCCAGCGCAAGCCCGCCCGCCGTAGAAACCATATCCTGTTCGGCGATACCACACTCGATGAAACGCGCCGGCCAGGCGTCTTCGAACGGACGCAGGCCGCAGTCCGCGGATAAATCCGCGTCCAGAACCACGATGTCGCTTCGTTGGCCTCCCAGCTCCCACAGCGCTTCGCCATAGGCAGTCACCACTTTTTCAGCCCGGTCTTTCAGGCGTGCACTTTTCCGCCTGCGCGAGACGACAACCTCCGCGTTTAGCGGCGGCAACCCCAAATTAGAAAGTTGTTCGTCGATCCTTGCCGCAATTTCCGCGTACCCCGCTTCGAAGGCGTCGTCCTCAGGCGCACCAGAGTGCCAGGGATAGTATCCATTGGCTGCCTGCAGCGCGGCCGGACCTTCCATAAACGACACACCCTTACCCTTGATCGTCTCGGCGATCAGGACTTTAGGCTTATCGGTCAGCTGCCGGAAATCCGCCAGCGTCCTGTCGAGCGCCGTAAAGTCGTGGCCGTCACAACAGGCCGCGTACCAGCCAAATGCGGTAAACTTTTTCACCAGATCACCCAGATCGGTGATTTCACTCACCGGTCTGTCCGATTGAATTTTATTCCTATCAACAATGGCGGTGATATTGTTTACCGACTGGTGGGCCGCGGTCTGTAATGACTCCCAGATTTGTCCCTCCTGGAGTTCGCCGTCGCCGGTCATTACAAACACCTGTCCGGATGAGCCACGCAGCTGTTTTGCCAGCGCCATGCCCTTTGCCTTAGAGATACCCATGCCCAGCGAACCGGTATTGCTTTCAATCCCCGGAATACCGACATCCGGATGACCGTCAGTACCGCCGAGGCGCCGCAGATGGATAAACAGCTCACGGGGAATAATGCCCAACGAATACAGAACCGCATAATAAGCGGGAGCATCGTGACCCTTGGACGAGAAGTAGATGTCACGATCGGGGTGATCACAACCGAGTCGAAGCGTGTTCATGACTCTGTAATAGAGGAAGGTGACAATATCCACGGAACTGAAGCTGGAGCCGAGGTGACCGGATCCAGCCAGCTTCACGCTCGTAAGGGTGTTGGCTCGACACATCTCAGCTATCAGGCGCAGTTTATCGCTACTGTTTCCAGCAGCATTGTTCACCCGCCGGAATTCTGTTTGCGGAATAAGTCTGATCTCTAGCATTTTTGCTGGTGCCTCTCTAGGAGATATGGAAAGGGTGTGACGACGGGCAGTTTCGCCCGGCCGTTGCTTGCCAGAGATTGCGCAAGGCCCCAGTCGTACTCGCTGTTGATATCGAAACCTTCGTGGCTTTTTGTAAAAAAAGGGGCCAGAACATCTCCAGCGATAGTCGCTTTTTCAAAAACTACCCGCGTCCAGGCGATCTCCAGACTGGCATTCTGCACATACACCTCAGGCAGCGCCGCATACTGGCTGCTGTGCCAAGGCTGTGAGGACGGCTGTAACGGCAACACGGGCTGCATACGACGGTCTTTCACCACCCACATTTTCCCCGGGTGCTGTTGACATTTTTCAACCGCACGCAGTGAATCGACACCGTCTTCGGACAAAAACACAGCCCAGGCGCGCCGGATGGTTTCCGCCAACCGAAACGGGCTGGTCGGACGCAGTATGCTGAAGCAATCGTATTCGCGGCCTGTCCGCCGGAGCCTGTCAAGGGTATAAGCGACCCACTCGATATCCGCGGACATGTCACCGGCTAGGGCGGTAGGGCGCAGAAAGGGTATTTGTGCACCGTAGTGTGCTGCGATATCGGCGTACCGCCCGGAGTCCGTCGACACCACAACATCGGTAAAGACGCCGCTGTGCAATGCCGCCGCAATGGAATAGCCGATCAGGGGGTGCCCGGCCAGAGCCCGAATATTCTTGTCTTTTACCCGCTTTGAACCGGCCCTTGCCGGAATCAGCGCGAGCACTCTGTGGGTTTGTGCTGAAGCGCGCATCTAGACAACTCCCGGATCGATATTAATGTAGATGTTCTTCAGGTTCGAATACACATCCATTGCCTCGGTTCCGGGCTCCCGCCATCCGTTACCGGATTGCTTGAGCCCTCCAAAGGGCATATGCGGCTCGCTGCCATGGGTGCCGCCGTTGACCACGGCCACACCGGCCTGCACTTTCCGGGCGAACTCGGTGGCGCGGTGAACGCTGGCGGTGTGAATGCTGGCGGTGAGGCCATACGGCGAGTCGTTGGCCATTTGCAGCGCCTCTGCGAAGTCGGTGGCGCGGTACAAACAGGTGATCGGTCCAAACAGTTCCGTGGTGGAGATCTCGTCGTGGGGGCTGACGTTCTCGATGACAGTCGGCGCCATATAAAACCCGCCGGCATGTTTCTCATCGCTCAGACGCTGGCCACCGGCCGCCACCACTGCGCCCCGCTGCCGAGCACCGTTGATTTGTGCGAGCATATTATTGAGCTGTTTTTCGTTAATTACTGGACCGAAGTCGTCGTCGCTGCCAGGGCCCACACTTAAAACCCGACTGCGCTCCACAAACCGGTCTCGGAATGCCGCATAGACGGATGCAAATATAATGATGCGACTGGCCGCGGCGCAACGCTGACCGGCATTGCTGAATGCGGCAAGCAGCGCCCATTCCAGGGCGCTGTCGAGGTCGGCATCGTCGCACACGACGAGTGGATTCTTTCCGCCCAACTCCAGCGAGCATCGTGTCAGCCGCTCACCGGCCGCCGCCGCGATTCGCCGCCCCACGGCCGTGGAACCGGTAAAGCTGATAACATCTATACGGGGATCGGCCACCAGCGCTGCACCGGCTTCGTCACCACGGCCCTGAACAATATTGAGCACCCCAGCCGGGACACCCGCCGCAGCGGCGATTGTGCCGAAAAGCCAGGCGCTCGCTGGCGCGTCCTCCGCGGCCTTGAGAACCACGGTGTTACCACAAACCAATGCGGGGAAAACTTTCCACGCGACATTGGCGATAGGCGTATTGGCGGCGACGATCAGCCCGGCCACCCCGAGCGGCTGGCGCACGGTCATAGCGTGCTTGTCGGGCACCGCGCTGGTAGTGGTACGGCCGTAGAGGCGACGTCCCTCACCGGCCATGAACTCGCCCTGAGCGATCGCGGCATCGGTCTCTGCAAGAGCGGCACTTGAAGACATACCGGTCTCGACAGCAACCACCGCGGCGATATCGCTCCGGCGTGCGCGCATCAATTGGGCAATGCCGTGCAAGAGCTCACCACGCTGCACGGGGGTGAGCCCGGCCCACGCCGTCTGCGCGGCGAGCGCGGCCTCAATGGCCTGGCGCACATCCTCTCGCGCGGACCTTGCAACTTCGTATATCCGCTGACCGCTATGCGGGGACAGCTTGTTAAAAGTCGCAGCGGATAAGGCTTGGCGCTGATCGCCGTTAATCCAGTTAGGGACAACAGGAGGTATGAACTCAGGGAACATTCGGGCGGCTCGCGGATTTTTTACCAAGCGGAGAAACCGCCGTCCACCACCAGCTCGGTGCCAGTAACGTAGGATGATGCCGGCGAAGCGAGAAACAGCAGCGGTCCACCAAGCTCCTCGCTGGCGGCCATCCGCCGCATGGGCACTCGATCGCAGAATTTTCTTCTGAATGCCTCGTCCTGGTCGGCCTGCACGCCACCGGGCGACAGCGCGTTGACCCGTATACCGGCGCCCGCCCAGTGCGTGGCCAGATAGCGCGTCAGGCTGACAACCGCCGCCTTGGATGCGGCGTACGCCGGTGGCTTCAGAAAGGGCGGATCACTGCGAATGTGGTCGTAGAACCTCTTGTCCGGGGAAACACCGGCATACAGCGAACCGATATTGATGATCGAGCCCCGTCCCGCGCTCGCCATCCGGGCACCGAAAACCTGACTGGTCAGGAACAGGCCCAGTGTATTCACGTCGAAAATTTCCCGGCACTCGGTGAGCGGAATGTCTTCGAGGCGATAACTCTGCCCACTCGCACCGGGCGGACGGTCGATGGCCGCGTTGTTGACCAGAACCGACGGCACCCCCCGGCTTTCGACGCATTCCGCAGCTACAGCTTCAAGCGCCGGACGGTCTCTGATATCGACTGATTCCAGCTTGAGGCGCGCCTCACCGTAGCGTGTCTGCAACTCAGCGAACTCCATTGGCACCCCAGCACCGGGCAGATCCAGCGCAATAACCGAAGCACCGGCGGCGAGCAACACCTCGATCCAAACCGGACCCAACTTGCCTAGCGCTCCGGTGACAATCGCAATCTCGCACTCCAGGCTAAACAATGCCTTCAAGATACGGCCATCTCACGCCAATGTTCCGCCCCGTTCAATAGCTCAAAGGCGATCGCTTCGTCTTCTGTCATCGCCCGAGAGATGACCCGGCCGATAACTTTGTCTAGCTCGTAGGGCGGAAGCCCGTCTCCCGGTGACTTGACGGCAATGTCCTCGAGACGCAAGGTGTGCCCCGCAGGTAAATCACGCGCGACGACCAGCTTTTTCCCCATCTTCGTGATCGAGGGAATTTCGCTGTTATAGACTTTTTTGACACCGTCGCCTATCGCAACTTCCAGCCTGCTGAGGTCGCGCACCAGCTTTCGCAACCCGCCGGGCTCCAGCGAAAAAGCATGGTCAGTGCCTTTCCAGGTATGGTTAAAGGTAAAATGCTTTTCCACGATACGTGCGCCCAGCATAAACGCGGCTATCGCCATGGCAATGCCATTGTCATGAGAGGACAGACCAATAGTGGCTCTGGGAAAACGCTCGCGGAAGGTAGTAATTACGCGCAAGTTGAGTTCGCTGAACTGTGCCGGATAGCCCGCGGTGCACTGAAGAATACCCAACTGCTCATTGATCGGCATAATGGCATCATAGGCACGGTTGACGTCCTCCATCGTACCGCCCCCGGTACTGATTACCATTGGCTTACCGAACTGCGCAATATGTCGAAGCAGGGGAATGTTCTTCAAGTCTCCGGAGGCCACCTTGAAAGCGGAAACGTCCAGTTTTTGCAAAAAATCGGCACTGGATAAATCAAACGCTGTAGCGAGAACTGTAATGCCAATCTCCCGCCCATAATCCATCAGCTCGCGATATTCACTCCAGCCGAACTCAAGATACTCCCGGTGCTCACCGTAGGTTCGGCCAAAACTGTTTTCATGATCGTAAAGCCTGTCGTAGCTGGCCCTGGTAAATAGCTGGCGATTATCACGCTTTTGCAGCTTGACCGCATTGACCCCGCATTCTTTTGCCACGCGCAGCATATCCAAGGCTGTTTCGAGTCTACCCTGGTGGTTGTGTCCGATTTCCGCAATGGTGTAACAACCGCTGTTGTCATCGATCGCTCTGTTGTCAATTGTCAGTTTTCGCATACAGCTTGGCTCCTCGGCAACTCGGTCGGTCATCTGCTACAGGCAGGCCACTTGACCTGGTGGCGTCGGAGTATACTTTCTTCTCACTTGCCGACTGAATCGTCCCCCCGTGTCTAAAGACAGGCGTTCGTCTTACATCGTATGCTAAAAAGAGGCAATCAAAACGGGACATCTGGTAGTGGGACGAATACTGTTTCGAACAACATTCAAGCACTCGCCCCGGCTGCGCAGGCTGGCATTGCACGTCGAGGGTGCGATGCTTCATCTGTTTTGGAAACTGATAACACGGATGTCTGCGCATCGCGCCTGCTCGCTCGGCAGAGCGCTGTCCGGCTGGCTGGGCCCGAAAAGCCATAGACATGCGCAGCTAAAGAAAAACCTTAGGCTTGCTTTTCCGGCGCATTCCGCAGCCGAAATCGAGCTGCTGGCGCAAGGGGTCTGGAAAAATCTCGGCGCAGTGATGGCAGAAGCCCCGCACTTGAGTTCAATGACCGTCGGCGGCGCCAATCCATCGGTGCATGTGAGCATCGACGCCGCGACGCGACCGATACTGGACCAGCGACAACCCGCCGTCTACGTGAGCGCCCACCTCGCCAACTGGGAAATTGCCGCGCTCACTATAGCCAGACTCGGTGTACCCCTCAGCGTCGTCTACGGAGCGCAGCGCAACCCTGCTCTCGAAGCGTTGATCCAGGACTGCCGCGGCGTGCTCGGTTGTCGACTGGTAGAAAAAAGCAGCGCCATGCGCCGGCTCGTCGGCGACATCGGCGAAGGCCGCTCGGTAGGTCTGTTAGTGGATCAGCGCGTGGACAGCGGCGTATTGGCCCCGTTCTTCGGCATACTTGCGCGGACAACAACCAGCCCCGCCCGGCTGGCGTTGAAACTGGGTTGTCCTCTGGTACCCGTTCAGGTTGAACGACTGGGCGACGCCTGCTTCAGGACCGTATTTCACCCGCCGCTGCCGGTGAACCTCAAGGCGAGCGATGCGGAAAACATTCTGCAGCTAACCACTCAGATCAACGGGTTGTTCGAAACATGGATCCGCCTTCGACCGGAGCAATGGTTGTGCTTAAAGCGACGCTGGCCGGTCCCTGAATACGCCGCCTCGACGAACAACACAGGAGCGTAACGGGCCATGCGGATAAGCTCGGTTTCCATCGTCAGAAATGAATCGGACATAATCGAGTCATTCATACGCTACAATCTGCAGTTTATTGACCATATGTGGGTCATCGATCACAACAGCGCCGATCCCACGCGCGCCATTCTACGGCGGCTTATCAGAGAAGGGCTGCCACTTACACTGTTGCTGGCGTTCGATTCAGAGCACCGTCAGGCGCAACGGCTGACTGCCCTGGCACGCAAGGCCGCCATTACCGACCGCGCTGATGTCATCATGCCGCTCGACGCTGATGAGTTCATTCTGGCCAAGGGCGGTCGGGCGGAACTGGAAGCCCGCCTTCACGAAACGGCCAGCAGACCGGTGCTACTACCCTGGACAACTTATGCCCCGACGCCGGACGACGATGAGCAAGAAGCGGACTGCTTGAGACGCGTGGTGCACAGGTGTCAACCGGACGGTGAAAAAGGCTATTTCAAGGTCGCGGTTCCGGCCCACTTGTTCCTCGATACCGCCACATCGCTTGCAGAAGGCAGTCACAGCATAGTTAGAAAAGATGATACCCCCATTGAGCACATTCGCGGCACCGGGCTGGGCATAGCGCACTACCCGATTCGTAGCGCCGAGCAGGCGCTTGGAAAGATATTGCTCGGCGAACTCTCTCTGCGCCTGAAAAGCGAACGCAAATCCGGTGAAGGCCGTCACTGGGCGGATCTGTACGTGCGCACTCGCCATAATCTCTCGCTCAGCAAAACGGATCTACTCGCTATTGCCACCAGCTATGCCCGCAGGGGCCCACACTGCGTCGTGCGCGACCCTATTGACCCCATCCCCTATACCGGACTGCGCTACCCGGAGCTGATGGATACCGGCGTCACCCGTCGCATAATTGCATTTACAGAACAAGTGATTCAGGCCCGATCGCAGCACAATCGCCTCACCGGGCAGTACGCTTTTACGCCAGAGCATCGTGCCACCGCAAAGCACCTGTCAGGGAAGTTTTAGCCGCTCCGCGCGCGGCAAAACCCTTGGCGCCGAGGCGAGTGCAATCGGCAACCAGAAATACAACCACGCCTCGTTGGGCGGACCAAGCAGTCTATCCGTATCGGCAAGCATACAGACGATACTGTAGACCATCAGCGCGGCAAACACCGGCTCGCCACCCTGACGCCATTTGGCAATGGCGTTGCTGATCGCTTGTATGAGCAGCAGGATGAGCAACCCCAGGCCGATTATTCCGCCGTCGCGCGCCGCACTCAGGTAACCGCTGTGGGCGTGGACAAATACGTGACCAGCCACCGTCACAGTCGTGTCACTACAGTAGCCATGCCCTGTCAGGGGCGCTGTGGAGATTCGCTCGACGGTAGTGCGCCAGATCGCAGCCCGGTATCCTACACCCTCGGTAAAACGTTCCAAGAGGCGTGCGCCAAACATGACACTCAATAAGATCAGCGCTAAGGCAAGCGCGAGCGCGGCTGACGACCAGCGCCGGCAGCAGAATAATATGCCGAGACCGATGACGACTGCCACCACGGCATTCCTGCTCTGCGTCAACAGCACCACCGTACACAGCACACTAAAGACCAGCAGGGAAAACATCCGGCGGGGTACGGATTGCGCTGCCAACAGATGTGCAGCGTTCAGCAGCACCAACGGCCCGTAAGCGAGGCCCACCAGCACCGGATTGTTGAGCTTACTGAAAGAGACCAGCCTCGATTGCGGAAACGGGTGGTCGGCATACCAGATAACAATCGAAGCCAGGCCGAACACGGCGGCGCCCACGGAAACCAGTTTCAGCAGCGTCCAGAGTCCGTCGCCGGATTGGTGTACCAGCAGCATCGATACCGACAGGAATGACGCTGTCAGCAGCCCCTGGCCAGCGGCGGCGGCGATACACTGGCGCCCGGCGCCGTCACTCCAGGTTGCGCTTACGGCCATGTAGGCTATAAACGCGAGCGCCAGACGCGGGCCTCGTCGCAGGCATATCCAGCGCAGCGTCAGGAGCACGAATGGCAGAAACGGCGGCAACACGCCGCCCACATAGAACCAGTATCGCTGGTGGGCTTCGGGGAAAGAAAAAAGCCCGCTTAAAAATAACCCGTAACTAACAAACAGTAACCGGATTAATCTGCTCTGCGAGCCTTGCGGATCCGGATCACGCGCCGTCTCCAAGCCCGGCCACCAGGCTCTCACGACGAGCTAGCCGAACAGGCGTGCGTATACAGGCAGAGCCCTGCGCAATAGAGCAGCGGGAGATCGATAGCGCTGAAGAGATTCCACATCCAGAGCGTCGAGGAAATTCTTCACCTGCAGCCCAAGCTCGGTATCGCCCCTGACAACCAGCCGCCTCTGGAACACCAGCGTATCCGGATCCTCTTGACGGCCGATCAGCAGCAGAAAATCGTACAGCGAAGCCTCAATAATTAAACTATCATCGCGGGGCAGCCGATCAGCCACCAGCCGCCTTGCGCGCAACGAAAATCGGTAACTGATCTCGATGTCCCGCACCTTGATGACCACGGCGCGGTTGTGCAGAAAGTCCAGCTCTCCATCGTACAATGCAACAGCCAGGGTGTAGTTCAACGCGGTCACCAGCAAGCGCCCGTGCAGTTCGCCCGGCAACAGGGAAAATGGCTTGGCCAAAAACCAGGGGACGCGCGCCGGGCCGGCCCGACTCGCCGAGGCAGCGGTCATCGGATTGGCGGATCCCGCCAAACTCCAGACTCGCGCTGTCGGCTATGACTCACTGCTGGAGGCCTCGCCGGCGGCACAAAGCGCACGGCCAAACTGCTGCCTGTTCGCCGGGACGTACTTCGGCTCTTCACCCAGTTCCCGGCATTTTCGATAGGCGTTATTCAGATGGGTGCGCAAGGTGGCCCGTGATATCGAAAGTAGTTCGCAAATCTGCGGATTGGATTCCCCTCTGACAATGAGAGAAACAATCTCGAACTCACGGTCTGTGAGCCCCTTGTGGCGGTAATAGGCATCCGCCATCCGGTATTTGTCACTGAGTGGCTGAAGGAACGTAATTATACTCTCGGCGCTGCACAACAGCATGACATCGAAATAGCCGCCGTGAAGGAAGCTGTTACTGTACATTCGGCTGCCCCAGCCTTTCCACTGCTGGCTATCGTCATGGGCGTAGAGTTCCATACATCCTGTGGTACACCGCTTACCCTGCTGTTCCCCGCAGATTTTGCGACAGCAGTCATTCTGGTATAAAACCCGCTTGTCGGCGGTCTTGGCGCAGACGGCAACACCCGCGGTTACCAGGCATTCTTGCAACACATCATTCATAGGTGGGACCGCATCCATAAGCTACCGTTATCACTGCCACCATAGCAAATTCATGCCATGCGACACATCGACACCTGGGGTTGAGGCCGGTGACGTAGCCATGATCACATACATCAGCTGAACGCATGCAGTGGCGCTAATTCGATGCGTCTATGCGCGGGCGGCGCTCCCCTGTTATGCCAGGATGTTTCGGTCATCTCGTCCTCAGGCACCGGCAAGCCGCGGCGTCCTATCGATCACTTCCAGAGCATCGTGCCGTACATGGTTCTGCTTCATCTGATCGCAAATCAGCTCCTCGGTGACAATGCCCTTTTCCAGGCATTCTTTAAGCAGGCCAAAAAAGAAATCTTCCTGATGAGGGTCGGGATGAGGCTGATAGCAACCCAGCAGCGCGTATTCGCCGAACAGGCGCCGCCGCGCCTGCATTAGCCAACCCAGGGGCGGAAACAGGCGAAATCTTTCCGCCGGACGCCAATCTATGGGTAACCCGGCCTTCCATGGCTGGGTCCGGCGTCGGGTGTTATGGATCATTTTGGTGTTCTCGTCCAACTTGTCGAAATCATTCCACTCGTTTTCAAACAACCCGATGGTCTCGCGCGCCTCGTCTTTCAGGCAGATCCAGGGTTGGTAGTCCTGTTCAAAGGTGAACATCCGGTCGAAGGTCTGTTCGACATTCCAGTGCCTCAGCTTTTCGTTGTCGAGCAACATCACGCTGCTGGCGAGGCAGCGATCGACGGCGCCCTTGGGCCCGGCGCGTCGCCGGCACATGATCGCTTTGCCCTGCATATCCCGGGACAGGAGTTCCCACACGTCTCCGAGCGCAAAAACGTCAGGGTCGATAACCACGGCACGCCCCTGATAGCCCATGAGTTCCGGCGGCATAAAACGCAATGGCGTGAACGATTGCAGATCATTATTAAACCACGGGCGCTTCACGCCATCGCGCAGGTAAAACTGACCCTCGTGTTCGCGGAAAAACGGGTAATCCTGATGCTGAATAATGCGCACGCCGAACTTGGTGTTATTTTTCGAATTTCGCCGCAAGGCGTATTCCGCAACCAGCGCACCGACAATCTGTTTGTGATTGGTATGGATAAAAACACAATATTCCATGGCTGTGCAGTCCTCCGGCAACTGCGCGCGACAGCGCTACTTACCCTGGCATCCGCGGCGCATCGTCAAAGACACACCGTCAAGCGGGCGCGAGGGGCGGCGTCTTGTCCAGAACCTCAAAGGCATCATGACGCACGTGATTCTGGTTCATCTGCTCACGGATCATGGTCTCGCTGAGTTTACCCTGCTCCAGGCATTCTTTGAGCAAACCGAAGAATAGCCTCTCCTGGTGCGGGTCCGGGTGGGGCCGGTAGTGTCCGAGAAAGGCGTACTCACCGAAGATCTTGCGCCGGGCTTTCATCACCCAGGCCAGCGGCGGGAAGTAGGGGAATTTCTCCCGTGGCCGGTGATCTATCGGCAAACCGGTCTTCCACGGCTGAGTTTTGCGCTTGGTGGTATGCAGCATGCGCGTGCTCGCGCTCAACCTGTCGAAGTCGTTCCATTCGTTCTCAAACAGACCGATGCTCTCGGGCGGCTCGGTTTTCAGGCAAATCCAGTTCATATAGTCCCGTTTGCCTTCGAACATCTCGTTGAAATTCTCCTCGACTCTCCAGTGTTTGAGCTTGGCGTTGTCCAGCAGCATGGCGCTGCTGGCCAGGCAGCGGTCAAACCTGCCCTTGGTGCCGGTTCGGGGACGACACATGATCGCCTTGCCCAGCATGTCGCGCGAAAGCAGATCCCAGACATCCGCGACGGCAAAAATATCGGGATCGATCACCACCGAACGTCCTGCATAGCCCATCAGTTCCGGTGGCAAGAAGCGCAGAGGCGTAAAGGATTGCAGATCGTTATTCAACCACGGACGACGCATACCGTCCCGTCGGTAGAGCTGGCCCTCGCGGGCGCTAAAAAAGGGATAGTCCTTGAGCTGAATGAAGCGGACGTCGAATTTGTCGTTATTGCGCGAATAACGGCGTAGCGCATGCTCGGCGACATGAGCGCCAACAATCTGCTTGTGGTTGGTGTGAATAAAGACACAAGGTTTCATACCCAGCTCCCCGTAGTGACCGGCCAGGGCCGGCACAGCCTGGGCGCACAGCCGGCGCAGCACCCGACCCCTGGAGTTGTGCATTCAAACACACACCCGGGCGCACTGTATTTGATCCTGGTCAAATACAGTGCGGGTTAGAGACGGGCGCGGAAATAGCGCCCGGCTCCGGCACGCAGGGTGGCGACCGATGCCGGTCGGCGAGGCTACATAGGAGGGTAAAACAGCAGGTAATGATCGACGAGCAAAAAAGCGAACAACGCCATGAGGTAGACAATTGAATAGCCGAAGGTCTTCATCGCCTGCTTGTCGCTGACATCGTGCATCAGAGCCCAGGCGTGATAAAGGAAACCGGCACCGAGCGCCAGTGCGCCGCCCAGGTAAACCAGGCCGCTCATACGCGTGGCGTAAGGTAAAATGGTCACCACCACCAGCAGGATGGTGTAAAGCAGCACCTGTAAGCGGGTGAAATCCACACCGTGGGTCACCGGCAGCATGGGGATGTTCACCTTGGCATATTCGTTGCGCCGGTTTATTGCCAAGGCCCAGAAGTGCGGCGGCGTCCAGACGAAGATGATCAGAAACAGCAGCAGGGCGTTGGGATCGACGTGCCCGGTTACCGCAGTCCAGCCCAGCACCGGGGGCGCGGCACCCGCCGCTCCGCCGATCACAATGTTTTGCGGCGTGGCGCGTTTCAGGTAAAGCGTATAAATAACCGCATAGCCGATCAGCGAGACGAAGGTCAGGGCGGCGGTGAGCGTGTTGACGAACTGCACCAGCACCCACATCGCCAGGGCGCCCAGGACGATAGCGAAGACCAGACAATTGCGCCCGGTCAGGTGGCCGCTGGCCACCGGCCGTGCGGCGGTGCGCGACATACGCGCATCGACATGACGATCGACGACGTGATTGATGGCCGCCGCCGAGGCTGCGGCCATACCGATACCGAGCGTGCCGAATATCAAGGGTTGCCAGGGCACCATGCCCGGCACGGCGAGAAACATCCCCACCAGCGCGGTGAACACGATCAGCGCCACCACTTTCAACTTGCACACACCCAGATAGTCACGCCACTGGATTGCGGCGCCTAGCGCCACTGAATAGCTACCCATCATTTACCACCACGCGCAGTCTGCCGCCCTCGCCGAGGGATCGACGGGGGCGTATTTTACCCCAATCCGGAGTATTTTAAGAGCCTTTCCAGATCCCTGATGATGCCGTGCGGCGCGTCATCCACGGTATAGCTCATCATCAGGTTGCCGAGCGGGTCGACCAGATACAACCGCTGGGCGTCCAGCGCCACCTGGCCGTCGGTGGCAAAGCTCTGCAGCAACGCTGAGGCCTGCGGCGTCACGATGGCGGTGATCTGTCCCGGGAAGTGCTGCTGCAACGCCTCCAGGTCGGCACGCTGCACCCCCTGCGTGTCCCAGAGCATCAAGCGCTGCACGCGGTCGATATTCTTGCCCTGGGTGAGGCGAATCTGGCGCATTTTGTACAATTGCTCCACGCAGTTCTTTGCGCAGGGACCCCGGTGCAGGTAGACGAAAGTCCACTCACCCTGGAGGATATCCGCGCCTATCGTCTTTCCGCCGGTCGTCTGCAGGTGAAACGCCGGCAAGGGCCTGACCGGCTTGATCAGCGTGCCGTGATTGCTGCTCGAGACCGGCACCCATTGCGGAAAAACGAAAAACAACAGCCATGCTGTGACGACCGGCGCGGCAAACATGGCGAAAACCAGCAGCAAGGAGATTCGGTTGCGCTTCAGTACCGCAGCATCAGGGGCTTTGGTGGTCATACTTCTCCCGTTTTTTAATATTCACGGCCAAATAAATAATCATCAGCGTGGTGGCCAGCGCGAACCACTGCACCGCGTAGCCCACATTGCGTTCGGGGCCGAAACTCAGGGGGTGCCACTCTCTGATATAGCCGTCCGGCTGAGACGGATCAAGCAGTAACTCCAGTGGCAGCAGACGGTAACCCAGCTCGTGCGACAGACGCCTCAGGTCCACATGCAACACCCGATACGGCCAGCCCTCGCGCGCAACTTCCTCGCCCAGCGAAAACCCCGCTTGCCCGACATCCTTAATCCGTCCGGTCACCGTTCGTGCGGCGTCGCTCACCGGCAGGGACGGCAACCGATCGCGAGTGCCGGGAAGCGGGATCCAACCGCGGTTCACCAGCACGCCGACGTTCGCGTTGTCCAGCTTCAACGGCGTCAGCACCTCATAACCGACAGCGCCATTGTGGGTGCGGTTATCAAGCAGGAACTGGTGGGCTGCGTCATAACGGCCGCTGACACTGGCCGCCTGATAGCTCAAGCCCTTGACAGAACGCAGGCCGGCGTCAAGCTTCAGCAACGCCGTTGCCGAACCGGCATGATACTCGGCGAGCAGGGCGCGTTTCTGCTCGGCGCGATCGAGCTGCCAGAACCCCAGCGACACCAATATCCCGAACACCACCAGGGTAATAAGCGTCGGCCATCGACCTGGGCTGAATTGCACACTGCCAAAGCGCATGCCCGCAGGTTACGCAGCACACCTGACGCCCGCAAGCGAAAATCACTATACCCGCATAAAGGTCACGGGCGTCGCCGCGCCGGACTCCTTGGTGCTCACCGGATTACGGCTTTATACTGCCCGCTACTCACAGCGTGGTGCCGTCAATGCTTATCAAAACCCTCATCGTTATTGTCCTCATCGCAATCCTCGTCAGCCTGGCCACCGGAATGCTTTTTCTGATCAGGGACAAGGGCCGGACCGACCGGACCGCCAAGGCCCTCACAGTGCGCATCGCGTTATCGGTGGCGCTGTTCGGCCTGCTGATGCTCGGCATCTTCACCGGTTACATCAAGCCGCACGGCATTTACCCGAGCACGCCGGCAGACAGCCGTCCGTAGTCGACGGCAAAAAAAAGCGCCGCGAAGCGGCGCCTGTTCAGTACGGTCGTCGAATTACAAAATATAGACAAAAATAAACAATCCCAGCCAGACCACATCGACGAAATGCCAGTACCAGGCGACTCCCTCGAAGGCAAAATGATGGTCCGGGGTGAAGTGCCCTTTCAGGCTGCGCAGCATAATCACCGTGAGCATGATAGCGCCGACAGTGACATGGAAGCCGTGAAAGCCGGTCAACATGAAGAAAGTCGATCCGTAGATACCCGAGCCGAGCGTCAGATTAAGCTCATGGTAGGCATGGGTGTATTCGGTGATCTGCAAGGCGAGGAAGGTGAAGCCCAGCGCCACGGTTGCCAACAGCCACAGAACCAGCGGCATCCGCTGATTTTTTTTCAGCGCCCAATGCGCGAACGTCACCGTCACGCCGGAACTCAACAACAACAGCGTATTGATGGCGGGGATCCCCCAGGCGCCGATGGTCTCAAACTTACCGCCGATATCGCCCGGCCCGTTGGTCGGCCACATGGCTTCAAAACCGCTCCATAAAAATTCGTTGGTACCTGGATCACCGCCCCCCAGCCACGGCACCGAGTAGATACGGGCATAAAACAGGGCGCCGAAGAAAGCGGCGAAAAACATCACCTCGGAGAAAATAAACCAGCCCATACCCCAGCGGAAGGACCTGTCCACCTGGTCGTTATAGGTGCCCGATTCGCTCTCGCGGATCACCTGCCCGAACCAGCCAAACATCATGAATATGACAATAGCTAGCCCGATCGCCATCATGGTGGTGCCGACACTCAAACCGTTCAGAAAATTGGCGACCCCCACCAACAGCGTCGTCAGGCCGATAGAACCGACAATGGGCCAGTGTGTCCCATGGGGGACGTAGTAACTGCCGTGTGCTGCTTCGCTCATTCCAACATCCTCATCTTTGGTTTTCTAGTCCACTACTTTCTGTTTATCAAAAAAGGTGTATGCCAAGGTTACTGTGGAAATATGCTCCGGCAGATCCTTGTCCACCATGAACACCAGCGGCATCTCGCGTTCTTCTCCGGAGATAAATTTCTGCTCGGTGAAACAAAAACATTCCGTTTTCTTGAAATGCAGCGCCGCCAAGCCGGGAGAGACACTCGGAATCGCCTGCCCGACCATGGCGTGTGCGCTGCGGTTACGGGCCACAAACGAGGTCTGGCGGACCTGCCCGGGGTGTACCGTCATACGCGCCACCGACGGGCGGAAATCCCAGGGCATGGACTCATTGACGCTGGCGAGAAACTCGACGGTTACCGTGCGCGAGGTATCCGGGCTGATATCCACCGTGCGCTGGGGCGCATTGCGGGGTTTCCCATTCAGGCCGGTCACGTCACAGAGCACGCCGTACAGGGGTACCAGCGCAAATACGAACAGCGACATGAGCCCCACAATCAACAGGGTGTGGCGCAAGGTTCGTCGCTTCGCCTCTTGCAGATTCCGGCTCATGGCTAAAACCCGTTCGCGGTTGCCCAGATAAAACCAAGGTAGACGGCAATCGCCACCAACCCCAGCACGATGGCAAGATTACGTGTTCGTTTTTTTTGCGCCAGCTGATTCATACATCATTGCGGGCACCTGAGGTACCCGCCTGTCTCCTGATAGAGCGCTTATTTGACGTCCGGCGCAATGGAAAAACTGTGGTACGGCGGCGGCGACGATAGCGTCCACTCCAGGCCATACGCGCCTTCCCAGACCTGGTCGGTGGCTTTCTCACCGCCGGCGATGGTCTTGAACACGATGTACACGAACAGCAATTGCGTCAATCCGAAAGCAAATCCACCGATACTGGAGATTTCGTTGAACCCGGCGAACTGCACCGAGTAGTCCGGGATACGGCGCGGCATACCGGCCAGACCGAGAAAATGCTGCGGGAAGAACAGCACATTGACGGAAATTGTCGATAACCAGAAGTGCAGCTTACCCAGTTTCTCGTTGTACATGTGCCCGGTCCACTTCGGCAACCAGAAATAAGTAGCGCCCATGATAGCGAACACCGCGCCCGTTACCAGCACGTAGTGGAAGTGCGCGACGACAAAATAGGTGTCGTGATACTGGAAGTCCACCGGCGCCATGGCCAACATCAGGCCGGAGAAGCCGCCGATGGTGAACATGACGACGAAACCGAGGGCAAACAGCATCGGCGTCTCGAAGGTCATGGCCCCGCGCCACATGGTGGACACCCAGTTGAACACCTTCACCCCGGTGGGCACGGCGATCAACATGGTGGCGTACATAAAGAACAGCTCCCCGGTCAAGGGCATGCCGACAGTGAACATATGGTGCGCCCAGACAATGAACGACAAAAAGGCGATCGAAGCCGTGGCGTAAACCATCGAGCTGTAGCCGAACAGCGGCTTGCGGGAAAAAGTCGGGATAATCTGCGACACAATACCGAAGGCCGGCAGAATCAGAATGTAGACCTCAGGGTGCCCGAAGAACCAGAAAATGTGCTGATACATGACCGGGTCACCGCCGCCGGCGGCGTTAAAGAACGAAGTATCGAAAAAGCGATCGGTTAGCAGCATGGTCACCGCGCCGGCCAGCACCGGCATGGTGGCGATCAGCAGATAGGCGGTGATCAGCCAGGTCCAGACAAACAACGGCATTTTCATCATCGTCATGCCGGGCGCGCGCATATTGACGATAGTAACAATCACGTTGATCGCGCCCATGATGGAGGAAATACCCATCAGGTGAACGGCGAAAATCAAAAACGGAAAGGCGTTGCCGGTCTGCATCACCAGCGGCGGGTACATGGTCCAGCCACCGGCCGGCGCGCCGCCATCCATGAACAGCGTGCTGAGCAAAATGGTGAAAGCGAACGGCAGAATCCAGAAACTCCAGTTGTTCAGTCGCGGCAGGGCCATATCCGGGGCGCCGATCATCATCGGTATCAGCCAGTTGGCCAGCCCGACAAAAGCCGGCATGACGGCGCCGAAAATCATGATCAGCGCGTGCATGGTGGTCATGGAATTAAAGAACTGCGGCTCGACGAACTGCAGGCCCGGCTCGAACAGCTCGGCGCGGATCACCATAGCCATGGCGCCGCCAACCATAAACATCAGCAGCGACAACAGCAGATACAGGGTGCCGATGTCCTTATGGTTAGTGGTCGTTATCCAGCGCATCAGGCCACGCCGGTGTTCTTCGTGATGAGTGTCGTGCGTTGTTGCGGTAGTCATTAACTTTTCCTCCGCGACCCTTATCGGGCTGCCTTTACGTCAGAAGGTTGGACCAGATCGCCGACATTATTACCCCAGGCGTTACGCTCGAAGGTAACCACTGCGGCCAGTTCGACATCGCTCAGCTGGTTGGCGAACGCCGCCATCGCGGTTCCGGGCTTGCCGTGCATGACCAGCGCCAGATGATCGGCCACCGGCCCGGTGGCAATCGCGCTGCCCTTGAGTGCGGGGAATGCGCCCGAGACACCTTCGCCATTGGCCTGGTGACAGGCCGCACAACTGGTGTTGTAGACCGTTTCACCGCGCGCGACCAATTCGTCCTTGCTCCAGGTCCGCTGCGCGGCCTGCTTCTCAGCCGAAGCCGTGCCCTTCTGTTCGGCGACCCATTGTGCGTAGTCCGCCTCGTTCTTGGCCACCACCACAATCGGCATGAAACCGTGGTCCTTGCCACACAGCTCCGCGCACTGACCGCGATAGGTGCCTTCTTTGTCGATCTTAAACCACATCTCATTGATATAGCCCGGTATGGCGTCTTTCTTCATGCCCAACTGGGGCACCCACCAGGCATGAATCACATCGTTGGCGGTGATCAGCAGGCGGACTTTCTTGTTCACCGGAACGACCACCGGCTTATCCACTTCGAGCAGATAGTGTTCGCCTTTTTCAGCCTTGTTGTAGATCTGATCCTTGGGCGTGGCCAGGGAGCTGATAAAGCTGATGCCGCTGTCCACATAATCGTAACCCCAGCGCCACTGATAACCGGTCACCTTGATGCTGATATCCGCATCACTGGTATCCTCCATGGCTACCAACGCCTTGGTCGCCGGTATAGCCATGCCGACCAGAATCAGGAAGGGCACGACGGTCCAGAGAATCTCCACCGCGGTGCTTTCGTGAAACTGCGCCGGCTGCACTCCGCGGGATTTGCGATGCCTGACAATCGATATGAACATGGCGCCGAACACCACGACGCCGATACCGATACAGACCTCCAGTATCAGCATGTGAAGCGTATGTGCCTCCCTGCTTATAGGCGTCACACCGGTGGTGAGATTCAGGGCATAGTCCGCCGCCGCATTTGTCGCTCCGAGCAGTGCCGTCATTGCGGCCGCCGCTGTCAGCGTTCGTTTTATTTTATTTACCAACATTGCCAACGTTTCTCCTTCCAGTACCTGAAAGCTGTTTTTGTTCGAGGCAGAACCAAGGGGATTGTACGCTATCCGCGAGCTCTTCGCAGGTATGCACCGCCAGGTTCAACTGTTCCGCCAGGTAGCGTTTTTCGTCTTCGGTAAGACACCGCCCGAGCTCCACGCTGTGTCCGTGAGAACGGATACATAACCGTGACGGATGCCCCTTGATCGGCGCGGCTTCATGGATCACCTGCACCCAGGCGCGTTGAAATGACCGTCTCTGCTCCTGCCCGGCATCGCGCGCACGCACATGGACGCGATCGCCGTCGATGGATATTTCCTGCCAGTCGTTGGCCCGCCGCGCCGCGACATAGAGAGCGGCGCCCAGCGCCAGCATCTCCAGACCGGCGAACGGCAATATCAGCCAGGCTCCCTTCAGGGCAAAGACAATCGCAATGCCTAAGGACACCAGCACCATGCCCAGATAGAACCGGACCGCGTCGCGCCAGGATAATGAACAATTGGGCCGGATGAGGAACCGGTGGCTGCAGGCAAAGCTGTCGAACTGAGTTGCAACCACCTGACTACCTCTATAAGACCTAAGCGCATAAGATAAAATCGCAGTCTTAGGCGCTGGCTCGCATGCTACCTCAGTGGTCAAAAGGGGTGCAAAAAAAATTAAAATTTACAGTCATAAAAATTAACTATATCAGCTGCTTACTTAATCGTTAATTAGTTATATTTGAATATTATTAATGTCATCCGAAATGCGTCCGCGTGAGGTTGCACCGTTGCGGCTGCACCCTTGCCTAACCTGCCTGCGATAGTATTCAAGTCAGCATATCGGTGGCCGAAAGTACCGGTAGTCCGTCACATTATTGCAACTCTGTTTGCTTGCGGCTTGCGCACCAGCCCCGGGCAAGGAGCCGTGCCATGAATATGCTGCTGAGAATATTTATTACTCTCTATGCCGCTCTGTTTGCCGCCGTCGTCTGCGCGGATGCTGAGGCGGTGTTTGTACGCAAGCTCGCCCAGGCGGAGAACGGGAATCTGGAGGCACAGTACGACGTCGCCTATCGTTACGAAAAAGGCCGTGGCGTCGATGAAGACATGGAACTGGCTTTCCAGTGGTACTCCAAAGCGGCCGAGCAGGGTCTGGACACCGCCCAATACAAGCTGGGCATCTGTTATCTCTATGGCACCGGCGTCGATGCGGATGCCGAGCAGGCCAGGAACTGGCTGGAGAAAGCCGCGAATCAGGGTTACCCGCCGGCACAGTATCACCTGGGCAAATACTACGCCGGCAAGCTGCATGACTACCGACAGGCGCTGGTGTGGCTGGAGAAAGCCCAGGACAGCGGTTATGAACCGGCGACGCGTGAAATCTACCGGGTAAAGAAAAAACTCAACTAGCGGGCAGCGTGAGCGAGCCACCCCCCAGCGCGGCGCGCTCGGCGTGCGGCGCGAACGCCAGCTCACCCAGACAGGGCACCGGCAGACGCTCGCGCAAGGCCAGAATATTCTGCTCCAGGGCGTCGCAGTCAGGGTCGAGGCAATTGGCGACCCAGCCGCTGAAGGTGACGCCACTGCGCGCTATTGCCGTTGCCGTCAGCAGCGCGTGATTCAGACACCCCAGCCGTATACCGACCACCATGATCACCGGCAGGTCGAGCATGCGCGCCACATCGGCCATCGACCGGGATGCGTCGATCGGCACCAGCCAACCGCCAACCCCCTCGACCACCACCCGGTCGGCGCACCGCGCCAGCCCGCGCAGCGCCTGCGCTATGACCGCGGGCTCGATCATCACGCCACAGGCCTGAGCCGCCAGGTGCGGAGCGATGGGTGGCGCAAAGGCATACGGATTCACTTGCTCATAGGAGACGGGGAACGAGGCCTGCGCCTGCAGCTGTAAGGCATCATCATTGACCAGACCGGCGGCGCTCGGGCGACAGCCGCTGGCCACCGGCTTCATGCCGGCCACCGCATGGCCCTGCTGCTGCAAAAGCGCCATCAAGGCCAGGCTGAGGTGGGTCTTGCCGACGCCCGTGTCGGTGCCGGTGACGAAATAGCCGCGGGTCATGCGCGCCGCGTCCGGTCCAACGGCACGGCCATAGTGGCGCTATCTTCTCCGCGCCAGGCGTGCCCGTTGACAATTTCGTAACTCGCCGGCAGCACCCCCGCGCGGCGGAAGTGCTCGTAGGCCTGTAACAGACGTTGCAGCTGCGACTTGCCGGTCAGGCCGCGCGGTCGTCCGCTGGTCACATTGTGGGCGCCGATCTGCTTGAGCTCGCGCATCAATTGGCGGGCATCGCCATAGGTCAGCGTCAGGCGCTCGCTATCCATAACCGGGTCGGCAAAGCGCGTTTTCACCAACGCGTCGCCCACATCGTGCATATCCAGAAAGGCGTTGACGTGCGCATAGCCGTCGACCTGAGCCCAGCTAGTGCGCAGCTCGTGCAGTGTATCCGGCCCAAAACTGGTAAACAGCAATAAGCCGCCGGGACGCAAGACCCGGCGCAGCTCCCGGAATACGGCCTCGATATCCACACACCACTGCAACATCAAATTGGAAAAAAGCAAATCAAAACTGCCCGCGGCGAGCGGCAAGCGCTCGGCGTCGGCACACACGCAACGGGGTTTGCGCAACCACCGGCCACGCTGTTGCGCCCTGAGCAGCATCGGTTGCGCGATGTCCAGCGCGACAACTTCGGCACCGCGGTAGCGCCTCATCAGCGCGGGGATACAACCGCCGGTACCGCAGCCGAGGTCGAGAATCCGTCGCGGCTCGATTTTCATCAGATCAAGGCGCTGCAGGAGCCGCTCGGCCACCTCACGCTGCAGCACCGCGGCCCGGTCGTAGCCCGCCGCGGCGCGCTCGAAGCTGCGCTTGGCCAGTTGCTTGTCGGGCAATTGCTCAGACGGATGCATGGCGCACCTGATCCAGGGGATTGCCCAACCACTCACGGATATGCGCGGCACAGACTTGCGGATGGGAAAGAAACGGCGCATGACCGGCGCCGGCGATAATCCGGCGACGCCCCGGTACCCGCGCGGCGGCTGCCGCCGGCACCAGCGTATCGCGCTCGCCGAACAGCCACAACAGCGGCATCGGCAACTCGCCGAGGGCGGCGCGCAAATCGCCTTGCTGCAGCAGTTGCAATCCGTCGCGCAAAGCCGCCTCGCGGGGCGACGCCCGCGCACTCAACAGGGCACGCAAACGCCGTAGCGACGTCCCGTCACCCTCGGCGCCGCGCACCTGCAGCGACAGAAAACGCAACAGCGCGCGGCCGACATCCTGATGCAACTGCGCCGCGAACAGGTCGAACACCTCAGCACCGACCGCCCACGGCCAGTCCGGCGCGTTGACAAAACGGGGGGTGCCGGCCACCAGGACCAAGCCCCGCGCCCGACCCGGGTACAGACGCGCGGCGTTCAATGCCACCAGGGCACCGAGCGACCAGCCAAGCCACCAGGCCTGTTCCGGCACACTGGCGGCGAGCGCTTCAGACCAGTCGTCCAAGCGCGCGCCGAGACGGTAATCGTTGTCGCCATGGCCCGGCAATTCCAGCAGATGGACGCGAAAATCCCGCGCCAGACAGTCGGCCCAGTCGGACCAGACACCGGCGTGCATCCCCCAGCCGGGCAGCATCACCAGGTCGGGCCCGGTACCGCGGATCTCATACGCTGACATGCGCGCACTCCCGGTAACTCTCCGTCAGCGCCTGCAGCAGCCGATCCAGTTGTTCGGGTCGGTGCGCGGCCGAGAGTGTCAGCCGCAACCGCGCGCCACCCTGCGCCACCGTGGGCGGGCGTATCGCGGTGACCAGCACCCCGCGGCGGCGCAACGCCTCACTCAACGCCAGCGCCCTGCCCGCCTCCCCGGCCAGCAACGGCTGGATGGCGGTGTGCGAGGGCATCAGCGGCAGCTCCAGCACGGCGGCCTGGCGGCGAAAATAGTCGATGTTGCGCGCCAGGGTTTCGCGCAGCTCGTCACCCTCACGCACCAGCGCCAGCGCCGCGCGCGTGGCCCAGGCCAGCGCTGGCGGGGTGGCCGTTGTATATATAAAGGTACGCGCCAGCTGGATCAGGGTCTCGATCAACGCCTCACTGCCGGCGACAAAGGCGCCAAAGGTACCGAGCGCCTTACCCAGGGTCGCCATTAATATCAGGTTGTCGCCGCCGGCGCCCAACTGATCGACACACCAGCCCCGCCCCCCGGCGCCCAGCACGCCGAAACCGTGAGCATCGTCGACCAGCAGCCAGGCTGCGTGCCGCTGCGCCAACTGCTGGATCTGCGCCACGGGCGCACAATCGCCATCCATACTGAAGACACCATCGCTGGCAATCAACGCCTGCCCGCTGGCGCTGGCAAGTTTGCGCGCCAGCGCCTCGGTGTCGTTGTGCGCATAGCGCAGCAGTCGGGCCCCGCTCAAGCGGGCGGCATCCAGCAGCGAGGCGTGATTGAGCCGGTCTTCGATGACCCGATCACCGCGCCCGGTAAGTGCGCTCACCACTCCCAGATTGGCCATATAGCCGGTGGAAAACAACAACGCCCGAGGGCGACCGACAAACTCCGCCAGATCTTCCTCCAGCGCCTGGTGGGCGTAACTATGACCGGTGATCAGGTGCGCGGCGCCGCTGCCGACTCCGAAACGCTCGGCGCCGTCCTTGAACGCCGCAATCACCTGCGGGTGATTAGCCAGCCCCAGGTAGTCGTTGCTGCAAAAAGACAGGTAATCACGCCCGTCGACGCGGACCATGACACCTTGCGGGCTTTCCAGCGTCTGACGCTTGCGGTACAACTGCTGTTGTTGACGCGCCGTCAGCGCCGCTGCGAGATCCTGCATGCAAGCTCAAACAGCCTTGAGCCCCAGGCGCGCGAACAGCTGGCGGTCGTGATCGACATCGGGATTGGAGGTGGTCAGCAGCTTTTCGCCGTAGAAAATCGAATTGGCCCCGGCGTGAAAGCACAACGCCTGCAACTCATCGCTCATGGACTCGCGTCCGGCCGACAGGCGCACATGCGACTGCGGCATGAGGACCCTGGCGACCGCAATAGTGCGTACAAACTCAAACGGGTCGAGCGCGTCCTGAGCGGCCAGCGGCGTGCCCTCGACCCGCACCAGTAGGTTGACCGGAACGCTTTCCGGATGGGGCGACTGACAGGCCAATTGCTGCAACAGCGAGGCACGGTCGGCGCGCGCCTCACCCATACCGACAATGCCACCGCAACACACATGGATACCGGCCTCACGCACATGGCGCAAGGTGTCCAGGCGATCGTCGTAGGTGCGGGTGCTGATGACCTCACCGTAAAACTCCGGCGAGGTGTCCAGATTGTGGTTGTAATAATCCAGCCCCGCGCTTTTCAGCCGCTGCGACTGGCCGGCGTCCAGCATGCCCAGCGTGACGCAGGTTTGCAGGCCTTCGGCGCGCACCCGCTCGACCATTTCCAGCACCCGATCGAAATTGCGCCCACGCGGGTTGCGCCAGGCCGCGCCCATGCAGAAGCGGCTGGCGCCAGCCTGCTTCGCCTGCCTGGCCGCGGCCACCACCGCCTCCACGTCCAGCAGCTTTTCGGCGCTGACTGAGGCCTCGTGATGCACGCTCTGCGGACAATAGCCGCAATCCTCGGGGCAGCCGCCGGTCTTGATACTCAGCAGGGTACTGACTTGCACCGCACTCGGGTCGAAGTGCGCCCGATGAACCGACTGAGCGCGATACAACAGGTCGTTAAAGGGCAGCGCGAACAGCGCGTCTATCTCTTCCAGGCTCCAGTCGAAGCGTAAGCCGGTGGCCGACGGCACCGGGGAACGGGTTTCAGGCGCTGCTTGCATCGGAATCCTCTACGGGTAATGGCACATCGTCCCAGCGCTCATGCCGGATACGGATCAAATCGTATAATGACCAGGGCACCAGAATGGCCGCGCCCAGCCCCCAGGCGGCCAGGTAATATTGCATACCACCCCCGGGTATAAAGGTGGCTGCGGCGACAAAAATACCGGCAACCCCATAGAAACGGTAAGCGGCATGCTGGGTGTAATAACCGACGCGCGGATTGGGGTGATGCCGGTTCAGCGCGTACACCAGCATGGAAATCCCGAGCCACAACATGCCCAACGGAATGGGCAGCAGTATCGCCAGGATATTGCCGTAATTGAACATCGCCGCGGCCGAACGCGCCTTGCGCCCCGGCAGGTTATGTACACCGCTGCCTACAGCCTCGGAAAATTCTGAGTCGGACATTAACTTCAATCGGTTACACTGTGGCTTGAACTAAACTATGCGGCGCGGAAAAGCCGCTGTCAACCAAGGAAGGTTGCCAATGGTTTACAAGTGTATAGATTATATACAACGCGTCCTGTTCCCGTCACGCTGTCGTCTTTGCCTGGCGCCCGGCGAGGAAAATACCGCCTTATGCGCGGCCTGCCGGGAAGATCTGCCGTGGCTGAGCCACGCTTGCGCGCGCTGCGCCCAGCTCCTGCCTCCCCAAGCCACGCATGGCGTGTGCCCGGTCTGTGCCACCCGACCGCCGCCGCTGGATCGTTGCCGCGCCCTGTTCAGCTATCAGCCGCCGATCGACCGATGGATCCACGCCCTGAAATTCGGCCACGACCTGGCACTTGCCCGCTTGTTCGGCCAGTTACTCCTGGAGCGGACACCGAAGGCGACAGACGGCGCCAGCCATCTGCTGGCGGTGCCGCTGCACCCGCGCCGATTGCGCCAGCGCGGTTTTAATCAAGCGTTCGAGATCTGCCGCCCACTGCTCAGGAGCGGCTGGCCGGCCAGCCGCTGCGGCTGCTATCGCCGACGCCACACCGCCGCGCAGTCGGGCCTGCCGGCCGGCCAGCGTCACGGCAACCTGTGTGGTGCCTTTGCCCTACGCGATAAACTGGAAGGCGAGCGGATTGTGCTGATCGATGACGTCATGACCACCGGCGCCACGCTGAACGAACTGGCGCGCACGCTTAAAGCAGCAGGTGCTGCGCGGGTCGAAGCGTATGTGATCGCCCGCGCACTGAAGCTCGCCTAGGGAGACGCTGATTGACTCTACCTCGGCCATTTCGGCGGACGAGCACCGTCATTCCGGCGCAGGCCGGAATCCATGCCGATCAAAACCCTGGATGCCGGAACAAGTCCGGCATGACGAATCAACCAGCTTCCCCAGCTGACTTCATACCAGCGGTTCGAATACCACCAGATTGTCGATCGACGCCGTATTGCCAAGCCCGTGCCACGGCCCTGGGAACAAGCCCTCGAACCCAGCCCTGTTACCGTTCAGTGCCATGTAGTTCAACAACACCGTGTTGACCAGCAGGTTGACGTTGTTGGCCGCCGGCGAGCCGGCCGTATCCACAGAACCGTCGGCGCGAAACCAGCCGATCTGCTGGCGCTGCGCCGGGGTGGTCATCCCGTCACTGATAATCCTCGGCGGGGTACCCGGGTTGTAGACCAGGAAGAAGGCCGAAGCGGTGGACGAGTTGTCGCCGGTCCAGACGCCTTTGCCGCGCCCATCGGGCGAATTGTCGAGGGTACCGTTGGAGGCCACCGAACCGTCGCTGAACACATAGATCATCAACGGTTGATTGCGAATCGCGGCATACGCCAGGCAGGCGCCGATACACCGCCCGGCACGTAAATCGCGCAACTCGCCGGTGGCACGGTCGCCGGTGTGGTAGTCGTAGCCGCCCATAGCGACGGTGCCGGCACCGGCGTGACGGTCGACGACCATTTTCATCACCGAGGCGGTTTTCTGGAATTCGCCACGGTCGCTGCCGGTGAATTCCGCCGCGGTGAAAATACCGGCCGCGCCGACGATATCTGTATCGTTGGCCGGATCGACGTCCACGCCGGCAAAGCGATCGGCGATATCGGCGGCATTGAGGTAACCACAGCGCACCAGATCCTTGACCACCAGGTCGGCGCCGTTATTGACCAGTGCGTCCAGCCCGGTGTTGACGTTAAACAGTTTCTTGTCGCTGATGCGCGCAATGGATTCCATCACCGGCACCACATCATCCGGCCCCAGAATGGCGGTCAGATTGCCGGTATCGACCATACCGGTAACATCGCTCGGCCGGTCGACTTTGGTCGGGCGGATTTGCGCATCGATGAGCATGCTCGGCGCCATCGAGTTACCACCGGAATCCGAGTTGCGCGAGCCGATCAGCGTCACCACGTCGCCCATGCCGCCGGCGCGGGCGATACCGTACATGGGGTTGTGCGGATTGTTGCCGGTATCGTTATCCGAGCGCGCCGGAATCACCGCGCCGTTGACATTGCCGAGCGCGGCTCCGGCTTTCTCCAGAATGCCGCGCAGCATGGCGCTGTCGGAATGGAACGCCAGACCGAGGGCGGTGTCGGTGAAATCACCGTTGCTGGTCGCGGTAGGCGTGGTTTCGACGAGGCCGGGTATCTGGTCCCCGGGCAGACCGAGTTTACTGTAGCCGGCGGTACTCAGGGTATCGAGCTGGCTGTTTCGGCCCACCAGCACGTTGGAACCGGCGAAGTTCGCACCACCGGCAAGATCGAAACAGATAAAGGGAATTTTGCCGGGCCCTGCCCCACCGCCGATCCCGCAACCGATGTTGGCCGCCAGTGTGGTCAGATCGCTGGAGAGCGCCGCATAGGCCGCGCCGGGGCTGGAAAAGAGGCTGAATATCGATGAACCCATCAGCATCCCCGCCCCCGAGACGAAGCCCTGGCGCAGGAAATCGCGTCGGCTGACCGGCCGCGGATGGTCGGAATGTAACAAGGGCGCGTTGGGGTGCAGCGCTTTTTTATCACCTTTCATTGCCATTTCTCCTATTGCACCAGCAAGGCCGCGCTGCCCAGCACCGAGCCGCACATACCTTTGAGAACCGACCGGGTGCGCGACGCATCACAGGCCCCGCAGGCAGCCCCGGTGGTCATGCGATGGAACAGGCTACCGGTGTTCACCTCGGCGCCACCGTTGTCGTAGCCGATCAGCTCGATTTTGATCTGTTCGCGCGTTGGCGCATCGCTCAGCGCCGCGCCGAGGCCGGGCAGTCCGGCCAATTGATCATAGAGTGCCGTCACCACCTGGTTTTTGGCCGTGGAATCGCCGCTGCCGAAAGCACTGGCCACGGTCGAATCAAAAGCGCTGAAACCCGAGGGTGCGAAAAACGCGCTGCGCACGGTCGGGTTCTCGACCAAGGCATCGCAGTACGACAACGCCAACTGGGTAATGGACATCTGCTGTGCCGCCAGGAAGCCCTGAATCGTCTCGACCGCCGGCAGCGCCTGGCGCAGGGTCAGAAAGGCCGCCTGCACCGCACCCGGATCGACACCGGTGGCCGCGGCCATGGCGGCGTTGATTTCATCGAAGGTGCGCAGACCGATCTGCGACACCACGCCCGGATCGGGCAACGGCACCGGCGTGGTAGCGGAGCTGTCCACGACGACATTGGCAGCCGAACCCAGCGTCTCGAAGGTCAGATAGAACTCGTCGGCATTACCGGCGTTGGGACCGTTTTCCAGCGCAATCACCGTGCCGATATCGGCCAGCAACTGCCCGCTCTCGGCCGTGTAGGCACCGGCGCTGACGTTCGCATCGAGGTTGGCATAGGCCTGGCCGACATCGGCCAGCCGGCTGTTTATGCCGATGCGCATCCCCTTGATGGGAATACCCGCGGGGGCGAAGCCCGCATCCAGATTGATGAACGTCGGCTTACTGAACAGATAGCTGTAACTGTCGAACTGCTCCACCTGAAACATGATGTAGCTATTGGCCGGTACCCCGCCGATGCCGCCCACGCCGAACAGCAGGAAAAATTTCTCGCCCACGCCAGCGGCAAAATTCTGCTGAATCTGCGCCAGCGTCAGCGCCCGGTTATGCACCGCCACCAGGCGGATCACCCCCTGCCACAGGCGATCGTTGGAGACTTCATTGCCGAGCACCAGGGCGAAGCTGTCGTCCCAGTCGTTCAAGTTGCCGGGCATGCTGGTGTCAATATCGCCGGTGTACATACCGTTGACGTAGATGCGTCGCCCGTTGACCGGATCATAGGTCAGCACCACGTGCTGCAAGGTGGCCTGCAGCCGCTCGTCGGCGTCGGCGCTCGACAGGGCCGGCTCGCCATTGGCGTCCGTAGTGCTCGAGCGCTGCAGAAAATCGTAGTTGTATTGTGTCTGCCCGAGGGTGAAGTTTCGCGCGCTGGTGCTGGCCGAATAGCTGACAATCCGCGCCGGCCCTTCCTGCACCACATTGGCCGGCACCACCCACGCCTCGATACTGTATTCGCCGGTAGCTTTGATCAGATCGTTGAGCTTCTTGCTGTTGGCGGTCGAGCCCTGCGCCTTGCCGTCATTAATACGGATGCCGTAACCACCCACCCAGTCGACGTCTCCGCTGAGCGTCAGGTTGAGCTCGGGCTGTACACCACTGAGATCGAGCACGGTGTTGCCGCTTCCGGTGCGAAACTCATACAGCGCGATGACATCCTGCTCATAGCGGTTACCGCCGGCGGCCGTCACTCCGTCCTGCAGGGTCAGCGCGTTGCTGAACACCGTCGGCGCCTGCACCAGATTGGGTGTGATGCCCGCGGACAACGCCGCGATGGCATTTTCCATCGCTGTGGCGTCGCTGGCGCAGTCGCTCCAGCAGTTATGGAATTCGTCACGCAGGCGCACCACCAGACGCGATAACGCCGGATCGTTCAGGTTGATCTTCGGCTGCGCGGCGGTGTAGGCATCGGCGAGCACACTGCTGGCGAAAAACGGCGCCTGCGGCGTAGGCGAGGTGTCGACGTGACAACCCGCGCAATTGGCGGTGAGCAACGGCCAGACATTGCTGGCGAAGCTGGTGTCGTTGACGTCCGCCGCGAAGGTCTTGGTCGAACCCGGTGTTTTGGCCACCGGCGCCACCAACTGAATCTGACGACCGCCCGAAGCGCTGCCGGCGGCCCAGTTTTCCACATAGGAGGTGATCGCCGTGGCGCAGGCCGCGGCGTTCGACAACCAGCAGTTGTGACCGGCCGCCACCTTGGTGACCAGACGTGAGTTCGCCGGGCTGTCCAGATCGACCAACGGATTGGCTTGCGCATACGCCAGGTTGATATCGTCCCCGCGCACAAACTGCGGCGATTGACCGCCCTCGACATGACAGGCGCCGCAGCGCCCGGTGTCGCGCAGATTCTCCCAGATGTAGGTCTGAAAAGCGCGTATATCATCAGTCTGTGCGTTGGGCCCGTTGTAGCTCGAGGAACCGACGCTGCCGGTGGTGGTGGTGAGCGGGTTGGTCTCGGTCGAAGCGCCGCCGCCGCAACTTTGCAGGAGTGTCACCGCCGAGAGCAGCGCCAGAGTGCGCACCAGCGCCCGCCGGGCAACGCGGTGAGTGGAGAAAAGAAAGCGTCCGTCTATCGTCGTCATCACTCTATCACTCCGCTCTCACTGCTCAGTTTCCCTTGCAGGCGTCGGCCGCATTGGCGAACAGATCTTTCATCTTATAAGTGGTCGCGAAATTGCTCGCCGCCAGCAGCGCCGTCAGATCGCTCTCCGAAGGCTCGGCGAGACACACGGCGCGATAAACCTTAATACCCTGACAACGGGCAAAGGCCGCACTGCCGGCCAGTTCGCGGCCGAGGCTTTTGGCGCCGTTGCGCTGCGCCGCCGGAATCTCGCTGCCCCAACCGAGATTGGCATTGCGGCCGCTGCGCCAATAGTTGTCCCAATGGTCGTCGGCAGTGACATAACCGTCGCGGAAGTTGTCAGCGTTGATCAGATACTTGGGCTGTACCACGCCAGGGGTGTACTCCAGCCGGCCACTGCTTTGGTTGTATTCGTAATAGGCATAAGCCTGCGCCATGGGATCCATGCCGGCGTGGCAGCCGACACAGCTGTTGAGGAATATGCGGCTGTCGCCGCCCGGGCTGCGGCTGACGTCCTGGCGGATACGATCCGGTGGCCGGGTATTATCCTTCAAAGGCTCGAGATCGGTACACAAGTGATTGATCAGGGTGAAGCGGAACATGGCGCGGTTGGTGCCGGCGACAAAGAACGCCTCGGCGGCCGCGCGCGATGTCACCACGCCGGCGGTCGCGCTGGCCGGAATACCGTTCAGCGTCGACTGGGCGTTGCTCTGCAGCACCGCCGGATCGCTGAGGTCATAGTGCAGATCTTCCAGGTCCTGATAGTGATCATTGTTGGCCGGGGAATACGCCGCCACTCCGGCGAGCCCCCCTGCACCGGCGTAGAGGATGTCCGCCGAGAGCAGTTCGTTGAACGGCACATCGTCACGAATCATGCCGATGACCGTGGCGCTGTAATCATTCAGCGGCACGAAAGTCGACTGCTCTTCGTTGGTCCAGGGAGAGGCGAAGTTTTTCAGCGTGACGGTATAGAAGTTGACCGCCCGCGGGTTTTGCAGCGGGTCAATCGTCAACTGTGCAGCGGCCACGCCGCTGCCGCCGTTGGCGATTATCGACTGTTCCAGCGCGTCGAGCACCGCTTCGGACGGCGGCACACCGGTCAACCGGTCGTGAATGCGCTTGGCCTGTCGCCGTTCGGTGTCACCGGCCAGCGCAGTGGTGGCCAGGACAGCCGCCAGCAAACCGGCAACACACACCCCCAGTCCCCTGCCTAAGCGGTACCCCAAAGCCCTGCGATAGCTCGTTCCCGTCGTCATCATGGGACGCCTCTTGATCTGATGTTTTGCCCGTTCCCGGCCGGTTGCAATATCCGGTCCAGGCGCTCGCAACGGGGGTCGATTGCGACCATAGGCCGGCCCGGCTGCCGATACCGTGAACCGGTGCGCAAAATATCGGCGTGATGCTATGTACTTGAAGGCTTTCCGCTGGCGCCGACGATTTCTGCGACCCGGGTCGCAGATCAGCCGCTAAGGGCTGCCTATAGTCAGCGCCGTCCAGACCGCCGGTTTACCGTCAGAGGCGCGAACAAACGTCTGGGATCGGCGACAGAATCGCGAGTTGAGGCGCTATACATTAAGGGACCTCTGATCAATTCGTCATACCGGCGCAGGCCGGTATCCAAGCTATTGAAACCACTGGATTCCGGCATACGCCAGAATGACGAAAAAGGAATTGATCAGAGGTTCCTTAAGGCGTGGCCAGCGTTGCTACGCGACAAAACCCCGGCGGGCCCGATCTTTGCTTGTGCCTTTGTCTCGCCAGAGGATTAACGGTATGAATCGGTTGCGCTATTAATATGTCATTAAGAATCCGAGCTTTTTCTGTAGGCAGGGACATCCACGTGTCGCTGTGGGCGCTGATGCGGTCAACTACTATCGGATTCTGTTGCTTGTTTGTGGCCGCCTGTGGCGGCAGCGGTGGAGGGGGCAGCGGCGGCCTGGATCCGCTGGTGGCCGATTTCGGCATCGCTTATGTACGCCAACCGGTACCCGAGACCGACACCGAGAACCTTCACAACCCGATGACCTTCCATCCGGGCGGCGACCTGATCTTTCGCGATCTGGCCTCCCCCGGTGCCCGTGAGCGCAACCTCACCGCCGGGGTCACCGGCGGCATGGGCGATGTGCGCGATGTGGAAGTCTCTTATGACGGCGGCAAATTACTGTTCGCCCTGCGCCTGCCTGACATCGAGGGCGCGGCGCCCGCAGACCAGCCGACCTGGAACCTGTGGGAATATGAAATCGCCACCGATACGCTGCGACGGCTCATCGATTCGGACATCATCGCCGAAGACGGCCAGGATATTGCACCGCACTACCTGCCTGACGGTCGGATTATTTTCTCCTCGACGCGGCAACGCACGGCCAAAGCCCTGCTCACCGACGAAGGTAAACCGCAATTCTCAGCCCTGGATGAGAATGAAAACGTACCGGCCTTTGTGCTGCACGTGCTGGACGCGCGCAATCGGCCGGTGCAGACCAGCGATATCCAGCAGGTGTCGTTCAACCAGAGCCACGATCTCGACCCGCTGGTGCTGTCAGACGGCAGCGTTGTGTTCTCACGCTGGGATAATATGGGCAGCCGCAACGGCATCAACCTTTATAAAATGTATCCGGACGGCACCAACCTGCGTCTGCTTTACGGCGCCCACAGTCACGCCACCGGCAGCAACGGCGCGAAGATAGAATTCACCGATGCCAGGGAAACCGCCGATGGGCGGATAATGGCCCTGGTGAAGCAATCGACCGGCAGTTTCCAGGGTGGTGATATCATCGCCATCGACACCGCCGACTATGTCGACAACAGGCAGCCCACGGCGCGCAATACCGGCATACTGAGCGGACCGGCGCAGCTATCGGCGAGTTTCGGTGAGGTCAGCACCGATGGCACGCACTCGCCGGGGGGGCGCTTTAACAGTTTTTATCCGCTGGCCGATGGCACCGGGCGTATTCTGATTACCTGGAGCCAGTGCCGCCTGCTGAGCAACAACCGTATCGTACCCTGTACCCCTGAGCTGATCGCGGACCCGAATGCCGTCGAAGCACCGCCGCTGTACAGCGTGTACTTGTATGACCCGGCGACGCAGACTCAGCTGCCGATTTTCACACCGCAGGAAGGCACGCTCTACAGAGACGTGGTGGCGGCGCAGCCCACAGCCCTGCCGCCGATTCACTTCGACCAGCAGGGTCCGGTGACCGCCGGCTTTGATTTCGATCCGTCGCTGGCCGACCAGCAGGTGGGGATACTCAATATCCGCAGCGTATACGATTTTGACGGCGCCTTCCGGGCGCTTGGCAGTGGCAAGCCGGGCGTGGCGGCGCTGGCCGATCCACAAGCGACGCTCGCCGACGAACGCCCGGCGCGCTTCCTGCGCATCGTCAAGGCAGTCGGTATTCCCGACGCCGACCTGGTCAATGTGATCGGGGCCGATTATGGACGCAGCCGCCAGCAGTTGATGCGTGAAATCATCGGCTACGCGCCGATCGAACCCGACGGTTCGGTGCGCGTCAAAGTTCCGGCCAATATTCCTTTTGCCATCAGCGTGCTCAACAAAGACGGCAAGCGCATCACCAGCCGTCACCAGAACTGGTTGCAGCTGCGTCCCGGCGAAGTAATGAACTGCGCCGGCTGCCATGCCGCCAATACCGGCACCTCTCACGGGCGGGTTGACGCTTTTCCCGCCCTGTATAGCGGCGCCCCGTTCGACGGTTACGTGTTCCCCAATACCGAGACCTTCTTCGCCAACACCGGCGAGTCGATGGCCGAAGCGCGCAGTCGCATCGACCCCACCGCCCTTACGTTGAGCGTGGATGTACACTACGCCGATGTATGGACCGATGAAACCGCCGCCGGGCGCGCCAAGGACACCGCGTTTGATTATAATTATGCCGACCTCGACCCGGCGCTGAGCGCGCCGGTGAGTAACGCCTGTCAGAGCAGTTGGACGCCGTTGTGCCGCACTGTCATCAATTATGAAACGCATATTCATCCTCTCTGGAACCTGCCGCGCGGGACCGCAGGCGCGGACACCTGTACCGCCTGTCACACCGACACCGACGCCATGACCAACCCCGTGGTGCCGGCCGGCCAGCTCGATCTGAGCGACGGTATCTCCGACCAGAACGCCAATCACCTCAAGTCCTACCGCGAGCTGCTGTTCAGCGACAACGAGCAGATCATCGATCCGGGCTCCGGCCTGCTCGTCGATCGTCTGGTCCAGGACACCGACGCGGCCGGCAATCTTCTATTCCAGACCGACACCGACGGCAACCTGATCCTCGATGGTCTGGGTAATCCGATACCGGTCATGGTAGCGGTCCGGGTCACCCCGAGCATGCGCGTTGCCGGCGCCATCGCCAGCCGCCGCTTCTTCGATCTGTTCAGCGACGCCGCCGATCCGCGCAACGCCGTGACCAATCATGTCGGTTTTCTGAGTAGCGAAGAAATCAAGCTGCTGTCGGAATGGCTGGACATCGGCGGCCAGTACTACAACAATCCTTTCGACACCCCCTGAGCACGCGGATAAAAATGGACTTGACCTCAGCAGCAAAAGGATTCCAAAGCCGGTGAACAGACTGACCCGCGGCTGCGGCCGGCTCATCGCCGTACTGGCCTGTCTCCTGTGCACTCAGCAGGCCGCCCGCGCGGATCTGTTTGGCGGTTTGTTCGCCGCCAGTAAACCGCTTCATGTCGAGGTGGCCGATCCCTATATCGAGCTGCACACCGGCGCCGGTCGCGGTTACCCGGTGTTTCACGTCGAGGAACGCGGCGCCTGGATCGAGATACTCAAGCGCAAGACAGACTGGTTCAAGGTGCGTACCGCACGCGGCAAACAGGGCTGGGTGGCCCGCGCCCAACTGGAGCGTACACTGACACCGCTTGGTACACCGATGCAGATCGCCGAGGCCACGCAAAAGCAATTCGCCTTTCACCGCTGGGAGGCCGGCGCCATCGGCGGTGATTTCGAAGGCGCCGATGTGATGTCCATTTACGGCGGATTTTCGTTGACGCCCAAGTTTTCCCTGGAGCTGTCCTGGTCGAAGATATTCGCGCGCTTTTCCTCGGGCGAAATGGCCGACGCCAGTCTCAACATCCACCCCTTTCCGGAATGGCGCTTTTCACCGTTTTTCGCCCTCGGCACCGGCGTGATAAATTCCAACCCCGACACCACACTGGTACAGGAGTCCGATCGCACCGATCAGTTGGCTCACGTCGGCCTTGGTCTGCGGGTCTATCTCACGCGACGCTTCATTTTCCGCGTCCAATACAAGAACTATGTGATATTTCAGAGTACGGACGACAATCAGGAGATCAACGAATGGAAAGCAGGATTTGCCGTATTTTTCTGAGTTGCTGCCTGTGGCCGGCGCTGGCACCACTGGCCCTACCGCTGAGCGCCGATGCCGCAGACCCCGAACAGGTGGTCCGGCCAGAGATACAACGGCGTGACATAAATCAGGCCGATATCGACACCGAGGACTTCGAAATCGGCGGCTTTTTCGGCGTCATGAACGTCGAGGACTTCGGCACCAACCCGGTGTATGGCCTGCGCCTGAGCTACCATGTGACGGAAAATCTGTTCACCGAGGCGGCTTACGGGCATACCAACACCAGCGAAACCAGCTTCGAGCGGCTCAGCGGCTCGGCGCAACTGTTGAGCGGCGATGATCGCAAACTGGACTACCTCAACCTGTCGCTCGGCTACAACCTGCTGCCCGGCGAGGCGTTTTTCGGCACCCGATACGCCTTCACATCCGACTTCTACCTGATCGCCGGAGCCGGGGGCACGCGCTTCGCCGGCGAGGACAATTTCACCTGGAACTTCGGCTTCGGCTACAAGCTGCTGCTCAACGACTGGCTGGCGCTGCGCATCGATGCCCGTGACCATATCTTCAGTCTCGATCTGTTGGGAGACTCTCAGACCAACCACAATCTGGAGTTCACCGGCGGCGTCTCGTTGTTTTTCTGAACTGTGAACCGGTTCGCGTATTCACGCCTGCCCCTTGCCGACAACCCGCAGGCCATACTGAGCCCCTCTCCCCGGGGCTGCGGCAGAACAGACTTACAGGAGACAACTACGATGAAACTTGCCCATATCACCCCCCGGCTTTACCTGCTCGGTCTGTTGGTGTTTATCATCAGTATCGCGGCGACAGCCGACATCACGCCGGGCGTGGCACCGGATTTCGCGTTGAAAAGCGCCAGTGGTGAAAACCTGCGCCTGAGCGAACACCGCGGCGAAGTCGTGATGATTAATTTTTGGGCCTCATGGTGCGGGCCTTGCCGCGAGGAAATGCCGCTACTGGAGGAGCTCTACCACCAGTATCAGCCGATGGGATTCACCGTCCTGGGTGTAAACGTCGAGGAAGATTCCAGCAAGGCGCGACAAATGCTGCAAGACATCCCGGTGAATTTTCCGGTACTCTTCGACAACAAGAGCACCGTCAGCAAGCTGTATGACGTAGTGGCCATGCCGAGCACCGTACTGGTGGATCGCGACGGCAATGTCCGCTACCTGCACCGCGGCTATAAACCGGGGTACGAAGAGACCTACCAGCAACAGGTGCGCGCACTGATCAGGGAATGAATGTGAAACTCGCCAGCCAACTAGTATTGCCACTGCTCCTGCTGCTGCTCGGCGGCTGCAGCGGCGTCGAGCCCTGGGTCAAACCGTACCAGCGGGCCCATCTCGCCGACCCGATCATGAGCTTCAGCCGCGATCCGGTCTCCGACAGTTTTCACAGCCATGTCTACCAGGTCAGGGAAGGCGCCCGCGGAGCGGAAGGCGGACATGGGGGCGGCTGTGGGTGTAACTAAACATTTAAACCTTAGTCGATCTATCGGACTCAGCTTCGCATTCCTACTGTCTGCACCCCTTGCATTGCTGCTGAGCACACGACCGCTGGATGCCGGCGTTCTTGCCGAAGATCGCGCCGACGCGCTCTACCACTCCTATGATGGCGGCGGGGTGGAAGTGACCGGCCCGTCTATCCTGGTGCGTAAGGGGGACAATAAAAATTTTTCCGGCACGCTCAATTACTATGTTGACAGTATTTCCAGCGCCTCGGTGGATGTCATCACCCAGGGCAGCCCCTACAGCGAGCAACGCACTCAGTGGTCGGGCAGTGTCGACTACCTGCACGCTGACACCACCATGACCGCCGGCTACACCTACAGCAACGAAAGTGATTACCAGGCCAACACCTATGATTTCAGCATCAGCCAGAGTATGTTCGGCGAACTGACCACCGTAACACTCGGCTATTCACGCGGCTTTGATGATATCTCCAGCAACGTCGACGCCAGCATCAACGAAAGCGCCGACCACCAGAACTACCACGCCTCGCTGTCACAGATACTGACAAAAAATCTGCTGCTGAGCCTGAACTACGACGTAATCACCGACGAGGGATTTTTGCGCAACCCCTATCGGAAGGTTTATGTCCTGGACGACTTCAACGACCCCAATAGCCTGGCCAATTTCAATACCGCCGAAATCTATCCCAACACCCGCACCAGCAACGCGGTGTCGGCAAACTTTCTTTACTATCTACCCTATCGTGCCGCGTTGAAATTCGGTTACCGGTATTATGTTGACGACTGGAACATCACCGCCCACAGCGTGGACCTCCGCTACACTCACCCCCTCAGCAATCGTTGGCTGGTCGACGTTGGCGCCCGCTACTACCAGCAAACGCACGCGGATTTTTACGCCGACGTGTTCGATCGCCCCGATCAGCAGAACTTCATGGCGCGCGACAAAGAGCTGAGCGAATTCAAGGATTACACCCTGGGTTTCGGCCTAACCTACAGCCTGCTGAAAAAATCCTATGGCTTTATAGACAAAGCCACTGTCAATTTCCGCTACGACCACGTCTGGTTCAAATATGACGACTTCTCCGATGTCAGAGCCGGCGGTCCGCCGTCGCAGGCGCCGCTGTATGAGTTCGATGCCGACCTCATGCAGCTTTTCGCCTCTATCTGGTACTGAGGGAAGCCACGGCCGTGTCTGGCGCGACACTGTTTCCCGCCCTGGCGCTGCTGTTGACCACCTGCATCGCCCATGCCGGCTGGTTGCACAAGGACGCCGACATCATGGGCACCCGTATCAGCGTCGAACTGTTCCACGACGATCCGGCCGTGGCCCGTCGGGGCGTCGACGCGGTGTTCGAAGAAATGCATCGCATCGACCGCGACATGAGCCCCTGGATCGCTACCAGCGAGCTGTCAAGGCTGAATCGCGAAGCCGCACAGCATCCCGTGGCGGTCAGCGATGAACTTTTCGAGCTGATCCGTACCTCCGTGCACTATTCGCGGTTGACCCACGGGGCCTTCGACATCACCTTTGCCAGTGTCGGTTTTCTCTACGATTATCGAAAAGGCGTACACCCCGACGAGCCGGAACGTCGGGCGGCGACCGAGCTGATCAACTATCGCAATCTGGTCCTGCAAGCGCAGGGGCATACCATCGCTTACAGCAAGCCCGGTGTACGCATCGACCTGGGCGGTATCGCCAAGGGCTACGCGGTCGATCGCAGTATCCGCCTGCTGCAGGCGCTTGGCATCCATCAGGCGCTGGTGACAGCGGGCGGTGACAGCCGTATGATCGGCGAGCGCTGGAAGGGTCGACCCTGGAATATCGGCGTGCGCGATCCGCGCGACGAGCACAAACTGGTCGCCGTCATCCCGCTGGAAAATGTCGCCGTGTCGACCTCCGGCGATTATGAGCGGTTTTTCGAAGAAGACGGCATTCGCTACCACCATATCATCAACCCCGCCTCGGGTGACTCAGCACGCGGAATGCACAGCGCCACGCTGATCGGCCCGGACGCCACCACTACCGATGCGCTGTCGACCAGCGTTTTCGTACTCGGCGTCGAGCGCGGCCTGGCGCTGGTCAACAGCCTGCCGAATATCGACGCGATCCTGGTCGATGCGCAGGGTCATCTGCATTACTCCGAAGGCCTGCTGGCGGCGGATCGCGGCGAGGACATCGTCAAAACTCCGGCGACTCCCGCTGCGCGGTGAGCCGGAAGCGGCGGTATTTCCGTCGCGAAACCTCTCACGCCGCAACCGTCTGTCGCCAAATCACCACGCTTTACCCGGACGATTCGCCGCAAATGCCGCCGTTCAGCGGCCACCACCGGATTTCCGCTGCGTGGCACAGAGATTGCCTTGGTTGTGGATGAAAAGGCCCGACGGCACGCCGTCGCGCGGGCGTGTATACCGATTTGTGAGCCGCCTCACGCTTTGGCTGTGAAAGGCGTTCGGGTATCGCACCGCCTCTGCCGATGATACTAGAACGTGCTGTCACCACCCGTCGCCGCAGGAGAGCGTATGCGCAGCTTATACACAGGATTGCTGGTTGGACTGCTGATCTGGCCGCTGCTGCCCGCGGCAGCCGAACCGGCCAGCGACCCGGACGCCGGCATTCAGGAAAATGTACAGACCCTCAAGCAACAGGTATTGGAGCTCAACCGGGACCTGTTCATGCTCGAGGAGGAATTGTTGTTCCCCTCCAACACTCAGGTTTCGGTGTTCGTTTCCATGGACGTCGGTAAATTCTTTCAGCTCGATTCGGTTCAACTTAAGATCGATGGCAAGGAAGTGGCGGATTATCTCTACACGCCACGTGAAATCGATGCCCTGATCCGCGGCGGCGTGCAACGCCTGCATATCGGCAATCTGCGCAACGGCGAACACGAACTGGTGGCGTTTTTCACCGGCAAGGGCCCGAAGGGGCGCGACTATCGCCGGGGCGCCACCACGACCATCAGCAAAGGACTTGGTCCCAAGTATGTCGAGCTGAAGATCGTCGACCGGAGCAGTAACTACCAGCCCGAATTCGCCGTCAAGGAGTGGTAATGGCACCGCGCAGACTGCTGGTCTTTGCACTATGGCTGGCGGCCGTCGCCGTCGCTGGCACTGCCGCAGCGGGAAAGCCGCGACAGGTGCTGGATCTCGACTATGGCGAAGTGCTGTTCCATTTCTACCAGGAAGACTATTTCACCGCCATCACGCATCTGATGGCGGCTCAGCAGCACAATCGTCTGCCCCATCATCGCCAGGACGCTGAAATGCTGATGGGGGGTCTGCAACTGTCTTACGGCATGCTCGATCTGGCACAGGCCCGGTTCCATCGCCTGCTGGACGCCGATCCCGACAGCGAGCTGCACGAGCGCGTCTGGTATTACCTGACCAAAATCAACTATCAGCGCGGCCACTACCGCAAAGCCTACGCCACCCTGCAAGAGACCGGCGCCCCTGAGGACAAAGCATTGAGCGCTGAACTGGCGCTACTGGGGGCCAATATCAACATGGCCCTCGGCAATGACCGCGCGGCGGCCGACTCATTGAAAACGGTGCGCGCCCCGGAAGGCTGGAAAGAATATCTACACATCAACCGTGGCATCGCTCTGCTACGCGCCGGCGACATCGAACAAGGCCGGCAGCTGTTGGACGCGCTGGGCCAACAACCGGCCGCCAGCGAAGAACTGCGCGCCTTGCGCGACCGGGCCAATCTGGGGCTGGGCTATCAGCTGCTGCGCAATGGAGATAGCACCGCGGCGCGCCAATACCTCAACCGCGTCCGCCTGCAAGGGCCGTTTGTACAAGCCGCGCTGCTGGGTGCGGGCTGGGCGGATGCCGAAGGGGGTGACTTCCAGCAGGCGCTGACGCCCTGGATGGCGTTGCTGAAAATCAGCGGTCACCAGCCGGCGGCGCAGGAAGCGCGGTTGGCCGTGCCCTATGCACTGGCGCAAATGGGCGACGGCAAACGGGCCGTGGCGTTCTACGAGCAGGCGCTCAGTTACTACGACAGTGAGCAGCAGCAAGTCGAGGCGGCCATCGAAAGCGCGCGCAGCGGCACCCTGATCGCGCTGCTGAGCCAGGCCGATACCGGCATATCCGGTGGCTGGCTGCATGAGAACCCGACTCTGGAAGGGGTACCGTCCGGCCGTTACCTGGTGGACGTTCTCTCCGGTAACAACTTCCAGGAGTCGTTGAAGGACTACCGGGACCTAGGCTATCTGTCCGACGCCTTGGGCAACTGGCTGGACAAGACCGCGCTTTATCACGACATGGTCGACGCCCGCCGATTGGCCTATCAACAACGCGCGCCGAAAATTCGCGCACGCCTGGAAAAGCACGAGACGGCCCTGTTGCAACAGCGCTGGCAACACTATCAGGCGCAGATCGCCGCCGCGCGCGCACCGAGCGCGCCTATCAAACTCGCCAACACCGCCGAAAAACATCAATGGCGACGCCTGCAGAACCTGCAGCGCCGATTGGCGACCCTGCCCGACGAACCGCGCTACCAGCGGCTGCGCGAAAGAGCCGAGTGGCTGCGCGGCGTGTTGTCCTGGCGGCTGCAGTCCGATTATCAGGCGCGCTGGTGGGAGAGCCACAAACAATTGCGCGGGATCGAACCACTGTTGCATGAGGCCGCCGCGCGACACGCCAACATCGTCAAGGCGTTGCACAGCGCAAAGGCCGGATTCGACGGCTACGACCGGCGCATCGAAGCATTACGCGGGCGCATCCTCGCGCTGTTGCCGCGTATAGAAGCGGCCCGCGGCGCTTCCGGCCAGCACCTGCAACGGCTGGCCCTCGGCGAACTGGAAACCCGCAAGCAGCGCCTGAGCAGCTATCGCAGCCAGGCACGGTTCGCGCTGGCGCGCAGCTATGACCAGTTGGCGCGCAACCCACAAGTGCTGCCGTGAGAGCGCACTTAGTCACCTTCTGCCTCGCCCTGGAGCTGACTGGCTGCGGATCGGTCAGCGGCCTGGGCGATTACAACCAGCAAACGGTGGGCTCTTTGTACGCAACGCCATTACCGCCCGCGCAACCCAGCACCGTGGCCAAAAACCGTCTCACCGCCATCCGCCACTACCAGGCGTTTCTCGAAGAGTCTCCGGACAGCGGGTTTGTACCGGAAGCCCTGCGGCGTCTCGCCGACTTGAACCTGGAGATCGAGCAAGAGGCCCTGGCCGAGGGCCAGCCGCCGCCGGGGTCCTCGCGCGCCGCACAGTTGTATGCTGAGCTGCTCGAGCGCTTTCCCGATACACCCCACAGCGACACCGCACTCTACCAACTGGCGCGGGCCCGCGAGCAAAGCGGTGACACCGCACCGGCGATGGCGGCGTTGACCCGATTTACCAGCCAATATCGCGACAGCGACAGGTATGACGAGGCCCAGTTCCGCCGCGGCGAATACCTGTTTGTGCGCCGTGACTACGCCCAGGCCGAAGCGGCCTACCAGGCGGTCATCGCGCAAGGGCCCGGCTCCGAGTTCCACCAGCAGGCCTTGTACAAAATCGGCTGGGCGCGCTTCAAGCAAAACCACTATCGCGCTGCCCTGGATGCCTTTACACAACTTCTGGACCAGACCATCGGCGACCAGGACGGCGCCGAGCTATCCGGGTCACTGAGCCGCAGCGAGCGCGAGCGCATCGACGACACCTTGCGCGCCGTGAGCCTGAGCTTTTCCTATCTCGGTGAAGCCACCGGCGTGCGCGAGTACTACGCGCGCCAAGGCGCACGCACTTATGAACCGCTGGTGTATGCCCGTCTGGCGGCGCTGCACTTGGCCAAAGAGCGGTTTACAGATGCCGCCGAAACCTACGCTCTGTTTGCCGCCACCCACCCGCAGCACCGCGAAGCGCCGCTGTTCCAGTCGCGCGTCATCGATGTCTATAAACAGGCCGGCTTCAGCGACCGGGTGCTGGAAGAAAAACAGGCGTTCATCGAGCGTTATCAACCCGCAGCGGCCTACTGGCAGCAGCATGATCCGGCCCAATCGCCCGAAATACTGGCCCAGGTACAGCGGCATCTGCGCGATGTCGCCCGACACTTCCACGCCCTGGCCCAGGCGCAGAACAAGGCGCGCGCTTACGCCCAGGCGGGCCACTGGTATCAGCTGTACCTGCGGGCGTTTGCGCACACTGAGCAAGCGCCCTATATGAACTTCCTTTACGCCGAACTACTGAGCGGCGCCGGACAACACGGCCTGGCCGCGGCGCAGTACGAGCGCACCGCCTATGAATACGGCAATCACACGCGGGCGGGGGAAGCCGGATATGCCGCGTTATTGGCCTATGCCAAGCACGAGAACGACCTGCAGGGCGCCGCCAAAGCGCAGTGGCACCGCGCCGGTATCGCCAGCGCGTTGCGTTTCAGCGAACAGTTCCCCACCCACGAGCAGGCGCTGGCCGTGCGCACCCGCGCAGCGCAACAACTTTACGCCGGCGGCCGCTATGCCGAGGCCATCAGCGCGGCGCGGCCGGTTATCGACCATGCACAGGCGCCGGCCAAGCTGCAACTGTCCGCCTGGACGGTCACCGCCCATGCGCAATTCGACCAGGCCGATTACCAGCGCGCCGAACTGGCCTATCGCCAGGTACTGGCGCGCAGCGGCGCCGATGACCCGCAACGCGGTCCGTGGGAAGACAAACTCGCGGCCAGCATCTACAAACAGGGCGAGGAGGAAAAAGCGGCCGGCAATCTAGCCGGCGCCGCCGAACATTTCCTGCGCATCAGCAGCGCCGCGCCGGACTCAAGCGTCAATGTAACCGCTCAGTACGACGCCGCGGCCGCCTATATCGCGCTCAAACAATGGCCGGCGGCGATCCGCATCCTGGAAAAGTGGCGCCGCGACTATCCGCAACACGCCCTGCAGGGCGATGCCACGCGCAAGCTGGCGGTGCTGTACCGCGAGAACGGCCAGCCGCTACGGGCGGCCGGCGAGTTTGAGCGTTTGGCCGCTAGCGAACAGGATCCGGCGCTCAAGCGCGAGGCCACGCTGACGACAGCCAGCCTCTACCGGCAGGCAGGCGACGATCCGCGGGCCATCGGTGCCTATCGACGTTTTATCAAACGCTATCCGAAACCGGCTGAGGCGGCGATGGAAGCGGCCTATCAACTGGTGCAGCTGTACGCCAAGAGCGGCCAGACCGAGCAACAGCTGCAGTGGCAGAAACAACTGGTAGGCATGGATCGTTCGGCCGGAGCCGGGCGCAGCGATCGCACACGCTTTCTCGCCGCGCATGCCCAACTGGCGCTGGCCGAACCGGAACAGCTCGGCTATCGGCAGGTCGCCCTAAAAGAACCGTTGAGGAAAAATCTGGCGCGCAAGAAAACCCACCTGCAGGCCGCTATAGAGGCCTACAAAGCAGCCGCCGCCTACGAAGTGGCTGAAGTGACCACCGAGTCCGCGTTCAAAATCGGTGACATGTACCGCGATTTTGGCCGCGCTCTGCTGAACTCGGAACGCCCGCACAACCTCAGCGCCGAGGAGTTGGAACAGTATAACATTCTGCTCGAAGATCAGGCTTATCCCTTCGAGGAGAAAGCCATAGCGGTGCATGAAACCAACGCCCAGCGCATCAGCGCGGGCCTCTATGATCTGTGGGTGCGCAGGAGTATGGAGCAGTTGGCGCAACTGCTGCCAGTGCGCTATGCCAAGCCGGAACAAGGAGAAAGTTTTGTCGCGGTTCTTGAATAACGCGCTGGCGATGGGCCTGGCCGCAACGGTGCTGTTGCAGGGCTGCGCCGGCGCCCCGTCGCGCGAGGCCCCCCCAGCAGCAGCCGAGAGCAGCAAGGCGGATTTGCCCCAAGTGTATCAGCAGGCGCTGACGCTGATGGGCGGCGGCGAGTATCGCGCGGCGATTCCGGTACTGCGGCGCTTTAGCGCAACCCAGCCCCGGCTGGCCGGCCCGTTTATCAATCTCGGCATCGCTTACGCCCGGACCGGCGAACCGCAAGCCGCGCTGGCCGCCCTCGACAAGGCGCTGGAGCTGAACGCGGCCAGCGCCGCGGCGCAGCTCCAGCGCGGCATACTCTATCGTCAGCTGGGCGATTTCCAGACCTCGCTCGCAGCCTACGAGCAGGCCCTGTCGCTGAATCCCGACTACGCGCTGGCACACCGCAATATCGGCATTCTCTACGATTTATACCTGCAGCAGCCGGCACTGGCGCTGACTCACTACAAGCGCTATCTGAGCCTGTCGGGCGGCGCAGACAAAACCGTAAACGGCTGGGTCATTGATCTGGAGCGCCGCGTCGCTCCGGCTACCGCGAGTATCGATCGTTGAACGCCTCACGCTTGGGCTATGGCCGCCTTATCTGCCTGCTGCTGGCGACAAGCCTGGGTGGTGCCGCGACCGGTGCCGAGCAGCAACTCGACATGGACGGCATGTCGGTGATCGGTAACCGTGAGCTGCCCAAAGCCCTGTTCATCGTGCCCTGGAAAGATCCGCAGGCGGGTCTGGCACCGGAACGCCCGGTCGACACCCTGGTCGACGAGGCACTGCAACCCGTTGATCCGGAAGTTTTTCGGCGAAAACTGGATTATTTCGACAGCGTTCACAAAACGGACTAAAGAAACGGGGCTTTATCCCCGACTAACACGGGATACTTCTAAGGAGTTACACATGGAAATCTACTCGAGTCTGGTCAATTTCTTTCAGGCCGGCGGCCTGTTCATGTACCCCATCGTGGCGGTACTCGCGCTGGGCGTCGCCATCGCCGTAGAGCGCTACGTTTACCTCACCGCGGCACGCACCACCAATCAGCGCATCTGGAAACAGGTCATGCCGCTGCTGATCGACGGCAATTACGCCCAGGCGGCGGCGCTGACGGAAAAATCGAAAACCGCGCTGAGCCGTATCCTGCGCTACGGCCTCGACCGTGCCGGCGCCACGGTACGCCGTGACGATGTCGAGGTGGCCATGGAGGAAGGCCTGATGGAAACCGTACCGCGTCTGGAAAAACGCACCCACTACCTGGCGACGTTCGCCAACATCGCCACGCTGCTGGGGCTGCTCGGCACCATCATGGGTCTGATCCAGGCCTTCACCGCAGTGGCCAACGCCAACCCTGCGGAAAAAGCCGATATGCTTTCGGCGAGTATTTCGGTGGCCATGAACACCACGGCGTTCGGCCTGATGGCGGCGATCCCGCTGCTGCTGGTCTATACCGTGCTACAGACCAAGACCACCGAGCTGGTCGACAGCCTGGAAATGGCTTCGGTGAAGTTCCTCAACATCCTTACCGAGCAGCGTCAGGGAGCCGCCGGCTGATGAAACGTCGCTGGCGCAAACACCACCTCAGTCAGCCCGGCGAGGTCAACATCACGGCCTTCATGAACCTGATGGTTATCCTCGTACCGTTTCTGCTGATTACGGCGGTGTTTTCGCGCATCACCATTGTCGATCTCAATCTGCCGGCGGCCGGCGCCGCGGCGCAGGACAAAACAGATGAACCGGAACCGCTGCAACTGGAAGTGATCGTGCGCAAAGAGGTTATAGAGATCGGCGAGCGCAAGCGCGGCCGCCTGAAGCTGATCAGCGTCGACAGCCAAGGCCGTTATCTTGAAGAAATCTCCGCCATGCTACAGCAGATCAAAGCGCGCATGCCGGATAAAACCGACATCACCCTGCTGCTGGAAAGCGACATCCCTTACCAGCGCCTGGTGGAAATGATGGACACCCTGCGGGTCGCCAAAGTGCAGCAGGACGGCGAAAGCGTCAACGCCGAACTGTTTCCGGCGATCTCTATCGGCGACGCGCCACCGGGTGGCCTGCGCACCGCCGAGGGGAGCACCCGATGAAACAGTCACGCCGCGCCAAGCGCATGGAACGTCATCACAAGCGCCACAAGGGTACCCCGGCGTTCAACCTGGTCTCGTTAATGGACATCTTCACCATTCTGGTGTTTTTTCTATTGGTGAATTCCGGCGAAGGTGAAGTACTGCCCAGCACCCGCAACATCGATCTGCCGCAGTCCATCGCCGAACAGAAACCACGAGAAAATGTGGTCGTGATGATCACCGAGCACGACATTCTGGTGCAGGGCGTGCGCGTAGCTTCGGTGGCCGAGCTGAACGGCACCGCACAGTCGCGCGTTGCCGCGCTGGAGCAGGCGTTGCAGCAGCAGAACCAGCGGCGTCTGGGCGTGGCTGCGGGCGTTGCGCCGGAGGTGACCATCATGGGCGGCAAGAACATCCCCTATCGGCTGTTGAAGAAAGTCATGGCCAGTTGTACCGAGGCGGGTTACGGCAAAATATCGCTCGCCGTGCTGCAAAAAACCGCGCCCAAGAGCTAGGGTAGAATCGTCATGGTTTATTCGCATTCGCTGTCGCTTCCCTGGTCGGTTTCGCTTCAAGACGAGCGGCGCTTTCGAAAAATACTCACCGTTACCCTGCTGCTGAGCATAGCGCTGGGCATCGCCCTGCCCTGGCTGCCGGTACTCAAACCGCCCGTCGAAGAGCAGGCGGAACTGCCCCCGCGCCTGGCGAAACTGATTTTCGAGAAGCGCACCGAACCCAAGCCCAAACCGAAGCCGGTGGAGAAAAAAGTAGAGCCGAAGCCACCGGCGACAAAAGCCCCCAAGGCGGCGGCGACCAAAGTACCGCCCAAAGTGGCGAAAAAACCGCAACCCAAACAACCACCGGTCGATGCAATAGAGCAGGCGCGCAAAAAAGCCTCCAGTGCCGGCCTCCTGGCCCTGCAGGATTCGCTGGCCGATCTGCGCGAACAAGACGTGGATACGCTCAAGGGCGGCCGACGGCTGAGCAACAGCGGCGCCAAAGCCGCCGAGACCAAGCGCGCCCTCATTACCGCTAAAGTCGGCGCCGGCAGCCGCGGCATCAACACCGCGGCGATGAGCCGCGATGCCGGTTCGACCCGACTGGCAGCCCGCACCGCCACCGAGGTCAAAAGCAGTATTGTCAAAACCTCGCTGAAAAAAGATCCCCGTACCAGCCGTAGCGCCGGGCGCAGCCAGGAAGATATTCAGATCGTCTTCGACAAAAACAAGGGCTCTATTTTCAACATCTACAACCGCGCCCTGCGCAAGGATCCGAGCCTCTCCGGCAAAGTGGTATTTCAGCTGACCATCGCCCCTTCGGGACAGGTGACGGCCATCACTATGGTCTCGAGTGATCTGGGTGATGCGGCGCTGGAACGCAAGCTGCTGGCGCGCATCAAGCTGATCAACTTCGGCGCCAAGCCGGTGGACGCGGTCACGCTGACGTACCCGATAGACTTCCTGCCCGCCTAGCCGGTCACCCAGTAACGCCGACAATATCGGGTTGCATACCCGCCATAGTTAGAGGCTCACCCGACTGAACCTCGGACCAGCGCGCCGGAGATTTCAGCGGTTGCGCATAGTTCACCTCGGTGCGGGCGGGTTGTGGCCGATGGGGGTTTTTGGCTTAGGGCGCCGCGGGCGGCGCATGCACCAAAAACCCCCATCG
>JASBSN010000076.1 GCA_030148915.1 Thiogranum sp.
ATGGCTTAGGGCGCCGCGAGCGGCGCATGCACCATCGAGGGTGTACCCGGCTGAGCCTCTGGGTTCAGTGGGAGTCGTAAAATGAGGGTTGCCGAACCAAGCGCCCGTCTCGCGACGCACGGGGGTGAGAAATGCAGTCTAGGCGTGCAGCGTGGAGTGCGCGTAGTAAATCAGGGCCACACCGGCACCTATCAACACCACCTGTTTCAGGGTCGCACTGAATTCCGTGCGCTTGTGCAGGCCCGGAATCAAATCCGCCACCGCGATATAGATGAAGCTCGACGCCGCCACCGCCAGTACGTAGGGCAGCAGTGGAGCCAGTTCCCGCAGACTGTAGTAGGCGAGAATACCGCCCAGCACGGTGGTCAGGCTCGACAGCAGATTAAAAACAAAGGCTTTTTGGGTACTGAACCCACTGTGCAGCAACACCGCGAAATCACCGACTTCTTGCGGAATTTCGTGGGCAGCGACGGCCACACTGGTGACGATACCAAGGTGAATGTCGGTCAGAAAGGCCGCGCCGATAAGCACGCCATCGATGAAGTTGTGCAGACTGTCGCCGATCAGAATCAGGGTGCCGGCGGCCATGTGGGCGTGTGGTCCGTGCTCATGGTCCGGCGCGTGAATTTCGCAGCTCTGGTGGTGGCAGTGGCGCCAGAGAACCAGTTTTTCCAGCAGAAAAAAGCCCAGCAGTCCGAGCAGTACCGCACCGGTGAGGGTGTGCAGATCGCGCTCTCCGGCGCCTTCCAGGGCGTGGGGCAACAATCCCAGCAGGGCCGCCCCGAGCAGCGCGCCGATGGCGAAACTCACGGCGTGCGGCAACAGGCGCTCGCGCAGCCTCTCCGGCAGCAGCAGAAATCCCGCCGCGGCAAGTACACTCAACACACCGCCCAGCAGGCAGAACAACAGGATCCAGACCAGCAGCGACATATCAGCACGTCCCCGGCGCGAAAACACGCCAGTATACGGGATACGGCGCGCACAGACAGCGGCTCATTGCAACCAGATCAGCGATGCCATGCGGCCGGTTTGCCGCTCGCGCCGGTAGGAATAAAAACGCTCCGGCTCGCTGTAGGTACACCATTGGCCGCCATAAACCGCGGTGACGCCGACCGCGCCCAGGCGTAACCGCGCCAATCGGTACAGATCCGCCAGCCAACGGCCGTCCGGGCGCGCCTGGAACGCCGCGCCGGCCTCTGCCTGCAAGGTGGTAAACGCCGCACGCACCTCCTCCCCTACTTCGAACGCCTGCGCCCCAATGGCCGGGCCAAGCCAGGCCAGCAGCTGCGGCGGCGCCACGCCCAGGGCTTCGACCGTGGCCTCCAGCACACCTGCGGCCAGCCCCCGCCAGCCGGCATGGGCGGCGGCCACGGCGCTGCCGGCCCGATCACACAACAACACCGGTAGACAATCGGCGCTCAACACCGCACACACGCCACCGGTGTCGCGGCTGATCGACGCATCGGCGGCTGGCCGCAGACCCGCAAACGCCGCATCCGCCACCTGCCTGCCGTGCACCTGTTCGAGCCACAACGGCTCGGCGGGCAGCGCCAATTCACGGCGCAACAGGGCTCGGTTTCGTGCCACCGCGGCGCTACTGTCACCGACGTGGGTGGCCAAATTAAAACTCTCGAATGGCGCCCGGCTGTGGCCACCGAGCCGGGTGCTGCTGGCGGCCCGGACGTTTGCCGGCGCCGGCCAGGCGGGGATGATCAAGGCGTCTCCCTCAGCGCGCTCAGCAGGCCGCGGAAGTCCTCCGGCATCGCCGCCTCCCAGCCAAGTGTTTCGCCGCTGGCCGGGTGGCACAGTTGCAACCGCCAAGCGTGCAGGGCCTGGCGACGGAACTCGCTCAGCGTCTGGCGCAAGGTCTCCGGGATCGCTCGGGGAAGGCGCAGACGACCGCCGTAGAGCGGGTCGCCGACCAACGGGTGGTGAATCGACGCCAGGTGCACGCGGATCTGGTGGGTGCGCCCGGTTTCAAGCCGCGCCAGCACCAGCGTAAAGGCGGCAAAACGCTCCAGGACGCGGTAGTGGGTCACCGCCGGCTTGCCGGAGGCCACCACCGCCATGCGCAGACGATCACGCGGGTGGCGCCCGAGCGGCGCCTCGACACGGCCGCCGGCGGTCATTTCACCCTGCACCAGGGCCTGATACTCCCGGTGCACCGTGCGCGCCTGCAGCTGTCCGACCAGTGAATGGTGCGCCGTCAGGCTACGCGCCACCACCATCAGCCCGCTGGTGTCTTTATCGAGGCGGTGCACGATGCCGGCCCGTGGAAGCGCCGCCAGCGTGGCATCGTAGTGCAGCAGCGCGTTCTGCAAGGTGCCGTCGGGGTTGCCCGCGGCCGGGTGCACCACCAGCCCGGCGGGCTTGTTGATGACCAGCAACTGGTCATCCTGGTAGCGGATATCGAGAGGAATATCTTCGGCCTCCACCCGGCCGGTAGCGGGCAGTGCGGCGCCGATTTCCACCCACTCGCCGCCGAAAACCCGGTGTCTGGCGGCCACCACCGCGCCGTCGAGCAGCACTTGGCCGGATTTCACCCACTGCTGCAGACGGCTGCGGGAAAAATCCGGAAACAGCTCCGCCAACACCTGATCGAGCCGTCGTCCGGCGGCGGTACCGGGGATGCGGGCATTTAAATGTATCTGTTGTGTCATGGATTAGGTGGCCAAGCAGGGGTCGGCAGCTTTACAATTTAACTCCGCTGACTGACCCGGACACACTTCGCTGATGCGCTGGTTACGCCTTATACCGTTATTACTGACTTTATTCACCTATGGCTGCGCCACGTCGCCGGACGACAAGTTCGCCAAGCTCTCGGCCCAGGAGCTGTATAGCCAAGCCAAAGAATCGCTGAACGCGGGCGATTATGAAACCGCTATCAGCACCTTTGAACAATTGGAGGCCCGCTACCCTTTCGGCAAATACGCCCAGCAGGCGCAGCTGGAAATCGCCTACGCCTACTATAAGTTTGACGAGCCCGACTCCAGTATCGCCACCGCCGACCGGTTTATCCGCAATAATCCCGGCAATCCGCACATCGACTACGCCTACTACCTGAAAGGTCTGGCCAATTACACCCGCGGCGCGTCGCTGGTCGATCGGATCGGGTCGCGCGATCCGTCCGATCGCGACACGCGAGCGCTGCGCGACGCGTTCAATGATTTCACCCAGTTGGTGAAGAAATTCCCCGACAGCCGCTATGCCGAAGACGCCACGCAGCGGCTGATTTACCTGCACAACATGCTGGCCAAATACGAAATCAACGTCGCCAAGTACTATATGAAACGGGGCGCCTGGGTGGCCGCCGCCAACCGCGCCAAGTACGTGATCGAAAACTATCAGCGCACCCCCTCAGCACAAGAAGCGCTGGAAGTGCTGGTGCGGGCCTATACCAAGATGGGGTTGAATGGGCTGGCCGGGGATGCCAAACGGGTCCTGGAGCTGAACAAGTCGGGCGCGGGTGGCGCCGCGGCGCCCCCTGCCGCCGGAGACGGCTCCGATCAGGGCGAGTAGCGCTAAATCGCGTCCTGACCCGTTTCGCCGGTGCGGATCCGCACCACCTGCTCCACCGGGGTGACGAAAATCTTGCCGTCACCGATCTTACCGGTGCGCGCCGCGTTGGTGATGGTCTCTACGCAGCGCTCCACGTCTTCGGCCTTGACGATGACTTCGAGTTTTACCTTGGGCAGAAAATCCACCACGTATTCAGCCCCACGGTACAGCTCGGTGTGCCCTTTTTGGCGACCGAACCCCTTCACTTCGATGGCGGTCATACCCGTAATCCCGACTTCGGACAATGCCTCACGCACGTCGTCCAGCTTGAACGGCTTGATGACAGCTTCGACTTTTTTCATGTATCGCTCCCCTGTAGAGGCCGAAATAATTGGTTAACCATAGTTTTTTCAGAGCCATATTACAATTCCCCGGATCACCAGCCGCGCCTCAGTCGGTGAATCCGGCGTGTGAAAAACCCGAGGTGATCGGGTAGCGGCGGTCGCGGCCGAAGGCCCGGCGCGAAATACGCACCCCCGGAGGTGCCTGGCGGCGCTTGTATTCGTTGCGGTCCACCAGGCTGGTGACGCGCCGTACCATGGCGGCATCGAATCCCGCGGCGATCAACTCATCCACCCCCATATCGCGCTCGATATAGCCTTCCAGCAGCGGATCCAGAATCGCGTACGGGGGCAACGAGTCCTCGTCCTTCTGGTTGGGCGCCAACTCGGCCGAAGGCGGCCGCTCCAGTACCCGCTGCGGAATCACCGCGCCAATCCCGTTTCGGTACTCGCACAACCGGTACACCAGCAGCTTGGGCACATCCTTGATCGGCGCAAAGCCACCGGCCATATCACCGTAGAGCGTGGCGTAGCCGACCGACATTTCACTCTTATTGCCGGTGGTCAACAACATGCGGCCGTGTTTGTTGGACAACGCCATGAGGATCACACCGCGACAGCGCGCCTGAATGTTCTCTTCGGTGGTGTCGGCTTCGGCGCCGGCGAAGGCATCGGCCAGCACCTGGAGAAAACTCGCAAACGGCTTTTCGATCGGGACTTCATTGTATTGCACGCCCAGTGCCGCGGCCTCGTGGCGGGCATCTTCGAGACTGATGGCGGCGGTATAGCGCGAGGGCATCATCACCGCCTCGACACGCCCGGCGCCCAGGGCATCCACGGCCAGCGCCAGAGTCAGCGCCGAATCGACACCGCCGGACAGGCCGATAATGGCGCCATCAAAACCGTTCTTACCGACGTAATCGCGCACGCCCAATACCAGGCACCGATAGATGCTGGCGAGCGCGCCCGCACGGGCGGTGACCGCGCCGTGCAGCGGCTCGATACGCCCGGCGCGCCGCTCAAAGTCCACCGGGTAAAGCCCTTCCTCGAAGGCCGGCGCCCGCACTACCGTGGCTGCACTGGCGTCGAGAACGAACGATTCGCCGTCGAACACCAGCTCGTCCTGTCCGCCCACCAGGTTGACGTAGACCACCGGACAGCCGGTTTCAACCACCCGGTTGGCGACCTCCGCCTCCCGCTCGTCGCCCTTGCCGGTATGAAAGGGCGAGGCGTTCAGATTGAGCAACAGTTGCGCGCCGGCGTCCACCGCCGCGCGCGCCGCCGCCGGCGTCCAGATATCTTCACAAATGGTGATACCGATTTGCACGCCGGCGAGCGGGGCGACGACAAAACCGGCGCCGGAGACAAAATAGCGTTTTTCGTCGAACACACTGTAGTTGGGCAGTTGCTGCTTGCGACAGCGCGCCAGCACCCGGCCGTCGCCGATCAGCGTGGCGCTGTTGTAACGCCCGTCGGGCGTCTGTTCCGGGTGCCCGAGGAGTATATGAATGCCGGAGACCTGCTGGCGTATGCGCACCAGCGCCGCGTCGATCAGCTCCTGAAACCCCGATCGCAGCAGCAAGTCTTCCGGTGGATAACCGCTGAGAGTGAGTTCGGGGAAGACGATCAGATCCGCCTGCAGCGCATCGCGCGCGTGCACTGCCGCGTCAATCACGCGCCGGGTGTTCGCCGCCACGGCGCCGACCAGGAAATTGCACTGGGCCATCACCAGCCGCAGCACCGCCTGCTCGGGTCGCTGGACGCTCTGGGACATGGTCACGGTGCCGCGAGCAGCTCCTGCATACGCCGCCCCATATCGGCGGGCGAACGCACCACGGCGACACCGGCGGCTTCCAGGGCGGCGAATTTGGCCTCGGCGGTACCGTGCCCGCCACTGATGATGGCGCCCGCATGCCCCATACGCTTGCCCGGCGGCGCGGTCACCCCGGCGATATAGGCCACCACCGGTTTGCTCATCTGCGCGGCGATGAACTCGGCCGCCTGTTCTTCCGCGCTGCCGCCGATTTCGCCCACCAGAATCACGCCATGGGTCTCGGCGTCGCTTTCAAAGCCCTGCAGACAGTCGATGAACTCCAGGCCGTGAATGGGATCGCCACCGATGCCTACGCAGGTACTCTGCCCCAGCCCGGCTTGCGTCGTCTGGTAGACCGCTTCATAGGTAAGCGTGCCGGAACGCGAGACAATGCCGACCGTACCGGGGCGGTGAATAGCGCCCGGCATAATGCCGATCTTGCAGGCGCCCGGGGTGATAATGCCGGGGCAGTTGGGACCGATCAACCGGCAGTGGCTGCCGGCCAGCGCCGCCTTCACCTTGATCATGTCGAGAACCGGTATGCCTTCGGTGATACACACCACCAGCGTAATACCGGCATCGGCCGCTTCCAGAATGGCGTCGGCGGCAAACGCCGCGGGGACATAAATCATACTCGCCACGGCGCCGGTTTCGCGCACCGCCTGCTGCACGGTGTCGAATACCGGTAAACCCAGGTGCCGCTGGCCGCCCTTGCCCGGGGTCACGCCGCCCACCAGCCGCGTGCCGTAGGCCAGAGCCTGCTCTGAATGAAAGGTGCCCTGCTTGCCGGTAAAGCCCTGGCAGATGACCCGGGTGTTGCTGTCGACGAGAATACTCATATGTCTGGCTTCATCCGTTGGCCCCGGCGCCGTCCGAGACGGCGGCGACGACTTTGTTCGCCGCGTCGGTCAGGCCGTCGGCGGCAATAATGCGCAACCCGGAGTCGGCCAGCATGGCCTTGCCCTGATCGACGTTGGTACCCTCCAGACGCACCACCACAGGCAGGTCCACACCGACTTCGCGAACCGCTTGAATAATGCCTTCGGCGATCAGATCGCAGCGCACAATGCCACCGAAAATATTCACCAGAATGGCGCGCACCTTGTCATCGGAGAGGATCAACTTGAACGCCTCGGCGACCCGCTCGGCGGTCGCGCCACCGCCGACATCGAGAAAATTGGCCGGTTCACCCCCGTGCAGTTTAATCAGATCCATGGTCGCCATCGCCAACCCGGCGCCATTGACCATGCAGGCGATGTTACCGTCGAGGGTAATGTAGTTGAGCCCGTGTTCGCCGGCGGCCCGCTCTTTTTCGTCTTCCTGGCTGGGATCGCGCAACTCCAGGGTCTGCGCATGCCGGTACAGGGCGTTGTCTTCGATATCCAGTTTGGCGTCCAGCGCCAGCAGTTCGCCCGCGCCGGTCACCACCAGCGGATTGATTTCCACCAGACTGGCGTCTTCTTGCTCGAACAGGCGGTACAGCCCCGATAACAGACGGCCCAGCGCTTTGACCTGCTCGGCCTTCAGGCCCAGCGCGAAGCCAAGATTGCGCCACTGATAGGGCTGCAGGCCCACCGCCGGATGCACGGCTGCGGTGAGAATGGCCTGTGGATCGCGCGCCGCGACCGCTTCAATATCCATACCGCCGGACTGCGAGGCCATGATCATAATGCGTTCGCTGGCGCGATCGACCAGCAGGCTGAGATACAGCTCGCGTTCAATGTCCACGGTGGCCTCCACCAGCAGACGCTCTATCGGCAGACCCTTAGCGCCGGTCTGTGCGGTCTGCAGGAAGGTCCCGAGCATGCCCCGAGCGGCCTTTTCCAACGCCTCGACGCTGTCGACCAGCTGCACCCCGCCGGCCTTGCCGCGACCGCCTGCGTGCACCTGCGCCTTGACCACCCAGCGTGCGCCCGGCAACGCCTCGGCGACACCGGCCGCCTGCGCCACATCGCTCACCATGCGCCCGGCGGGCACCGGGACGCCGTACTGGGCAAACAACTGTTTGGCCTGGTATTCGTGCAGGTGCATAGGAGTACCTGTATGGGAAAAGCTGTATTCTGCGGGGACAGCCATGCGCGTGCAAGCGTGGATCCGTAACGATCAAATCCCTGGATGCCGGAACAAGTCCGGCATGACGGATTAATTCAGAACCCTGTCATTCCGGCACGGATTCAAATTGCGCCGCCTTCGGGTACACTAGGCCCATGTTCGGTATACGCGTGCTTTTCTACCTCGTCGGTATCGCCCTGGTGATCTGGATCCTGTCGCGCCTGGCAAAGACACCGCGGGTCAAGCAAAAGCCCGTGAAACAGGTGGGCAGCATGGTGCGCTGCGCGCACTGCGGCACGCACGTACCGCTGAACGAGGCCTTGCAGGTTAAAGACCGCTACTATTGCTGCCGCGCGCACCGCGACGAGGCCCCCTAGACAATGCCGCCGGCCGGCATGCCCGCGCAACGTCTTTATCTCCACCCGACTGAATGGCAGGCGCTGCGCCTGCTGACGTTCTATCGCGCCGTGATGGCCGGCCTGTTGACGCTACTGTCCTTCGCGCTGGCCGACAACAACCCTTTCAATGTCCATTCGCCGCTCCTGTTTAATAGCACCTTGCTGGCTTATCTGCTGTTCAGTCTCGCCGCCGGTCTCAGTACCCGCCTGCAGTGGCCTGGTTATCAGTTCCAGGCGCTGGTCCAGGTGCTGGGCGATATCGCCGCGCTGGCGCTGTTGATGCACGCCAGCGGCGGCGTCGCCAGTGCCCTGAGCATCCTGCTGGTCATCGCCGTGGTGGTCGGCGCCCTGCTGCTGCCCGGGCGTACGGCGTATCTGTTCGCCGCGGTTGCCTCGCTGATCGTGCTGTTTGAAACCGGCGTCGCCAGCCTCACCCGGGAAGGCGCCGACGCCGGCCATCTGACCCGCGCCGGCCTGCTGGGCGCGGTCCTGTTCACCGCGGCCGGCGTGGCCCATGTGCTGTCCATCCGTGCCCGCGAAAGCGCCGCGCTGGCCGAACAGCGCGGTATCGATCTGGCCAACCTGGAACAGTTGAACCGGTATATCGTCCAGCAGCTGCAATCCGGCCTGCTGGTGATCGACCCGGACAGCAACGTCCGCCTCGCCAACGACAATGCCCGCAACCTGCTCGCCATCAGCGGCAACACCACATCCGCCCGGCTCGATCGCCTGGCCCCTTCGCTGGCCGAGCAGCTCGAACGCTGGCAACACGACCGGCACTGGCAGCCGCAACCGGTCGAGGTACCCGGCGGCAGCGCCCGGGTGATCCCGAGATTCAGTGCGCTCACCACCTCCAACGGTAAGGGGGCACTGATCCTGCTCGATGACAGCGCCCGGCTGGCGCAACAGGCACAACAGCTGAAGCTGGCCTCGCTGGGACGCCTCACCGCCAGCATCGCTCACGAAATCCGCAACCCCCTCGGCGCCATCAGCCACGCCGCCCAGTTGCTGCAGGAGTCAGAACCGCTGGGCGAGGCCGATCGGCGGCTGAGCGAAATCATCTGCCACCATACCCGCCGGGTCAACGACATCATCGAAAACGTACTGCAGCTGTCGCGCCGTTCGGCCAATCAGCCGCAGAACCTGCGCCTAAGCGAATGGCTGCACGGCTTTCGTGACGAGTTTATCCAGAGCGAGGGCATCACCGCGCAAAGCCTGGCCCTGGATATCCCCTCCGCGGGCAGCGAGGTGCGCATCGACCCCGGCCACCTGCACCAGGTGCTGACCAACTTGTGCGAGAATGCGCTAAGACACAACAGCAGCGAGCATCGCGCCGTGCGGCTGCGCGTGCAACAGGCCGCCAGCGGCGTCCATCTGGACATTATCGATAACGGCCCCGGCATCGATGCGCAAACCGCCGAGCAGATGTTCGAACCCTTTTACACCACCGCCGCCAGCGGTACCGGTCTGGGCCTGTATATCGCGCGCGAATTGTGCGAAATCAACCAGGCGCGACTCAGCTACACCGTGACCGACGATGACCAGCCCTGTTTTCGTATTCAGTTTGTCTAACCGAGGAAAGTTTTCCCACTCATGAGCACCGCCCAAGCCCTGATCGTCGACGATGAACCCGATATACGCGAGTTGCTCGAACTGACCCTCGGCCGCATGAACGTCGAGACGCTTTCGGCCGCCGACCTGAGCAGTGCGCGCACCTTACTCGGCGAGCACCACTTCGACCTGTGTCTCACCGACATGCGCCTGCCCGACGGTGACGGCCTGTCGCTGGTGGAACACATTCAGACCCGCTACCCCGACCTGCCGGTGGCCGTCATCACCGCCCACGGCAACATGGAAACCGCCGTGCAGGCGCTGAAACTCGGCGCCTTCGATTTTGTTTCCAAGCCGGTCGACCTGCAGGTGCTGCGTAACCTGGTCAACGGCGCCCTGCGGCTGGCGAGTTTTGCCGATCACGACCGGCGCAGCCGTGACACGCTGCTCGGCGATTCGGCCATTATGCAGACCATTCGCTCGACCATCGCCAAGCTCGCCCGCAGCCAGGCGCCGGTCTATATCAGCGGCGCCTCGGGCACCGGCAAGGAACTGGTCGCGCGCCTGATCCACGCCAAGGGCCCGCGCAACGACCGCCCCTTCGTGCCGGTGAACTGCGGCGCGATCCCCGCCGAACTGATGGAAAGCGAGTTCTTCGGCCACAAAAAAGGCAGCTTCACCGGCGCGCTCAACGACAAGGAAGGCCTGTTCCAGGCCGCCGCCGGCGGCACCCTGTTTCTCGACGAAGTGGCCGAACTGCCGCTGCACATGCAAGTAAAGCTGCTGCGCGCCATCCAGGAAAAGGCTGTACGCCCGGTGGGCGAACAAAAAGAAATACCCGTCGATGTGCGCCTGCTCTCTGCCACCCACAAAGACCTGACCAGGCTGGTCGCCAGCGGCGACTTCCGCCAGGACCTGTACTACCGCATCAACGTCATCGAACTGAAAGTGCCGAGCCTGCGCCAGCGGCGCGAAGACATTCCACAACTGGCCTTGCATATCGTCGCCAAGCTGGCCAACGAACAGGCCATCGACACACCGCAACTGTCGGGCGCGGCCATGGAGTCGCTGCAGCGCTACGGCTTTCCCGGCAACGTGCGCGAACTGGAAAACATCCTCGAACGCGCCCTGACACTGAGTGAGGGGCGGGACATCCAGCCCGAGGACCTCGCCCTGCCGCAAACCGATAGCGGGGAGAAGCAGAGCGAGGACACCGCCTCCCTATCCGAGCCCCCGGAAGGAGTCCCGCTGGAGGACTACCTTGAAACTATCGAACGACAGGCTATTCTCAAAGCACTGGATCAATGCGACAACAACAAGACCGCCGCCGCCAAAGTGCTCGGCATCACCTTCAGAGCCATGCGCTACCGCCTGAAAAAACTCGGTCTGGAGTAAAGACCGGCAGCAGCGAGAAAGTGACGCGCAGCGTCACCCGGTGGCCGGAACACGTCAGACAGCCCTAAACCGTCACGGACGACTGGTTCACACTTTCAAGGAGGAAGCCACTATGTTCACCCCGCCTTAGCTTTTCCCGACCCATTGATCTATTTGTTCTAACAACGAGTTAGAACCATCACCTCGGTCTCCAGCCACAGCCGCGACGTTTCGGGTGCGAACTGGCACGCATACTGCTTTACCTATAGCAGCCAGCTCACTCGGCTTCTGATTCACGACAACGTTTATTTTGAGGACACACTCATGAAGAAAACACAGCAGGGCTTTACTCTTATCGAACTGATGATCGTGGTTGCGATCATTGG
>JASBSN010000091.1 GCA_030148915.1 Thiogranum sp.
GGCGGCGTGCCGTTCATGCTGTATTTAAAACAGCCCTGAATGCGCTCTTCCATGGTGTTGACCATTTTGTTCTTTTTGCGATAAGCCGGGTAGTTTCCCCACGCCCCCCAAAGCGGAGCGGAATTGGCCAGACGTCCCGCATCAAGATGGCAATTGACGCAATTCTGATCATTACCGACGTACTTCGCGGCATACTTTCCCGTCTGGGTGAAAATACGTTCACCCAGACGCACCATTTTTCCGAACTCGTCATCCGGCATTGACCCTGGTTCAGGCGGCAGATAAGGCTTGACCTCGACAGGCTTGCTAAGCGCGTGGGCACTTTCCACCGTTTCGGCCAGCAGCGGCTGGCTGATGAGTATACTGCCCAGATACAGAATAAATGATTGAGTGATTTTCATTGTCGGTCTCCTCGAATTAGGGCTTTTTGACTGGAGATTGTGCAGCGAGATAGCGCGACACCGCCGCGACCTCGGACTCGTCCAGCCTGACCGCCACGGCTTTCATCAAACCGTTGGGGTCATTGGTGCGCTTGCCCTGCCGCCAATGCCCAAGTTGTTTTTTGATATAAGCTTCGGAGTGACCACTGATGGCGGGGAAATGCGGCGCGATCCCCTGCCCTCTGCTGCCATGGCACTGAAAGCACGCCGGCACACCGTCCGACCATTTACCCTGTTTTGCCAGTCGCTCACCGTCCGGCGATGAGGAGACCTTAGCCTCGTTGGCGACGTGCGCGGGCAGCGGCAACTGCGCGAAGTAACCGGCTACGGCCTCAATTTCCTCCGTAGACAGGGCGCTGGCGAAGGGCTGCATGACAGGATTCTCACGGCGCTTGGCGGCAAAATCCTGCAACTGCTTAATCAGATAGCCCTTAGGTTGGCCCGCCAGATACGGATATCCTTTGGCGGCGTCACCTTGCCCTTGCTTTCCGTGGCAAGTTGCACAAGCCACAGCGCCCTTCCCATTACCCTGTTGGACAATGTTCTTGCCCGAGGGCGCGGCGTGAAGTACCACTGAAGCACTCAACAACGGCACGCCCAACACGAGCATCGCAACCGTAATTCCTTTCATATCTCATCTCCTCCGCTTATTGAAAAATTGTGGCGGCTTCTAAAAACTAAAAAAATACAAAAAACGGGTTAACCGGCCTCTGTCTTTGTCACCAGCGGTTCTTTGAAAGTCAGCGTCCGGTAGGGGAACGGGATCTCGATACCGGCCTCATCCAGCGCCATTTTGATCGCTGTGACCAGCTCACCGCGCGAACGACGTATATCGACAGGCCTGGCATCTGTCCACCAGGTGACGTCTATATCTATACTGCTGGAGCCGAAAGCGGTCGGCCATATCTGCACCGGTTTATCCTGATTCACGGATTCGCAATCCGCTACGGCCTGGGTAATGACGTCGACTGCTTTGTTTACATCTTCACCATAGGCGATACCTACCGGCAGGGTGGTACGGCGGGAGCCGCGATCGGTCAGCACATCGACCGGGTTTTTAAACAGGAAGGAATTCGGCACCACCACCAGCTCACCGGTGGTTTTACGTATTTTGGTCATTCTGATCAAAATCTCTTCGACCTGCCCCACCAGCCCTTCGCACTCGATAAAATCCCCGTTTTCAAACGGAAATCGCCACAACAAAAGAATGCCGGCGAAAAAATTCTCAAAAATGTCTTTAAAGGCCAACCCGACCGCGATCGAAACCAGTCCCAACGCGCCCAGCGCCTTAGCCGGCGTCAGACCGGGAAACAGTATCATGGCGGCAAACAGTACCCCGAGCGACCATACGCCGAGACTGATAAAGCGCAGCAACAGATCTTTGAGCGACTGACGCATCGAAGCGCGGCTCATCGCCCGCCCGGCAATGGCCAGGCTGATTTTGGCCGCCACCCACGTCGCAAAAACAACGACTATTGCACCAAGCACGTAGGGCAGATGGCCGACAAAGTTTTCCCAGATAGAAAGGAAGCTGTCGAACACCGAACTCGCCACGCCCTGCAACTCTTCCGGCAATGCCTGGATGGCGGCATTGTCCGCCGTTGGGGTCGTGGCATTGGCGTTTTGCATGACCCCTCCTCAGGCGTTGGTCGGTGGATTTACGTATTAATCTTTACAAACTAGCAGGTTGCGCACATCAACATATGTTAATCAAAGATGTCCGTTTTTGTGCAACCAGTCTTCGAGAAGCTGCACGTTACGCACATTGGCTTTATAGCCTGCGTCGAACACATCGCCAATCAAGGGCACCGAGCCGAACACCATGTCCAGGAGCAGCTTCCAGAGCATACGCAGCTGTAAACCGCCCGGCGCACCCAAGCGCTTCGCCTCGCTGACAATCCATAACGACACGCCGGTGGTCAGCACATCCCCGACCCCCGGTATAATGCCGATGAGGCTGTCCCACCCTATCCGCCATTGGGTTCCCGGGACGCGGAACGCATTGTCTAGCAAATGGGCCAGTTTGTGCGCCCGCTGCAAAGACCGTCGGTTGTGGTCCGCCCGCGCAGGGCTCAGCGGCTCACTATGATTCATGCCGCCTGCACAATGGCTACCCACACTCGAATCGAATCCATCGCAAACTCTCAACACCGGTGACGGGAGAAATATCGGCGGGTGAAAGACTGGCTTTCTGCGCCGCGCTGTCTTGGCTTATGCACACTGCGTGCCTGGTGGGATGGCCGCTCCGTCAGCCTGGATCTATGGGGTATAACAAGGGGTCAGGTAGAACCGACGAGAAAACCGGTGTAACTGCCAGGGCGGTATGGCCCGTAGCGGGGTGAAAGCCACCACGACCCGAGGGGCATAGCACCCAGGTGTGGCCAGGCGTTGTCTGTGTGCCGGGCCATTCCCAGTTCTCCCCTGGTGACGGGCATGGCACGGGATGTGCTGCCACGTTCGCAAAAACATCGTTGGCGAAAGGCTTCCGGAAGCCGGCGTCCGGCCCTCACCCTAAACGCAGAGACGTAAAACTAGAATGGATATCTGGATCACAGTTTTGGGCGCGTTATTGATACTGATCGCCGCGTTGGACGTATTTGGCGTGGTGCTGGCGACGCGCGCCATGGGTGGCATCATTACGCCATTCATTAACCGCGTTATATGGACCAGCTGTCGCTGGATCGATATCAGACTGGGCCTGCAAGCGCGCTTGATGACGCTCGTCGGTCCGGCGTTACTGGTGATTGTGGTGGGCATCTGGGTAGCACTGTTCATCGCCGGCTTCGCTCTGGTTTACTGGCCGCTGCTCGGTAGTCATATCCAGGCTTCGAGCGGAACTCTGCAGCCCGATCTGATCACCGCGCTCTACTTCAGCGGCTTCAATTTCGCCACGCTGGGTCTCGGCGACATTGTTCCGCTCTCCGATACAGCGCGTGCGTTGACGGTGATAGAGGCCTGTATGGGCTTCGCTGTGTTTACTTTGGGCATCAGCTATACGCTGAACATTTTCGAGGCCGTCAATCAACGCGACACCTTTGCCCTTTCCTTACACGGTGGAACCGGCGAAACCGGGCGCGTGGAAATCGCTCTTCTCGGTCTGTGCCCCGACGGGCAACCGGCCGCGGATGTCGGTACGTCGTTCGCGGCCATCGCGGACAAGACCCACTCGCTGTTGCAGACACACCATGCTTACCCCCTCGCGCATTACTTTCGCCGGCGCAAAATTGAACTGGCGATGAGCCGCATCGCCGTCGAGGTGCTCGATCTGGTTACCCTTGCCGAGGCGGCACTGGAGCGCGAGGACAATACCACCCTACTCGGGGCGCGCGGCTTCCTTAACGCGAAACACGCCGGACTTCGTCTGGTACGCGTGACTCGGGAGTTGATGCAGCCCACTTCACGCAGCACCGCACAAAGCAGCAGCACCGACTGGGCCGCGCATTTCAACGCCGCGTACACCCTTTTAGAGAGCAACGGCGTCCACCTCCGGGCGCGGGAGGCGGCCTGGGACGATTACCGCAAACTGCGCTCGGCGTGGAATGACAACACCAAAACGCTGGCCGAAAAGCTCGGCTACGATTGGACCGCAATCAGCGGCTGATAGCGC
>JASBSN010000094.1 GCA_030148915.1 Thiogranum sp.
AGATAGGCCGCTAATACGGCCAGATCTCCCTGGTAACGCAGCAGGAACGCGGTCAGCAAAAAAGCCAGCTGCGTGAGGTAAATGACGCTGACGGCTTCGTAGTGGGCCAGACCCATGCCGAGCAGTCGGTGGTGCATGTGACTTCTGTCCGCGGCGAACGGGGAGCGGCCTTCGCCGATACGCTTGGTCATCACGAAAAGGGTATCGACCATCGGCAATCCCACCAGAAACAGTGGCAACCAGGGATTGAGCGCCGTATTCACCTGCTGGGTCAGAATGATCGACAGCACCCCCACCGAGAAACCGAGAAACTGGCTACCGGTATCTCCCATGAAAATACGGGCCGGGAAGGTGTTGTATCGCAGGAAACCGAAAATTGCGCCGGCGATCACAAAACAGGTCACTATAATTTCCTGGCCATTGACTAACTTGGCCATCAGGGCGATCGCGCCGAGTGACAACAACGTCACACCGGCCGCCAGGCCATCCAGCCCGTCAGACAGGTTGACCGCGTTAGTCACACCAACCAAAAAGATAATCGTGACCGGTATCGACAGCCATCCCGCGACCGGCTCCATACCAGCGAACGGAAAAACGGCGATAACGACCTTTCCCCAGAAAACAATCAGAAAAACCGCCAGAAACTGCCCCAGGAACTTAAGGCGGTAGTCCAGATCCCTACTGTCATCCCAGGCGCCAAAAACGAGCAGAATCAGCAGGGCGGCGAGAAAGGCCGTAACCGTGGAGTCGTGGGGCAACCAAAGGAAAATGGGGATGGTGGCTCCCACCACCATGGCCATGCCGCCAACGCGGGGAATGACGCCAGTATGCACCTTCCTTTCATTGGGCGTATCCAAAACGGATAAACGCTCCGCGACCCGCATGAGCGGGGGAATGAGCGCCATGGTCACCACCAGTGCGACCAGAAAAGCTGAGAAGAGAAGCATACGGCGAGGGCGGGTCAGTCAGGGACGTATTGACTTAGTGTGCCACTCACCTGCTGCGCAAAGTCACTGAGCCTGTGGTCCGCAGACTGGATATCTTCGCCAAGGGCAACCAGCGTCGTCAGCCTGACCAGCGCCCCGTCCGTTCGGTTTTTTGTGAGCGCATCCCAGAAGAGGTACCACTTGACCATGTATTCATTCGTGATGACACGGTTCCGCCCCTGAAACCAGTAGTAGACCAGCTGCGTAAACTCGCCCTTCCTGATCACTGCGCGGTTAACGGTTATGGGCGCCCCGCCACCAGTAGTGGCATTCAGCCTCTTTTGCGAGAGACTGGCTATCTCCCAGCCACCCCCCGGGAGGCAGGAGCGTGGTGAGTGTGCGGATTCTCCTTTGGTCTGGGAGCCGTAATACGCCACGTAGAAATTCACGCTCTTCCCATCCGGCCCCACATAATCTGTCAGAATATAGTCATCCAACTTGAGTATGTCCAAGTAGATGCTTTCCAGCCGCTCAGAGCGCCCTTCCCATTTGCCGAGGTTCAGCGGAAAGCCGCTAAAGTCCTTGCGCTGCGGGATAACCTCTTCACGATCCCCTAACGACAATGCCAGTAGTGCTGCCGCGACAAGTACAAGCAGCGAGGCCACCAGTGGCGCAGACAATTTCCGCCGCCGGACTTCTGCGCCTTGCGGCGTTGGTTCCGGGAAATCAAAACTGAATACTTCCCTGAGAGAGCCTGTATTTCCGCCGATCTTGGACAGGATTGCCATTTCCACCAGCAGCACTGCGAGGCAGGTCATAAACACCGCCCAGCCTTCGAAGTCATGTAGGAACCCTTCCGCCATGGATTGACCCCAATACTCCACCATGACGCCGATCACACCGATGCGGAAGCTGTTCATTAAAACTGTAATCGGTATAGTCGACAGAAAAAGCGTAGCCCTCTTCCAAAAGGCAGCTCGGAAGATGTAGGCCATCATGAAGCCCAACGTCATCAACGGAAACAAATAGCGAAGACCGCTGCACGCTTCCACAACCTGCAGCTTATAACTCCCTAGATCAATAACATTGCCTTCGAGGTAGACCGATATCCCGAACAGTCGAATCACCCATACGCCTATCTCTGAAGAAATCAGTTGCAGCTGAGCCGACAGCCCCTGAAAGATAAAATTAGGCAGCGGAATCATGAAAACAAGAAATAGCAGGGGGATCCATATCACTCTCAGCCCCCGCCATCCGAGCCATGCCAGCATCAGGCCAAGAAGCGACACTAAAAATGAGTATTGGATTATGATGTACAGTGTACTCAACTCACCTAGAAAGAAGAAAGCTATGCCCAACGATAGGATCAACAGACCCAACCAGGATCCGGGAAATGACAGCCTTTCCAATTCATCCTTCTTTTGCCAGATGAAGAACAGCGAAATCAGCGGGATAAGGTACCCGTAGCTATACTCCTCCTGCCTTTCCCATATCTTGACCATGTAGGCGAGACCATCGAAATAGACAAAACCCAACAGCAGCGCTGAGAGGATAAACACCAGCCAGACTGACACGCTGTTTCGCCATACTTGTACGCAATTCATTCTGTTCTCCAACCGTTATGCGAGTCGCTTCCTGCTAATCATTCTGCTGATTTTCTGAATTTTTCCTGCAGCACCATTAACAAAAACATTGGGCTAGATATAAAATTTCTTCTGAATAATCTTCTTGGTTCCCGCACCAAGCGCGGCAACCATTCCAGACCCATCTTGCAAACCCATTGGGGCGCGCGCTTTCTTGTTCCTGCGTAAAAATCGAAAACGGCGCCAATCGCTGCCGTCAGCGGCACGTCAAGGCGACGACGATTCTTATAAATCCATTTCTCCTGTTTGGGCGCCGTCATCCCGACCCACAGAATATCAGGCCGGGCCTGGTTAACACGTCGGACAATATCATCATCATCTTCATCGCTTAGCTCTTCCTTGAAGGGGGGTGAATACACGCCGCAAACTTCTACATGAGGGAATTCACTTCTGAGGCGCTTGACGATTCTTTCCAAGACCATATCAGAGGAGCCAACGAAGAAGTACCTCAGCCCCCCGTGCACCTCAGCCCGCCTGGATAATTCCAAGAAGAAGTCCGAGCCGGCCACGCGCTCACTCAACGCGTGCCCAAGCATCTTCGCAGCCAGGACGATTCCAATACCATCTGGCAGCAAGATGTCGGCCGCGGACAATGCCTGACTGAAAACTCCATCCCGTTTAGCCTCCACCAGCGAATGCGGGTTAGAGCACGCAACATAATGCCCGGTGGTCTTTGACTCGATGATGCTCAAGGCCTCATTGATGTCGCCATCCAGACCCGCCGCACTGGTCTGATACCCTAGTATCGTTACGGTTTTCACGGGAATACTTTTATATCAGGAGCTTAGTTCGAATAATGGGATATTCCGGCATGAAACCGTAGCCCCAATTTATTATTGTTCTTGAGCGCATGCCGAATTCTATCAAATACTCGCCATGGGGAACATGGCGACACAAAGTCCTGGCGGCGCAGGCTTGATTACGATGGACAGGCTTCCTCTCATGCTTCCGACCATCGCTCCGCGCGTCGCCAGGTATGACACCTTAAGATCTACTGGGTAAAGAGGCCGAATCTTCTGCGGCATAAGTCCGTATGTTGTCTACGCTGCGACGGATCAAAACGATCCGCTATTTTTGTGGCAGGTACTCCTGCCACAATAGCAAAAGGTGGTACATCATGTGTGACGACGCTACCGGCAGCGACAACCGATCCTTCGCCAATTCGAACACCGCTGTATACAATCGCACCAAACCCGATCCACACGTCGTCGCCTATGACAATCTGCCTATCTCCGAGAGTGATCGGGAAATCTTCGTCCCTTACTGAAATTGAACTTGCCGTCGGAGTACCGATCATCCAGGGATCATGATCATACCTGCCAATAAAGGCCACGTTGTTTGCGATAAGAACATGATTTCCCACCTTCATATCGGCCTCGACATTGCAATAACGGCCGAAATATACGTTGTCTCCTACCACTATGGAATCCCTGGCATAAAACAAGGTGCCACGGCCAAAACTGAAATTCTTTCCAACAGACAGAAACCTGCGCCACTTCCACAGATACCATTGAGTCCTTATCCGCTTAAGCCAGCTCAGTGGACTGTTCACGTGGCTCCTCCAGCAATGCCAGAAATCTGTTCCAGATGACATGCTCTGAATATCGCTCGACAGCAATATGACGTGATCTTTCCCCCGCCCTCGGCAACTCCAGAGCCCTGTGCATATATAAGGCAAATTCCTGCGGATCTCTCCCAGCTACGATGAACCCGTTAATGCCGTTGTTGATAATCTCCGATGCCCCACTGACCTCTGTCGACACCAACGGCTTCCCGCAAGCGATCTGTTCGACCATCGCGCAGGAAAACCCTTCGAAGGTCGACCCGACCACACACAGATCCGCACAGTTGACGACGTCCCTAACTTGACTCGGCTGCAAGTTGCCAAGAAACCGCACGCTCTCACCCAGCCCCCTGGCTTCGGCATACCGTCTGAGAGATTCTCTTTCTTCCCCATCGCCCACCAACAACAAGGCCGCATCACGATAGCGTTCACTAAATCGACCTAGCGCATCTATAAGGAAATCGATTCCCTTGACCTTAGCGAGACGCCCGACGCAAACAAAATGCAACACATCTTCTGCTATCGCGTACTGCTTCTTAAGCTCCTCCAGATCGGCCCGTGGGGAAAACACGTCGATATCGACCGAGGTAGTAAGTTGGGCTATCGGTTTATTGTGCAGATCTCTATGCCATGTCCTCCGGAAGCTGTCGATCTCGGCCCGGGACGCGGCGGCCAAAACGAGATCCATGTCCTGCAGGTTGTACAGGTTAATTCTGTCATAGCATCGGGCAAGCATCTTACCCAAGCCCGGCTTCCTGCCAACTAGCACCGGATTCGCTAATCCGGGGAAATAAAATATCCTGCATGAGAAGCACTTACTCCGCGCAAGCCACCACATCACCAGATAGTTCTGAGTGATCACTGTTTTGCTTGCGTTGACCACGACCGTTTTCCACAAACGAATCAGACGAATGGCAAAGCTCAGATTCTTGACATACTTTCCATTCAGTTCATCGACAGTCATTATCGGAAAGAACTGGCAAGTCCTGCCGAAAAGGGTTGTTTCGCACCACTTACCCACGGGATGAACTTTCTCATCGGATGTCAGGCCGACCAGGATTAGCCGGTCTCCCATGACCCTTATTGCGGACGCAACCACCGTAGCGATGCCATTGCCATACATTGGCTTCGACATATCAACGGGTTCAATGAGAGTGATAGTTTTCATGCACCCAAAACGGCCTGTTAACCGACTATTCGTAGTCGCACTGGACACGCCATACGAGGAGGCCTCCACACCGGACATTTGACGGCGAGCAATTATAGCACCGTCGAGTCCGGGTTAATAAGGCGCCAGTCTCCGCAAAGCTCCGATTCAGTCTTGTCAACCATCAACTTCCGAGTGAATTCCTCCTGAACACGACGACGCGCCTTTTTTCCCATTTCACGCGCTCTCCCTACCACCTCAGCGCCCACTCGCATGGCCTCAGTCAATGATCTTACGTCGCCGACTTCAACGATATAACCCGTTTCCCCGTTTTCAATGGCTTCCGCCAAGCCGCCGATAGCAGTGGCCACCACCGGCACCTCCATGGCCATCGACTCGAGCATGGCCATGGAGAACGTTTCAACAGCCGTAGAAGCAAGTACGGACAGATCTGTCGCCGCCAGCACCGGGCGGACATCGCTCACTGTTCCAAGAAAGTGCACCCTCTCCGATAGCCCCATACTATTGACCATGTGCTCTATGTCCTTGCGGACAATGCCGTCTCCCGCCAGAATCAGATGCGCCTTTCCATCTAGTGCCGAGAACGCCTGAATCAAATGGTGATGCCCCTTCTCCCTACGAAACCCCGCAATGCAGGCAATAACTCGGGCACCATACGGGATGGACAATCTGCGCCTTAGCTCAATACCCTGCCCCTTAAAGGTCTCAGGATTGAAATAATCCGGGTCGACACCATTGTAGATCACCGCCGACTTTCCTTTGCATTCCCCGTATTTTTTCTCCCAATGCGCGGCCTGCGTCCGGCAAACGAAAATCACCCGCTCGCACGACCGCAACAAGTAGCGATACAAAAGACGGTCGAAGAGCTCCTCCCTATAGGATACGTTGACGGTGGTATGAATGGCCGCCAGCAGACGCGGCCTTGATTTTGCCAGCCGGATCGCAAGCCATCCGTAAAACAGTGCTATTTGCAAAGTACAGTGGACGACACCAATATCTTGCTGATCAATAAGACGCGCAATCCGGCGCACGACGGAAAGATCAAATCTACTGGAACGCTTGTAATGGTGGAATGCTGCACCAGATTGTCCGATACGGGCAATCTGGTCGATTTCACGGTCAAGCACGACAACGTGTTTTTCGACTCTCGCAGGATCCAGCCCGTCGACCAGTTCGATTGCCTGCGTTTCAGCGCCACCTCGCTGTAAAGACGGAATAATAAATAGTGCGATGCATCTGTGAACCGCCATCACAATCTATAGCGCCCCGAGAAGCGCCTCATACCTCATGGCTATAGACGCGGGTGCGTAATTTTTTAGCACGAATCTTCGCGCCTTCTCGCCGACCTCCGACCTCGAGTCTTCGTTACACAGGAGTGCACGTATGGCTTCCGTCATCTCGCCAATGTTCAGCGGCACTGTTCCAAGGCCCATTCTTGTTATGAGCCCGTCCGGGTCAAAGAACGATAGTACCGGTGCACGCCTGACCCAGGCCTGAAGAAAGGAATTTGGAAAGCCCTCACAGTCGGATGTATTGACGAATAGCCGAGTCCTTGCAAAATATCCATTGACCTCGCGGTATGGCACTGGCCCAAGAAAATCAACATTATTCAAGTTCGCCGCCTGTTGACGCACTTTCTCGTACAGATGTTCATTGCCCGGTACAGCGCCACCGATCATGACGAAACGGCACTCCGGCAGCAGCTCCGCGAGTTCGGGAACCAACTCCGGGCGCTTGAATTCCCGCAGGTTATTAACCCATAGAACATCAATATCCTTGTGAACCGCCTCGTCCCGAGACGGCAACTCGACCACCATATTCACCGGTACACTGTCCAACTGGTAATGCTTGTGCAAAAGGGCGACCTGATTGTTCCCTTGCGCCGCTACGAGATCGGCATGCCTGAGTCCATATTCGTATATCTTCCTGTCTCTCCAGGTAGGAATGATCTGCTGGCCCGGAATACAGTCGCTGTCATGGGCGAGTCTGAAAACGAATTGCTTTCTGGCTCTTTCACAATGCCATGCGACGAGCCCAGTGAGCATGCCCGCGCAGGACTGGTAATAAATATCTGCATTCGCGGCTTTCAACGCAGACAACACGGATGTCATTCGTGGATAAACATACCGCAATACCGGCACCCCTTCGGATGCCTTGTACGTCTTCAGCACCCGGATGCCGTCAACCATTTCCCCCTGAGGTTGCCCGTAATCCAGGCTTATTAGTGTTACTTCATAGCCCATGTCACGAAACGCCTTGGCCAACATGGTCTGCTGCACCGACTCGCCGCCGAAATATTCGCCCCCCACGACTGGATTGAGCACCGGATAGCTGTCAAGCCCGACGAAACATATCCTTTTTCTAACCATGACCATATTATGCTGAGCCCGAGTCAGTTGTCGGCTTGAATTGACTTCTGCGGAATAGCGACCTCGGTATTTCTCTTTGGAACCAGTATCCTTGGCTTTTCCATCACACCGCTCGCTTGTCTTTTGGTTTCCCGCGCCCCACCACATCCGAGACGATCCGTGAATGCCAACAATGTCCCCCATAATGCAAACAGGTAATTCTGATAATCGTTCAAGAGGAATCTTAGGAATTCTATCCTGAACTGGCTTGCCAGGAACACCGCCACCAATACCAGGGCAAGCCTAGGCAGGCCTCTCAGTAGTGCGTCGTCTGAAGGCACACTGATCGCGGATGCCCAGCGCCTTGCGAGCGCCAGAAAAAAAACCAGATAAGCCGCCAGCCCTACGACCCCGACTGTATACAACAGGAACAGGTACAGACTATGGGGGTATCCACCAAGCGGCCTGTATCCCGGAATCGTTCGCTCGTCCTCGTTCAACAGCTGGATTCGCGGGCCATGCCCCAAGAGAGGCTCTTCCTTTATCCGCTCCCACGTCTGCTCAAAGACCCCAACCCTCGTGTCGGGCACCACACCGTGAAATTGCGTATCTCCCAACCGCTCGAACAGGACGTTGAACTGGGTAAACTGGATAACCGTTATGGCTACAATACCAAGCACCAACGTAGCTATCCCTGCACGCACTATGCCCATCACACCCAGCTTTTTCCGAAATAACACAGCAAACAACATTGCCCCCCCCAACAACGCCACGAACCCTCCCCTGCTGCCGGTGGCCACTAAAAACGCTAAAGCCGCCGCCATCAATACGAAAAGAATAGCGCGCCTGGACTTCCTCGTTTCATACAGAAAGATATAACTCAACAGCAGGATCTGGATGGCCAGGAATTCCGCATTCGTCCCCGGCGCATTAAATGGTCCGACGAGCCGTTTGAGCGACTCGATATTCTGCCCCAGACTCAATTCCTGGATTCCCAGAATTGCGAAATGGTGAAACCCTGTCAGCATGGACAGCAGAAAATACGCGTTTACTATAGCCGCCACCCACACAAACAGCTTGATGGCATAAGTTAGATCACCCTCCTCCCTGAAATAATTGTACACAAGATAAAATACGAGAAAATCCGATCCCACGCTGACTAGGTACAACAAATGGTCAAAATAGGTCGGGCGCAATGTTTGTGATAGGGACAAGGCGTATGCGAAGCAAATAGCCAACACTGCCCCCAATAACGGAAATAGCCGCATCTTCCCCCTTACAAATAATGCGCCTGCCGCCAGGTATATGAGCACCATATTGATGCTACCGTAGATGGACATAATGGGCTGAAAGGGAATCGTTATGACGATGAACGTGACAATGAGCCGCACAGGCGCCACATATGCAATGGCGAAAAGCACCACGCCCGAAAACAACGCGATAATTAGCTGAAGGTATTGCCCTGTCGTGAAATCCACTTAGCGTATCTCTGTATTATCCAGCCCACTCTTCGATGAGGTCGGCAACGCTGCTGTCCAGTCCGCCCCTGGTCGACAATACCGCTGCCAGCTGGAAACTGCCCACGTTAACGGCGAACTTCCTTTCTTTCCCGACCAAATCGAGTTTCTTACACATATTCGTACACAGTTACAAGCGCTGCCTCGAGCCCCTCTGGCTCCAATCCTTATTCGCGCAACTTATCTAGGATCCAAGTAGTAACAGCTAATTAGGTACAGCGTTGCTTTCATGGCTTCCGCGCGTAGCGTTTCACCGGACCGCTCCAGGCATCAATGTCGCAATATGCCCTCAATCGCCGATTGCCACCGTTGGCCGACGACTTCCCAGGTATACTTTTCTATAATGAGGTGCCGTGCATCCTCGCCAATAGACCTGCGCCCGTCCGGGTCATCCAGATAGCGGATCACCTGTTCGGCAAATGTTTTCGGAGCATCGGCCAGAACATAGTGTTTTCCTGGCACCGCCTCTATTGCCTCCACTCCCATGCTTGTCGATATCACGGTTCTTTTTAAAGCAAATGCTTCAAGCACTTTGTTCTTAAGGCCACTACCCATAATCATTGGATTAATCGCGATAGGGACACGCTTTACGAAGTCAAAAAGGTCGTCCACGAATCCAGTAGCTACAATATTGTCATGCTTTTCCGCAATACCTCGTATCCAATCATCCGCATCACGACCGACGATATACCAGGTGATACCTTCGGAGGCCAGGTAAGGCAAATATATACTATTGTAAAAGTACTGGACCGCAGAATAGTTTGGCCTAAATGTCAGATTGCCCCAGAACACAACCGCATTTTCGATTTCACCGTATTGGCCGCAGTCCTCCGCCTCCAACTCCGGCGCCACTCCGTTCGGAACGACCGCAAATACATTTCTGCACGTCTTGCTCAATGCCGCAAGTCTTTTCTTGTCTGGTTCCGATATGGTGGTTACCAGATCACACCATTTTGTGAGCCCGCCTTCCTGCCCTCTGGTTCTGTGTAGTGCCACCTTGTACAGAAACTTGTGCACCATACTCCATTCATTGCCGGATACGCCATATTCTCGTTCCATGGTAAGGCTGTGACAATCGAAGTCATCCACAACCCGCTTTCGAACCGTAAGTCCCCGCAGATATTCAGCCAGGTGCAGATCCCCGGCAATAGAGATATCGATGGCATGCTGCCGTATATAGTTATTCAGCATCACTACTATATGTCGATAATAGGTCGGGTGCGAGGCCTCAATCAGATGCGCGTTGCTCAGCCTAAGATGGCGTATAACAGACGGTTTCTCCGGCGCCAATGGTAAAAGAAGAATATCCTCATATATGCCCTGTGAACTTACAGCGTCCAACTGTTCTTGGTTAATAGCAAATGCCGCCAGATAACACTTATTTGCCCCGGACAGAGCGGCGCTCAAATGATACACGCGCAGCCGACCGCCATGATTTACGGGGAACGGCAGGGCGTCATAAAGGATTAGTACGTTTGCCATTACTCTCCAGCTGCGTTCCATATCGGGAATCCGTGTGATGCGGCTGTGTCACGAGCCGAAACGCCAATTCCCTAGAACCCGCCCCCCAGAGTTTGGCTCAACCGGGACCACCCCCTTCGAACAATATTTTTTTTGAGGTCCGGCCGCAAATAACTATCCCCCCGGGGCCAATCCGGCGACAGCTCGTAATCCAACTCCTCTAAAAGTGAACCTGCAATTCTGCAAAACCTGTACACCTGCTTCGGAGTCATTTCGCTTTTCCAGGGATTGGAGCGCCGAGCATCGATCTTTTTGCTCGCGCCACCCCTGTTTCGATCGTCTACCGACACCTCGTGCGCGTGCTCCACTTCATGATGCTTCATCACCATGTCATCCCATGGCTCTCCGACAAACTCCAATATTCTGCCGATTTCTTCCTCGGGCTGAGACACGAGATTTTCGTATCTCACCTCGATGTAGCGGTGTCCGAGCGCCCTTCCCTGGCTGCGGCCCGCATACGTCCAGCGCGCCCACCTCTTCACAGCAAGATCGAAGGAACCGGGATCCGAGAGCGTGTTGCCAAACCAATGCACTTTATCCAGCGACACGACACAGTCCCTACCGTCTCGAATTACGTGTATGAAATACGCCTTCGGAAATGCACGCCCAAGAAACTCAAAATGAAGGCAGTTTGTTGGCGTCTTCGTCGCCAAACGCTGCTTACTCTGCGTCTCCAGGTATTTTTCAAAGAATTTTGTTAACGTCTCATTTGCGTATATTCTATATATGTCTTCTTCAGTCAATCGAAAAGCATCCAGGCTCTCCCGAAACATCTTGTTACCCAGCAAGGTTTCCACGCAGGCCCTTGTCTCCGGGATCAGGTTGACAGTCTCTGGGCCACAGGCAATATTTGGATGTGCCTCCAGAATATATCGCAACAATGTCGTACCGGATCTCTGGAAGCCGCCTACGAATATCGGCGCGTTATTCACAAACTCATCTCCCACCACGTTGAACGTTTATATCTGGCGGCCACTATTAACCCGCAGGACTTTTTCTGCCCCCGCTACGCCAGCATTATTTGTCCGATATTCGTTTGCGGCGTCGCATGAGCGTTAACCGCGCAGCACTTCCAGCATATGAAGTATTACGTCACCTTTAGTCGCCGTGAGCTCAATTCGCTGCAATGGCGATACGTCCGTCCCGGACATGACGGGGATAGAGAAATGGACCTCCTTCCATCGCCCGCTGCCCGACAACCTAACAATGCGATGCCGCCCGAATGCGGACACATCAAAATCGCCGGATCCCTTATCAAAATACACTATCCTCAGTTTGACGTTACCGCCAAGTACGCTTCGAACAAAATCCTCGCTCACCGACAACCGAATGTTATCATCTTCATTAACCATTCGAGCCCAAACGCCAAACCTCTGATCCGATGGCCCGATACTTGAGAGCGGCTTGCTCCGGTCTCCTGGAAGCCGTTCCATTAAGAACGTATAATCGCCTTTCAGGAAATCCCCTTCCCGGAAGGCAATCCAGGCGCCTGGCGAATGCGCCGGCTTGGCATGGTACCCCGCATATCTTGCCGCAAACTCCAATGCTGTCGCAATTTCGGTGTTTTTCGCGCTCTTCAAGTCGCTATAGTAAACCCCGATGTACGATATACCCATGTTGAGGTCGCTGAGAAGCCGCCAATACAACCATTGTCGCCTACTCATATTGTCGACCGACGGGTACTTCGAATAGCGGCGATCCGCGTCTGTCCACGACTCTGCATAGCACTCGGTTTGACCTGTTCGACAGTACTTACGGAGGCTCATGTACCGTTGCGCCCCCCACTGACTGTTGCGTGGCTGAATTTCGCTTGATGTATGGAACAGGTATAGGCCGCCTTTTTTCAAGAGCTCTGTATAGTGTTGCTTACTCCGCTGATCACGCGAATACAGCGGACTACTTTCATCGTCAACAAAAACCTGATCATGCGCAAAAATATCGTTGCGCACAAACACCTTCAGCTCGGGAGAAAAAAGGTCAATAAACGTACGCAATATATATTTCTTATACTCTTGACCGACATGCAAATTCCAGTTAACCCCTGACACAGTGCCCGCTGACCTAGACCAGATGCTGGCATTTCGATACATACCTCTGATATGGAACTGTTCCGTACCGATAGCGTTATAATTCAGCCTTACCCCAAGGATTAAGGCGCGATATGGCGAGTCTTTAAGATGCTGCGCATACGCCCTAAGGAGGTCGGTATATGCGTCTTTGTAGTTATTGTGCCAGTACATAAGAGTTCCTCGAGCGTCCTGCGCGCCACCTATCCGAACAGGCAGGAAAGGCACTTTGGTATACAGGTAATCGGGGTGCAAGTTACCATTTATCTGTACCGTGGCATGCAACCCCTTTTCATCTATAGCACGCAGCTGGCGATCGATTATAGAAAAGTCGTATACGCCTTCCTTCCTTTCTATATCCTTCCACTGTGCAAACACCTGCCCCCCCACAACATAGGGTAATGTCAGTATGTTGTCATGACCCTGATACCAGATCGCATAAATGCCGGCAGCGCCACTGTTCGCCAACGCGGAACCAGCTACGTACCAAAGGCCAACGACAAAGAGCCACTTCCGAAATACCGCGCATATCATAGGGCTACCTGTTTCTCAGTAAAAGGCGCATATGGTTTACACAGTCCCCTGTAGGAGACTTATTGGTGTTGCCTCGCGCGCCTTGTACACCGTCACACCGAATACATTCAACACGCTTTGTATTTGGTCCAACTGCGCACTCGTAAACTGCGTCCGCCACGACTCTATACTGCTTTCGCCCCATCCTGTCCGACAGGTCTGCTGAGAGGGCCTCGCTACAGATTCAGTCAGAGGCGACTTCTCGAGGCCAAGCTGCTTCACAAGACTTGCCCACTCGGTCTGCCCGTTCACAATGAGGCGTTCGTAGAAAATTATTGGCCACCCCTTTTTACTGAATTCCAACAACGGAATGACATTTTCTATACACCAGATTGCTGTATGCGCCTCGATAGGATTCAAGGTCTTCTCTAGATATGACATATAATTATACAGATATGCGTTAACCAGGGCCCGGTCTTTCATATGACCTATCAAAGGGCGGTCGTAGGCCCATCCTAACCTCAGCTTTGAAGCAACTACTGCTCCCGGGTGACGAACAACGAACGCATTTTTCGTGTTGTAGTTGTTACCCAGCCACCCCATCATGAGATTGGAACGTATAAACTTGACTATAAGTGGCCGGGCCGCATTGTTTCGATAGCGGTAGTAGTTGATGTACGCTTGCCGGTACCGATCGACAAAATGTTTCGCCCTATGAAAACTGGAGATATCCGCCCATGCCGGAACAAGCTGATCTTGTCTGATACGATACTTCGTCCACCACTTGCTACAGTTTCCTTCAAACACCCTGTCCATGAATTTCCGGAGCGCATCGTCCCTGACATCTTCGCCAATATAACGATCCGCAAAGCGCTCGGCCCCTGGAACCGCCTGCGGATGCAGAGGCTCGAATATTGTCTGCAGGCCATTTGCCTCCGCAAGCACATCCAGAACCCAGGTTGTTCCGCTACGCCCCGAACCCGCGATAACTATTGGACATTTCACAATATACTTCCCCGCCATACTGCCTTTGTTGAGCTCATAGGATAGGACTGGCTTACGCTCGGTAGCACACAAGCAGCGTCACGCCGGCTGCGTCGGCTTACCAAACATAGTGCTTATGACAAAGCCGCCACCGATAGAGAACAACATCCCCAGATACGCAATGACAAACACCGCTCCTGATACAGCGAGCTGGAACAACAGTGGCCACGACAGGGCGAACATCTTCCACGCAGCCAATGCAACGATGCCCGCAGTAGCGGACGCAATAAGCAACTTTGCAAGCGTCCCCCAGTCCTGCAACTCCCTTAGTGGTCTGCCTGTGCACATGGAAACGCGCCTGAAATTTAAAATATTACCGACGAACATTACGACTACGCTCGCAATGGCAACTCCATTCATACCGGCCAGTGTCGCCCCAAAATAGGTGACTAGTGACGCGATAGCGAGCAAGATAGCACTGAGCGCGAGAACGAACTTTCCTTGTTTGAGCACCACAAGAATGCTACTCATTTCCACGGCCAGCATAAATGTCCCGGCCATATAAATGCGCACAACTGGCACTGCCCCTAGGTAGCTGTCTGTGTACAGCGCCTCTACTACGAGCCCGGCAAACACAAAGACAAATATTGCAAAGGGAAATAGTATGGCGCTAACAGCGACATTCGCCTTGTTGTTCAGTTTGACCATCCCATCCCAATCTCCGCCACTCTCACACTGGCTCATTCTTGGAACGATCACGCTTGCCATTGTGTTTCTCAAAACATTGGCTATCATATTTATACTGATAGCAATCGAGAATATAGCAAAGCTTCCTGGCGGAAACACGGCCGCCACCACCCATTGACCGATCCTGGCCCGAAGGTTAAAGAAGACACCCGATAAACCAAACGGAACTGCGTAATTCAGCTGAGTAGACAGCATGGAGACCTTCGGAATCAACGCGCCTATACCATATCTGATCGCAACGTAGTATAGCAACACCGACATTTTCAGAAGCGCAAAAATGAGGAGTGCAGTAAAAATTACCTCCACACTGTGACTAAGTATGGCGGCCGCAATGATCGTTACGTTTCTGATCAGCGCCAAGATCAATATCGCTCGTGCCTGCCACGGTACGTCCTGGTCCGCATTAGGTAGAAATTCTATCAGCGAAGACAACACCCAGAGAAAGATAAAACATGGTATCAATATTCCGCTTGATGAAAGACTCCTGATATTGTCTGGCAGAAAGGGATTCCATTGACTGACGGCCAGCGCGCTAAGAAACGCCATAAACGCCATCCAATATATTGTCTGACTGACTAATGCCTCTTTTTCTGATCTTGTTGAACGCGGGATGAAATATAACAAGCTACGCGCCATCCCGAATGGAGCGATCAGCGCGACTGTTGTAGCTATCAACCAAAAAAGGACGTAATACCCGTACTCATGTACGTCAAGCAGCCTCACTAAGATAATAGGCACTACGACACGCAGCAATGACTCGACAAGGTTTGCCCGACCTAGCAACAACGCCTGCACCCTGGTTGATTTCACGCCGCACTCCGCCAATGCATTCTTTCAGCACACCATTGCAATATAGAAAAATTACTAGCTGTGAGGGCCGATAGAAACTCGCGTGTATTCAGGCTTGAGCTGCGGACCGAAACGGATGCGGCGAACATTCACATTCCTGACAACAATAAATTACAAAGCAATATGATATAGAACATATGGCTAAACTTGAATCGTATCATGAATATGTTGTGACCGCTCAACGCCTGTCACCCCACTCGCCGCCTCAAGCCATGTTGTCGCGTAGCCATCGAAACGCCGGCTCAGCAGGGTTAACTCATCCATATACTCGTTCGCAAGAATCCTGTAGATATTTTCCGGCATGGCAGATTTACCTTTGCCAATATTTACCTTTTTATGTACACCACGCAGGACAGATGGTATATCTGTCTCGACGCCAACGAATCCCAATATGCATTTCAGCAGCGCTTCTGGTTTTGTCGCAATATCGTCATAGAAGCCAACCAGCATCTGCTCTTTCGGATAGCGTTGCTCCCAAATCTCAAGCGTTCTTGCATATTGACTCTTTCGCTTAGCCGCAGGATGACAGAGATAATCAACAAACTCGGCCTCGGTAATACTTTCCAGAGGCTTTGCCAAAAGTTCAGGCAACAACATTCGAGCGTGCGACCATGATCTGTCTATCGGGTTCCTCAGAAGAAAGATAACTTTTAGCTTTGGCAACATACGATAGATATGCTCAACGGCGTCAGCAGATAGCGCACAATAGTCCGTGGTGAACTCGCCTGAGACTCTCCCATGGGCCCGCTCAAACAACGACATATACCACTCATCCGATAGCTGACTGCCAAAATACCGGTGAGCCCAGACAAGATCTCCTATTGCCGCACGGCTCAGGGCTCTTGCGATCACATGCATGATTAGGCCTCTGCCGTACGACTTATAAATACCGAAGAGGCCACTCTTAGCACCCTTCTTCTTTGCCACTCGGTCGATGGGAAATTTCCTATCAAAATAGTGCAATTCCTTAACCGGGGGCACCCACACCCCAGGGTGTAGCGCCAGTTGACGATACAGCCATGTGGTACCCGCTTTCGGTGCACCGATACAAATAAATTGGGGCGTCATTTCAGGTTAACCTATACCCCGTCGACACGGATGGTACGTAGATACAGCATACCGGTGATCGCCAGTGAATATTTCTAGCCAAAATTGCCACCATTCCCACTAATCGTACGCTTCGGAACCAAGGGATATCGACGAAGCAGGCCGACAATTGCCAGACCAAGCAGTATAGGTAGCATGGGGTCTGCCCCTTGCGCTTGCGCAATCAAACATCCACCACCTCCTCCCTGGCCGGTAACCGGCAAGGTATTTCGATTGCCGATTGCAATGGGATCATCAATATTGCCATTCAGGATCGCGTCCATGTCGGTCAATGGGTCACCATCGGTTACGGAAAGCTCTATTGTTGTCGCGCTCGTTTGCCGCCACATTGCTGTTGGCAATTCAACAAGTGATCCGTTGCCATCGAGCTTGTAAACGACCAAGTTCCTTGGCAGTTCCCGCGAAAACACCATCACAATGCCGACGCTACCGCCTTTAGGTGCTGTAGCTGAATAGCTGATTGCACCGAATGAAAAATCCGTGCCCAATGGCTGCAACTCAACCGGTACAACCATGGCTCGTGACAGCGCCTCACCACCAGTGGTGGATATCCTAACTTTGGCGCCGTTCGGAAGCGCAAGGCCATCTATAACTGTAGCATCGGCTGCGGAACCGCCTGTTTCGATAGCATCAATTACGCCGTCGTAATCGCTATCAAGCGGATTAGCAATATCTCCCCCTACTTCTATGATATCCGGCAAACCGTCGCCATCTGTGTCACCGTCGGATACATTCGGATCGAGCCCTCGCCCTACGGCTTCGGCAAATGAAATAACATTTCCCGCACCATCCAACAGTGGATTTATGGTAATGCGCACCGTAGCGACGTTCGATACCGCCCCGCTCACATCCTTGATAGTGTACGTGAAGCTGTCATTGGTCGAATTCAACGACGTATTGAAGTAGCTGATGGAGCCGTCGTTGTTTATACTAACCGAGCCACGTTGCGGTCCATCAACAATATCGATACCACCCATATCAAGACTGTTGTCCACGCCTTCATCATTTGCGGCGACGGGAATGTTGATGATCTCGCCTATGCGAACGAATGCATCGTCGCTCCGCGCTACAGGTGAATCATTGACGGCCTGTACTGTCAGATCAAAGGTGGTCGAGGCGGAGTCCTTACCGTCACTGACTATAACTGTTATGGCGACCGGTCCGCCGTTGCGCCCGGGGGCCGGCGTTACCAAAATCGTTCGATCGGATCCGCTGCCACCGAGCACCAAGTCGGCATCCGGCACAAGGACCTGATCGCTGCTTGTTGCCGTAACGATCAAGAACGCCGGATCTGTCTCTGAATCAGAAACATTGAATGGCAGGACCTCTGTTGCCGTATCCTCTTGAGTTACCTGACTCTGAATGCTCGAAATCGCTGGAGGTTGATTTGCAGCGATCTGGTTGGAGCCTTCTTTGACCTTTATGATTTGGTCCACCCCTATGCTGCTTAGAACCTGGCGTACACCACTGGGCCAGGATATGTCAATCGTGTCTACAACCGTGGCGCCAGCAAGCCCAAAATGGAGGCGCGTGTCGTTCTGAGAGAAACTGTGCATGCCACCGTCCCGATCCCGAACCTGGGTGACACCTGCAGCCGTCAGCGCAACCCTCGCCCCAACAGCATCCCTATTCGAGATTACGCCCACAAGATCAATCTCAAGCCAGTGATTATTGCCGCCCAGATTCCTGAAAAGCTGCGAAGGACCGCGGTTAAATGGTGTTCCCTCGTATCCGTTGGTAACAAAAATATCCATGTACCCATCGCGATCATAGTCCGCTGTTGCCGCGCTATCGGCGAGCCCGAGAGAACTACCGGAAGCGCCGCCAGCGCCAGGGACCAGCTGGAATTGACCGCCCCCAAGATTCTCGTATAACAGATTCGCTGAGTTACCTGTGGGGCTACTACACACTAGGTAGAGATCCACATCCATGTCATTGTCAAAATCCGCCGCCACCGCCGACCTACAGGCAGTCGCCGAGTTCAATCCTGCGGCAACGGAATAGTCCTGGAATCCGGTCGCAGACTGTAGGAACAACTTGTCATTTGCCGCGCCGTCCGAATTTTCAAAGCCGATATTGGCGAGGCTAGATATTGCAGTATCGGCTGCAACCGCTATTCCAGCGCCTAGCCAGTCACCACTGCTCGCGGCTACCCGCCATAACCCGGCCTGAGCATCAAAACCAATGTAAATACCACTGTCTACGCCCAGTTGATGGGGCATCAACCCCGCAGTATTTACATCCAGTGATGATACTGAAAATATCTGACTTGATGGATGAACCCCGGCACTCCCAATATAGATGTCGCTGGGTGCCACCACCACGGAAGGCCCGATCTCGAACTGTACAAGCCCATCGGCCCCGAAGGTAAAGGCCTTTTCGCTCGCATTAACAATAAGCTTCGCGGATATGTCGTTTGGCTTTGTTTGTATTACCTGCGAGCCGTTCGCAATACGAACAAGAAACACATCTGAAAGATTGTCACCATTAAAATCAGCAATGGCTGCATCTACTACCTTCCATTTATCAATGTCTGTCAGCGCAAACAAACTAGTTTGGTCCACAAAAGGTATGGACTGCCAATTATAGACCCGATCCGGGTACGGGCTGCCCGCCAGCACGAGGAGCGGCGAGCCGCTGTAACCAACAGTAAGCAACTGGGCAAAACTATTGCCGGTCACGGCGAGGTTGGTTTGACCAATGCTATCACTGAACCGGCCATTCATCTGACTAAACAACGCAGAGGGAGCCTGGCCGTCAACTCGAGACCAATTGGAAAGGAAGACATCCAGCTCCCCATCATTGTTCCAGTCGAACCACAGGGGCGTCCGACCGCGTCCCAGCGAATAGCTTAAACCGAGGGCGGCGGCCTGGTCGTCAAGCACGCCGTTCATGTTGACAAATAGCTGGTTTGTGCCAACACCAAATCCCGACTGGGCACCGGCCAACGTAATTAAATCCTGATCGCCATCGTTGTCGAAATCCGCCCAGGCCGCACCGTGACGGTCTGAGAAATTGTAGTTGACGCGGAAAATCTCATTGGAAAAAGTCCCATCGGTATTGTTCACGTACAAAGCCGGGGTATTGCTGTGATTACCCACCCACGCATCCGGCCAGCCGTCTCCGTTTACATCACCCCATGAAACCCCAAAGCTTTGCCCCACATAGTCAATTCCGGCCGAATCAGTAGCATTCTCGAATTGTGCGGCTTGCATGGCGAAACCCGCTGAACCCGTGGTGAGCAAAGTGACGCAACATGCGACGACGCCCATTTCAAAGAGAGAAATATGTGAATAGACATGCCGCATTGACGAGGCACCTTATCTAATTAAAGAATCATTCAGTATATTTATTAGTAATTTTTTAATGGCCGCATCAACTCTAGCTAGTCACATTTTAGTGCACGGTAGTTGACTCACCAGCCCCGCGCCAATTGTATCCCACAATATCTGCTATTTCTGCTCCCAAGCGGAGGTGCCTGATGTAGTTGAAATTTCAAGAACGAATACCGCGAATTGTTGCCCCTGCCATGCGGTCTCTGAATCACCTGGAATCTTAATGTAAAATTCAGCGGCGCGGCGCAATGCGGCAACAAAAGGGGCGGCACTCCCGGTGTCGTTCGTATAGCGCTTGTAAGCACAGAAACTGGTGCCGATCGGTCTGACAAAGGCCGAGTTGCCTAGTCGGGCTTGTTGGCAATGTAAGAAACGAAAGGACTTAGGCTTGGAATCGTTCTTATTACAAGCTGGTCAAAGTTTGTCTTGTATTTTCCTCTGTAGACAACTGTAGTAACAACGAAGCCAATATTCTCCAGAAATTCCACCACCTCTCGGGTAGTATATTCTCTGACATGACCCATGTGGCCGAGTTTTTCTAATTTTTGATATTCCGCATACATATTTCCAGAGCAGGAGTACGCTCGGTTTCTGATCAGATAATTAAGCATGCCCTTGAGAGATCTGAGGTTGGGGCTAGAGAGCATCAAGGATGCGTTTGGCCTCATAACGCGAAATACCTCGGACAAAGTAAATATTGGATTTATGCGAAGATGTTCAAAGAGCTCGTTAAAAACAACCGCGTCAAACGAATCATCTTCAAAAGGGAGCTTCTGTTTCTCAATGTCACACTTTACGACATTGATACCGATTTTATTGATAGATGACGAATATCTCTCAGGCGCGATGTCACAGCCAGTAACGTTATAATTGCTTTTCGCCAACGCACCAGTAAGAAGCAAAGGTATCGAGCCGAATTCCAACACCGTGGCATTCGCAGCTACTTGCTCCTTTACGATATCCAAATCCAATGCAATTCTTGTTTTGTGATTCGATACGTACGAATTATGCCATTGCGACAGTGTTGGCTCCTCTGGAGACAAATCACCTGCGCATTCCTCTACTGTCTTCAAGGATTCCGCTGACGGGACAAATGGCTCACGTTCTGACTTCATCGGGACTCCGTTTCAACCGTATTATTCTGACCAGTCATCGTAGTACGCTAACAACGTACTCCCCGACGCGCAAAATAGCCTGACGTCGCACTCAATTAACCCGCCTCCATCAGAGTCGACTCATGCAACGGAACGACACTGACCACCGATGTACTGACAGAACTCATGACGGCTGTCATTGATACTTTCGCACTCATCACTGAAGTGGCACCGACCTTCCTTATCCAGTGGACGTTTGCTTGGACTGCGGACAGAGGCAGGCGCTCAACTATCCCCAGTATTACCCTCCGTATCCAAATATCCCTCCCGCAACAAGTAGAGGTAGATATCCTGTGCCGCCTCCATAGGAGTCAGACCCTCTGTATTCACCCGTAGCTCCGCATGCTCCGGAATCTCGTAAGGATCGCTGATCCCGGTAAATTCTGGAATCTCACCCCGCCTGGCCTTTGCGTACAGCCCTTTGCGATCACGCGCTTCGCAAGTTTCGAGGGACGTTGACACGTGGATTTCAATAAAATCGCCGTGCGGCTCGATCATTTCCCGCACAGAGCGGCGCATCTGGGTATACGGCGCGATCGGCGCGCAAATCGCCACACCGCGGTTCTTCGTGATTTCACTGGCAACGTAACCTATCCGGTTTACGTTGATGTTACGGTGCGCTTTCGAGAAACCCAGCTCACTCGACAGGTGCTGGCGGACAATGTCGCCGTCCAGCAGCGTCACTGGCCGCCCCCCGGCTTCCAGCAACTTGGCATAGATGATTTTCGCCAGTGTGGATTTTCCAGAACCGGAGAGCCCGGTGAAGAACAGGGTAAAGCCCTGCCGGGGCCTGGGCGGATACACCTTGCGCAACTCACGGACCACTTCTGGGAAGCTAAACCACGTCGGAATTTCCTCGCCGCGCACCAGGTCTCGCTTCAGCTGGGCATCGGTGTATTCGGCATACTCCAGCCGCTGAGATTCGATCTCGGAAATAGGCATGAACCGGTCGCGCACAGGAACGTAATGCATGGTTTCAACAGGCACAGCCTGGATTTGAAGATCGTCTTTGTACTGCGCCACCAGCTCCTGGGCAGCATACGGTGCATAGAACGTGTCTGCCTCAGCGTCACCGGCAGGCGCTCCGTTTCCGGCCGGCGGCGGATAAGCGTGCTTGGGGCCGATGATCATGTGCGAGCAACCGTAATTCTGACTGACAATCGCATGCCAAAGCGCCTCTCGCGGCCCCGCCATGCGCATGGCCAGCGGCAGCAGGGACAGCATGGCGAGATTCTGCGGGTAATGCTGCCGGACTGCCTGATAGCAATGCACGCGCGCGTAGTACTGCAGATCACCGGGTTTGGTCACGCCGACAGTCGGGTGCAGCAGGATGTGGCCCTGGATATTCTTGGCAGCCTGCAAGGTGATATCGCGCTGCAGGCGGTGCATGGGCTTGGATGTCTGGAAGGCCACTACCCGCCGCCAACCCTTTTTCCGGAACAGGGCCCGCATTTCTTCGGGGGTGTCCCAAAAGCTTTCAAAGTCGTGGTGCACTGGCAACTGGATACCCTCGATGCTGCCGCTGACGTACACCGGGTTGACCATCTCCCGCAGGTAGCGCACGCCAGGGTGCCGATCCGAGGTCGTACCGTAAACCTTCTCCGCTTCCCGGCTCTTGTCCGGTTGCCAGATATCGCCCACGGTCAGGACGGCGGGCATGAAGCCCTCGCCATCACGAAGAGCGATTTTCGAGCCTTTTTGGAGTTTTTCGGCAAACTTTTCTGCAATATCAAGAACTATCGGAATTGGCCACACGGTTCCGTCAGCCAGCCGCACAGTGTCAACAACAGCTTCATAATCTGCTTGGTCCATGAAGCCCGTGAGCGGCGAAAACGCACCATTCATCAAGAGTTCCAGGTCGCAGACCTGTCGCTGACTCAGGGTAAGCGACAGAAACCCCTGAGACTCCGTTTTCAGGACTTCCGCCCGCTCAGCATCCACCAGGAGGTCGACCAGCTTATTACCGTGAGGCGGCACAAAATATTCCATAGCGTCTCTTACCTATTTTCCAGGGCTTAGTATCTGGGACAGAGTTGTCAGCTTGTTTGGGCGTCACGGAGTAAGCGGCGGATCGTCGGTTTTTTTTACATATTCGGCTCTGCCTGGCAGGAGTGTATGCGCTGGCCGCAACCAGGTAAAGCTCTGCCGCCTATGGTTCTTTTAAACTTGCATATGAGCGCACAGGGGGGCGCCGCTGGCTACCATACTGAGCCATCAGTAGCAGGAATAATACCGCTACAGCGCGACGCCCTGGCGCGTCTGTTACGGAACAGCGGAAACATGTCCCTAGCGCCAGCCCGCCAGCAGCGCTAGGCACTCATGATTCAGCGCCTTGGCCCTTTGGGGGTCCGCCGCTTCGTTATAGCAGCGTAGTTCAGGTGCATTACCGGATGGTCGCAGGTGAATTATTTCATTGTTTTCAAACGTTATTCTCAAGCCATCGGTGTGGTCGACCGCGTGCACCGGCCCGCACAGTGGCCCGAACATGGCCGCAAGTGCCGTCTCGGACATAGCGAGCCCGGCTATCTTCTGCCGCGAAATTTCCGTAGGGAAGTTTTTCAGCCGATCACTCGCCGTATAGCGGCGCGGAAGCGCCTCGACCAGTCCGCTCACGGGACAGCCTTGCTGCCGTGCACCGACCAGCACAGCGAGTATCGGCAATAGCGCGTCTCGTGTGGGCAACGCCGTCAGGATTCTGCCGTTCACCGAAACGTCCGATGCCAGCAGAAAACCGCCGTTGGCCTCGTACCCTGCCACGCTGCCCTGGTCCGCCGCCAGTTCCTGGTCCATCTTCTCGATCACATAGGGTGAGCCGATGCGGGTGCGGTACACCGAACTGAACCAGCCACAGGCTTCCACCACGGTATTGCTGCTGACGGGCGTAACCACCGTATCGATGCCCAGAAAATGCGCGCACAACACCCCCACTACGTCGCCGCGCAACCAGTCACCGCGTTCATCGGCGATCAACGGACGATCGGCGTCGCCGTCGGTCGACACGACCGTATCGAAACCCTGTTCGGCGGCCCACCGGCTACCCAGTTCAATATCCTCAGCACGGATGGCCTCTGTATCGACGGGAATAAAGACTTCCGAGCGTGCCAGCGGGGTCACCTCTGCGCCCAAGGCCTCCAGGACCTGCACTAACAGGTCACGCGCCACACCGGAATGCTGGTAGACACCCACGCGCATGCCCTTCAAACAGCTGGATCTGAAGAAGTCGATATACCGATTCAGGTAACTCTGCGCCGCAGTTTCGTCTACCGGTGGCAGATCAGCGGTATCGATATCCGGAAAGGGTTCGGGCAACTCGACGGGTTGCCCGCGAATGAGGGCTTCGTCGGGCTTGAGGATCTCGCCGTCCGGTCGGTTGAATTTGATGCCGTTGCGGTCATCCGGTATGTGGCTGCCGGTCACCATGATGGATGCAGCGTGCTGTTGCATCGCCACATAGGCGACCGCCGGCGTTGGCAGCCGACCCACATAGACCGGCCGGTAGCCGCTGTCGCTGACAGCCCGTGCAACCGCCGCGAGGATACGTCCGGTACTGGGGCGCAGATCGCCCGAGAGGTAAACGGCATCTCCGGTATTGATTGCGGATTGTGCCTGCATGGCTTGCAGGAATGCCTGTGTGTAGGCATAACACACCGGGTCGGTCATGGCCTCGACCGTGCCGCGCGCGCCACTGGTGCCAAAACCCACCCCGCTGGAGGTCATCAGCTCATCGATTTTCATGCTTGATCGCTCAGTAATAGGGAACGGTTTTTGTGTTGGACTAATGTGCGCAAATTTGGCTGAGGCAGGGAGCCGAACAGGGCGGACCGACAATGTTGGGCGGCGCGGCGCTCAGTCCAACCTACGGGCCGATGAAACGGGTCGTCAGTTGTGGCCATATTGTTGCCGGTAATAATTTCTGTAGTCACCACTGCGCGCGTGCTCCACCCACGCCGGGTGTTCCAGGTACCATTGAACCGTTTTGACGATGCCCTGCTCGAACTGGTACAGCGGAGCCCAGTCCAGCTCGCGCATGAGTTTGCCTGCATCGATAGCATAGCGACGATCGTGGCCCGGCCGGTCCTTGATGTAGGTAATCAGGTCTTCCTTCGGACCGCCACCCGGCCTGAGTTCGTCCAGCGTGCGGCAGATCCGCGCGACGATATCGATATTGGTCCACTCGTTGCAGCCGCCGATGTTATACGTCTCGCCCGCCCTGCCGCCAGCCAGTACCGCGTCGATGCCGCGGCAGTGGTCTTCGACATACAACCAGTCTCGCACGTTCTTGCCGTCACCGTAAATCGGCAGTGGCCGGTCTTCCAGCGCGTTCATAATGACCAGCGGAATGAGTTTTTCCGGAAACTGGTAAGGCCCGTAGTTGTTGGAACAATTGGTGGTCAGTACCGGCAGTCCGTAGGTATGGAACCACGCACGCACCAAGTGATCCGACGCCGCTTTGGATGCCGAATAGGGGCTGTTGGGCGCATATGGCGTACGCTCCGTAAACGGCGGATCGTCAGGCCCCAGCGATCCGTACACTTCGTCGGTGGAGACATGCAGAAAACGGCAGTCCGGGGCGTCACCCCGCCAGGCGTTCGCTGCGGCCTCCAATAGTGTGAATGTCCCTTCGATATTGGTGCGCACAAAGGCGCCGGGGTCGGTAATCGAGCGGTCGACGTGGGATTCTGCGGCGAAATTGACCACGGTATCGACGACCTCCTCGTCGAACAATGTCCTGAGCAGCGACGCGTCACAAATATCGCCGCGCACGAAGCGATAATTATCGTTCGCCTCCACTCCCTTCAGGTTTTCCAGGTTGCCCGCGTAGGTCAGCGCATCCAGGTTGATCACGCGGTCGCCGGGATATCGCTCCAGCCAGTAGCGGACAAAGTTTGCACCGATAAAACCGGCGCCGCCGGTTACCAGCAGCGTTTTCATAAAGGCATCTCCACCAGCATGCTGCGCAGGCTGTCACACCAGTGCGGAATCTCGTCGCCGAGAACCGAGCGGATCTTTTCCTTGTTCAGCACCGAGTAGTTCGGGCGCTTGGCCGCGCTGGGATACTCGCGGCTGGGGATCGGCAGCAAACGCCTGACCTTTCCGGGGTGCCCGAGCTGCGCTGCGATCGAAATGATCTGGTGGGCAAAATCGAACCATGAGGCGACGCCTTCATTGGTGAAATTCCAGGTGCCGGACAGGTCTTTCTCGATCAGGGTTTGCATCGCCGTCACGATGTCCGCCGTCCAGGACGGCGTTCCGAGCTGATCGTCGACGACGCGTATTTCTTCGCGCTCGGCCATCAGCCGCAGCAGGGTTTTCACAAAGTTGTTGCCGTGCGCACCGTAGACCCAGGCTGTCCTGACAATCAGGGCCTCTGGCAGTGTTTCGCGAACCGCCTGCTCACCTTCCCATTTTGACTGCCCGTACACGCTGATCGGCGCGCCCGTGTCGGCTTCTCCGTAAGGCCGCGAGCGATCCCCCGCGAAAATGAAATCCGTTGACACGTGCAACAGACGGCTGTCGCTGCGTTTCGCGCCCTGCGCCACAGCGCGGGCGCCGTCGCGGTTTACGCGGAACGCCAGCTCGGCTTCCTCTTCCGCCTTATCCACCTGTGTGTAGGCTGCGCAGTTGATGACCCAGTCTGCTTTGTAGGCGGCAACGGCATCCGCCACCGCATGAGGAACGGAAAGATCCAGCTCTGCGCGACCGGCACTTATAACCTCGTCGCCCTTCGCGGCAAACCCCAGACAAGCCTCTTTCCCGAGTTGACCGCCCGCGCCGATGATCAGTATTCTCACGATGAACTCGCATAGTCGGGCAGAACATCGTGCATATCGGCCAACAACCTATTGCCGGCATCCTTATCCGATACCACGAAGTGCTCGCCGGGCCACTCTATGCCGACAGCCGGATCATCCCAGCGGATGCCGTGTTCGTCCTCGGGTGCGTAGTAGTCCGTACACTTATATAGGAAGTCAGCACTGTCGCTCAACACGCAAAAGCCGTGCGCGAATCCCGGCGGCGCATACAGCTGATGGTGATTATCCGCCGAAAGCTCTGCGCCCACCCACTGACCAAACGTGGGCGAACCCTTGCGAATATCCACAACCACATCGAAGACCGTGCCGGCCACCACCCGCACCAGCTTGCCCTGCGGCCGCTGCAGTTGATAGTGCAATCCGCGCAACACCCCTTGTGCGGAGCGCGAATGGTTATCCTGGACAAAGTCGACATCCAGTCCCTGCGCGGCGTACCTTTCGCGGTGCCATGACTCGAGAAAAAAGCCGCGGGCGTCACCGTGTACATCCGGTTCAACCAACAATACGTCCGTCAGCCGGGTAGGCGTTATTTTCACGACCGCAAACCCTCCTCACGCAGCAGATCGAGCAAATATCTTCCATAGCCGCTCTTTTCCAGCGGTCGCGCCAGCTGCTCCAGTTCCTCTGGCGTGATATAACCCAGCCGGTAGGCGATCTCCTCGACACAACAGACTTTCAACCCCTGGCGCTGTTCCACCGTCTCGATGAAGTTGGCGGCCTGCAGCAGCGACTCATGCGTACCGGTATCCAGCCAGGCTGTGCCGCGCCCGAGCGTCTCGACGTGCAACTCGCCACGCCCCAGGTAAGCGGAATTGATGTCGCTGATCTCCAACTCGCCGCGTGCCGAAGGGCGAAGCTCGGCGGCCATATCCACCACCTGCTTATCGTAAAAATAAAGGCCCGTCACGGCGTAATGTGAACGCGGCCGTTGCGGTTTTTCCTCAATCGAAACAGCTCTGCCGCTCTTGTCGAGCTCAACCACGCCATAGCGCTCCGGGTCCCGGACCCGGTAGGCGAATATGGTCGCGCCCGCGTCACGTTTGGCCGCGCGGGCAAGGTTGGTTCCCAGTCCGTGGCCGTAAAATATGTTGTCGCCCAGCACCAGGCTGCAGTCGGATTGCCCGATAAACTCGCGACCGATGATAAAGGCCTGCGCGAGCCCTTCCGGGCGCGGCTGCACGGCGTAATGCAGCTCAATACCAAACTGAGTGCCGTCTCCCAGCAGGTGGTGAAACGCGCCGGCGTCTTCCGGCGTGGTGATAACGAGGATCTCGCGTACCCCGGCCAGCATCAACGTCGACAAGGGATAGTAAATCATCGGTTTGTCGTAGACCGGCATCAGCTGTTTGCTGACGGCACGGGTCAGGGGATACAGGCGTGTGCCGGAGCCTCCCGCAAGGATGATGCCTTTCATGCCTTAATTCTTGTGCCTGGATGATGGTGCGTCGTATTGTACCTATATTGTGCTTCGCGGTGGCAAATACACGGTGGGCTGGACGGGCAGGCTGGCAATATGACGGCCTCGATCAGCCGTTTTGGCCGATTCACCGCAACGCCGAAGCACCGAGGGGATCAGGCCGTGGTGCGGCCCTGCTCCAGCAACAGGTCGGCCATGCTCCCAGAGCGGCCCACGTAGGGCGCGATGCGGATGCGCACATTCTCGGGCGCCGTGACTTTGGCAACTTCGGCGGGAATGTCCTCCGCCACGTGCCGGCCGGCCGAGAGGAAATACGGGACCACGGTAATATCCCGCATACCGGCGCCGATCAGCGCTTCCAAACCCGCGGGTATCGACGGTTCTGCCAGCTCAAGAAAGGCGCAACTGACCTTGTCATAAAGCCCTGTGTCGCGTGCCGCCACCGCCTCACTCAACGCCCGCACCTCGTCGTTCGAAGCCTCTCGTCGGCTGCCGTGGGCGACTACCAGTAACGCTCGCATATTCAGGTTACCGTTTCGTGTCCTTTACGCGGCATACCATACCAGAGAAACAGCGCCAGAATCAGCAGCCCTAATTGCAGCGCCAGCCCTTGCAGATTCGGGTAAATACCCAGCAAGTCGATGCGCGGGATGTTCACCGGACTGATCGGGATATAGCCGGCCTCCTGCAAGGCGGCCACGCCCTTGCCGGCGAAGATCACCGCCAGCACGAACATGAGAATACCGGTGAAACTGAAAAACTGGCGCAGCGGCAGGCGCGCGCTGTAGCGTATGATCACCCAGGCCAGCACCGCCAGCACGCCAATACCCACACCGAAACCGCTCAATGCCATGGTCTTGCCATTGCCTTCGGTCTGCACCCACAGCGCCTGATAAAAGAGTATGGTCTCGAACACTTCGCGGTACACGGCGATAAAGGACAACCCGGCGAGGCCCCAAAGCGTGCCGGTGCCGAGCGCACGGCGCACGTTGGTCTCGATGAAGCGCTTCCATTGCGCGGCGCTGGTTTTGTCGTGCAGCCAGAAGCCCACGTAGAACAGCACCGCGGTGGCCAGCAAGGCCGCCACGCCCTCGGTGATCTCGCGCCGGGCGCCGCTGATTTCAATCAGGTATACCGAGGCCAGCCAAGTGAGAAAACCGGCCGCCAAAGCGCCGATCCAGCCGAAATGCAGATAGCGCATGGCGTGGCGGTGCTCGGTCTTGACCAGGAACGCCGCCAGCGCCGCAACCACCAGCAGCGCTTCCAATCCTTCTCTTACCAGAATGAAAAAGGCGCTGGTAAACGCCGTGGCGCCGGACAGCCCCAGTCCGTCGAGACGCGCCGCCGCAGTGTCCAGCATGCCCTTGATCCGCACCACTTCCGCGTCCAGCTCGCCCGGTGCCACGCCCTGGCGAATCTGTGTGCGCAGCCCGGTCATGGCGCTCTCGATGGCCACGCGCAGTTCAGGATCCACCGCATTGAGCCCCTGCTCGACCAGCTCAAAACCCTCCAGATAGGCCTCGACGGCCAGCTGATAGGCGCGCTCGTGGTCGCCCTGGTGATACGCCACCAGCACATCGTCGAGACGGTGGAGCGAAAAGCGCAACGGCGAGCGCGTGTCGAACAAGGGCGCCGGATTGGCGCGCAACCAAGCCATCAGACGGGCGCCGTCGGGTCCGAACTTTTCGGCCGCCTCGGCCGGCGTCGTCACGGTGAAGGTCTGGATATTCAGTAAGGGGTGCAGCGACAGGTCGTCGCGCAGGACATCGGCGGCGTCGCGGGAGATCTCTTCGGCGCCCAGACTGCCGGTATAAAAAGCCAGGTCCCAGCGATCGGCGGCGGGCAGTTCGTGATACGACTTCATGGCCGTGTCGGCGACACCCTGGGTAATCGTATTGTATAGCCCATAAAGGGTGCGCTGCGCGTAGCGCTGCCGGTCGCGGAAATCGACCGGCGGGGGCTGCATCCCGGCGGCCAACGGCCCGTCGCCGGCGCCACCGGCGCCATGACAGCCGGCACACTGCTCGGCGTAGAGCGCAGCGCCACGCGACAGATCCGGCAACTGCAGCGGCACCACGGTAACCTTATAAGCTTCCACGATCGCCAGGCGCATTGCCGCGGTCTGTGCGCTGATACGCGCCGCGGCGGCCCGTTCACCCACCAGTTTCGCCAATTCGCCAGCCTGGCGCTGCACCTGCGCCCGCGCGTCGTTGGCGGGCAGATCGCCTGCCTGCTGCACGATGCCGGCGCTGAAATCCCGCATTTCCGCGTACTCCCCCGGATTGACCACCTTGCCGTCGGCGACCGCCTCGGCGTAATCGACGCCGACGTAGTCAATCAGCTGCAACAGCTGCTGAAGGTCGGCCGCACGCGCCAGGCCGGCAACCAGAAACAGGGCGAGAAAGACCGTCATACGAGACATAGCTGGGAACCCGACAAGGAAGACAGAAGGCAATTATAATGATTCTCATTTACATGAGCAAATTTTCCCCTCCCTAGGCGTCATCCACCCATACAGCGTGCACATTGACGAACTCGCGGATACCGTAAACCGACAGCTCCCGGCCATAGCCGGAGCTGCGGATACCGCCGAACGGCAGGCGCGGGTCCGATTTCGACATGCCGTTGACAAACGCCGCCCCCGACTCGATTTCGTCGGCGGCCAGGCGCTCCCCGCGCGCCAGATCGCGTGTCCAGACCGACCCGCCCAGGCCGAATTCGGTGCCGTTGGCGACCGCCAGGGCGGCGGCTTCGTCAGCCACCCGGATCAGGGTCGCCACCGGCCCGAATAGCTCTTGCGACCAGGCCGGCATGCCTTCGCGCACGCCAGTGAGCACGCTGGGGGGATAAAAAGCCCCGGCCCCCTCGGGCAATTCACCGCCGACCAGCAACCGGGCCCCCGCGGCCACACTGTCCTGCACTTGCCGGTGCAGGCCATCGCGCAAGTCGCGGCGCGCCATCGGACCGATGTAGACCCCCTCTTCCAGCGGATCGCCCATTTTCAGCGCCTTGACGGCCTCGACGAACTTCCGCTCAAAGGCCGCGTAAACCGCGTCCACGACAATAAACCGCTTGGCGGCGATACAGCTCTGGCCGCTGTTCTGAAAGCGGCTGACAATACCCGTGGCCACCGCCTTGTCGAGATCCGCGTCCTCGAGCACGATAAAGGCGTCCGAGCCGCCCAGCTCTAGCACACACTTTTTCAGCGCCTTGCCGGCCTCGGCAGCCACCGCGCGGCCGGCGCCGACGCTGGCGGTGATGCTCACCGCGGCCACCAGTGGGTTGTGAATCACCACCGTGGTCTGCGGGACATCGATGATCAGCGAGCGGAACAGGTGTTCGGGAAAGCCGGCCCGGCGAAAGATCTCCTCGATCAACAGCGCACAGCCGAACACATTGGGCGCGTGTTTGAGCAGCGCGCCGTTGCCCGCCATCAGCGCCGGTGCGGCAAACCGGAACACCTGCCAGAGAGGGAAATTCCACGGCATGACCGCCAGCACCACCCCGAGCGGCTTATAGGTGACGAAACTGTGCGCGGCTTCGGTGCTTACCTCTTCCGGGGCCAGAAAACCGGCCCCGTGCTCGGCATAGTAGTCGCATGCCCAGGCGCATTTTTCCACCTCGGCCAGTCCCTGGGCGTAGATCTTGCCCATTTCGGCGCTCATCAGGCCGGCATACTCCTGCGGGTTGGCGCGCAGCACCGCGGCCGCCGCGCGCATCAGTCGCGCCCGCTCGTCGAAGCCGCTGCGCGCCCAGGCCCGTTGCGCCGCCGCGCTCTGTTCCAGAATCTCATCCACTTGCGCGGATGACATCGGCTCATAACTGTCGATTTTCTCGTCAGTCGCCGGGTTGATACTATCGAACGCCATGGCTGCCTCCCCCGTCGGACGAATTCCGATTTTCGACTCTAGCATGTCGGCACCATGAACAGAAAACGGCCGCCAATGGCGCCCGCCCGGCACAACAGCCGCCGTCGGCAGGGATCAGATACGCAGGCTGACAATGTCCGTTGGGGCTGCTAGGCTCCCGCCCCAGCAAGGCATGCACCGAACAGGAGTGTTCATATGTTTAAAGTTGTGTTTCTGAGCGCCCTCGCCCTGATCGCCACAAGCGGCCAGGCCGCCACCCTCATTGAAGTCAAATCGCCCGAAGGGCAGAGCCAGGTATGGCGCGACGGACCCATGTCGCGCATGGACACCGGCGACGGCTATATGGTGGTCGACAGCGTGGCGCAAACGCTGTTCATCGTCATGCCGAAAGAGCGTCGTGTCATGGACATGAGCGACCTGCTGCGCTCACCCGGTGCGTCCGGCGCCGGCCACGCCGTCAAGGTCGACTTTAAAAAACAAGGCGGCGGACCGCGTATTGCCGGCTACCCGACCACCCGCTACAGCTTCAGCGCCAACGGCACCGCTTGCGGCAATGTCGCCGCCTCGCCACAGGCCCTGAAAGACGCCGGACTGCAAGAAACACTGGAAATGATGCAGCGCATGGCCGCGCGCGCCGATGCACTGATGTCAGCGTTCAACAACAAGGCTGACCCCTGCCAGCGCGCCGGCACACAGCTCTCGCAACACGCCGCCACCCTCGGCGTGCCGATGCGCATCACCGACGCCGGCGGCCGACTGGTGACAGAAATCGTGCGCATCGACAAAAACGCCAGCCTGCCGCCGAACGCCTTCGCCATCCCGGCCGGCTATCAGGTGGTCAACACCGGTCGCATGCTCAAGCAACTGCCCAACCTGCAGAACATGATCGAGCAGATGCAAAAGCGCTAGGGATTGTGGCGCGGACGGATCAAGCGGCCTTGTCGGGAGCCTTGTAATTACGCAACTTATCTTCCCAGAACTGCAGTTTTTTCTGGGCATCCTTGACGTAGGCGCTGCGTTTTATCGCCCCGATCATCAGCCGGTTGACGAAGCGCCCAAGCGGGCGCAGAGGTCGGTCGACATCGAAAAACAACACCACACGTTGCTCGTCGGTGTCATTCCACACTTCGTGTTCGTAGTAATCGTCGAAGACGATACACTTGCCTTCATCCCAATGCAGGATCTGGTCGTCGACGCGAATACGACATTTTTCGCGCTCGCGGGGCACTATCAGGCCGAGGTGGATGCGGATAATGCCGTTGGTCGGGCCGTGGTGCGCGGGGATGTGGTAACCCGGTGCAAGAATGGAAAACCAGGCGTTCTCTATATCCGGCAGTTGATCGAGCAGGCGCGCGGTTTCAGGACAACGCTCGCAGTTGGCGTCGACACGGATACCGAATCCGTAAAAGACAAAGGTCTTCCAGTGATCGCCGACCGAAATGCGTTTCTGGTCCGGCGAAATCTCGTGGAACGAGGGCAGCGCCTCGCGCACTTTGAGCACCTCGTCCAGTTCGGCCCGGATGGCCTCCCAGTTGGCTTCGAAATCCGCCGTCCAGGGGAACACCGACTTGTCGAATACCGGCGTGTTGGCAATCAGCGATTCACGGGCGATGAGCCGACTGACTCGGGCAATCAGAAATTTGCCGGCACGCTTGACGTGCTTGCGGCGGAAGCCGCGAAAACGGTCTATGGCAGTCACTGGAACCCCGGCTCGGATAGAAGACACTGATAAGCCAATATACCATGCTGGCGTTAGGCGCAGAATTGACCTCGGTCATCTTTCCGCCCTTTTTTGTATTGTGCCAGCCGCCGGGCGGCTGTGCGTGGGTGTGTTTCCCGGGCGCTAATCATTTAGAATCCGCCCTTACGCGCGCTTCGCGCCGGCAACATTCAGTCAAGCAAGGATAATCGGATGGAAGAAAACACGCTGATCCTCGGCGCCGGCATGACCGGTCTGGCGGCCGGTATCGCTTCCGGCCTGCCGGTCCTCGAGGCGACCGACAACCCGGGCGGCATCTGCCTGTCTTACCGCATGCGCCCCGGCGACGACCAGCCATTGCCCGCCGACAGCGACGAGGACGAGGCCTATCGCTTCGAAAACGGCGGCGGGCACTGGATTTTCGGCGGCGATCCGACGGTGCTGCACTTTATCCGCCGGCTGCTCCCGGTGCAGCACTACGCACGCCGCTCCTCGGTCTATTTTCCCGACAGCGGCGCCTATGTGCCCTATCCGATCCAGAACCATCTGCGCTATCTCGACAAGCCGCTGGCGCTGCGCGCACTCGAAGAGATGGCCCGCCCGGCGCCGCCCGGCACCACCATGGCCGACTGGGTCACCGGCAATTTCGGCGACACCCTGGGAGAACTGTTTTTTGCCCCCTTCCACGAACTTTACACCGCCGGCCTGTACAACGACATTGCCGCCCAGGACAGTTACAAATCCCCCGCAGCCTTGGGGCTGGCGCTGCAGGGCGCATTCTCGGACGCGCCGGCGGTTGGCTACAACACGACTTTTATTTATCCGCAGGGCGGACTCAATGTCCTGGCGCAGCGGATGGCCGCACACTGCGACATCGAATACGGCCGGCGCATCACCGCCTTTGACGTCCAGGCGCGCCGGGTGCGTTTTGCCGACGGCGATGAACGCCCCTACCAACGGCTGCTGTCGACGCTGCCGTTGAACCAGGCGATGGACATGGCCGGCCTGAGCGTACCCGCCAGGCCCGACCCGCACACCTCCGTCCTGGTGCTCAACATCGGCGCCACGCGCGGCGACAAGTGTCCCGACGACCACTGGCTGTATGTTCCGCGTTCTGATTCGGGCTTTCATCGCGTCGGCTTTTACAGCGCCGTCGACCGCAGTTTTCTGCCGGCCTCGGCGCGCGCCTCCGGTAACCGGGTCAGCATCTACGTCGAACGCGCGTTCCCCGCCGGCAGCCAACCGGACGAGCGCGCCGTGGCGGATTACTGCGCGCAGGTTGTCAAAGAATTGCAACAGTGGGGTTTCATTGCCGAGGCCGAGGTTGTACACCCGACCTGGGTGGAAGTCGCCTACACTTGGTCGTGGCCGGGTTCGGGCTGGAAGGCGCAGGCGATCAAGGCGCTCGAAGAGGTCGGCATCTACCAGATCGGCCGTTATGGGCGCTGGATTTTCCAGGGTATCGCTGACTCCATCCGCGACGGCTTCATCGCCGGCAACGCCTTTCGTCGCTACCCCGGGATCAACGACAGCGGGGGCGAGAGATGAGCGGCGAGGCGGCGACAGACGCCACAGAGCAGGCGCAGTTTCATCCCTGCGCGCCGGACCCGGACTGCCCGTACTGTAACGGCAGCATCGGTGAAGATGAGGCGCTGGACTGGTCGTTTCTCGACGGCGCCTACTGCATCTCCCTGAAAAGCCGCGAAGACCGCGCGCAGAACGTCGCGCAGGAATTCCACAAAGTCGGCCTGTGCAGCAAAGTGATGTTCTACCGGCCGCTCAAACACCCGGTAAAAGGCATCATCGGCAGCTGGGAATCGCACCGCGCGGTCGGCCAGGACGCCCTGCGCCGCGGCTATCAGACTACCCTGATCATGGAAGACGACGTCTATTTCAGCGACCACCTGAAACCGCGCAAACTGCGCGCCATCGGCCGCGCCCTGAAGGGCCTGCCGCCGCACTGGCAGATCTTTTTCCTCGGTCACTGGCCGGTGTGGGCCTACCCGGTGCGCCACAACGTGCTGCGCACCGGTTCGGCCTGTGCGCACGCCTATATCGTCAGCCCGCGCCTGCTCAGCTGGCTTGACACCCACCCGTGGGACGCGCCGGGGGTGAAAAAACTGCGCCTGGTGGGCAAGGCGCTCGACTCGGCTTACGCCGAACTGCCCGGCACCTATGCGCTGTTCCCGATGATCGCCACCCAGAGCGTCAGCCGCAGCGACAATTTCAACTTCCAGCCCAAACCCCGCGACAAGCGCAAGCTCAAACACCTGGTTACCCACTCGCGGCATCGCGAACTGCTGCTGTCGAAACTGATGCGCCCGGCGGAAATGATCGTGGTGGCCTTGTCGCCGCTGTTTTTCGTCGCCCGCATGGCGAAACGCTGGCGCAACCACGACACCGCCCACAATTAAACCGAATATCGCAAAGCGCGTTTCGCCCGGTACAAGGTTTTTGGTGCATGCGCCGCCCGCGGCGCTCAGATATCGCTGTACAGGTCCGGCTCACCCTCGGGTCGCACACGGAACAATTTCGCTGACCACATGTACTGCGCCCGGTCCAGATCGAGGATCTCCTCGATGGCCCGATTGACCCGGGTCGCGTCCTGTTGCGGATCCTTGCCCGTCAGGCCTTCCAGTGGCGCCAGAAAGCGGATTAAAAACCGCTGCCGCTCGGGGCACCAGGCGGTCATGGTGGGGATCACCGCCGCGCCGCAGGCGCGCGCCAGCCGGCCCAGGGTCGGCACACTGGCCTTGCTGATACCATAGAAAGGCGCAAACACATTATTGTCCATGGCACGGTCGTCATCCGGCAGGTAATAGAGCCATTTCCCTGCGCGCACTTCTTTCACCAGCGCCAGCATGCTGGTGGTGTGGCTGAACACGCCGCCCTGGGCATAGCGATCGCGGAACCGCGTAACCAGCCAATCGAGAAAATCGCTTTTGTGGTGCACCCGCACGATGGTGACCACGCGGTGATCGATGCTCAGAAACTGGCCCGCGTACTCCAGCGCCAGTGAATGCGGGGTGAGCAGGATGATGCCTTTACCGGCGGCCACCTGGCGCTCGATAATATCCATGCCTTCGACATCGAACTGCCTGTGGAGATGGCGCGGCGAACGCAGCGCCAACTGGCCATAACCGAGAAAAACCTGCGTCAGCACCCGCGCGTGCCTCCACAACAGGTCTTCTCTCTCGCGCGCGGACAGGCCGGGAAAACAAAGCGCGATATTTCTCTGCGCCAGACGCTTACGCTTTGAGCGCCCGCGCACTAACCACGCCGCCAGGACATCACCGAACTGGCCGCGGGCCCGTACCGGCAAATAAGCAACCACGGCGCTGAAAGCCAGCAGCAACCAGGCGGGCCAGTACCTGGGAAGCAGGAAACGGCGTTGAAACTCGGGGCGGTGACTGTTGTTCATGGTCGCAGGGGCGCAAAAAACCCGCCTAGTCTCTCACAAGCCGTGCCGGCGGCCTACCTGCGCTCGACATTCGAGAGGCTCCACCCGCGCGGCCCCCTCAGCGCAGTGTAAACCGCGAATACGCGCGAGTTCGAGCGCCGTACCGGCCTCAGTCATGCACGCCCGGCTCGACGAACTCTTCCACCGCTTCGGGCGTGGCGCGCACCGAACCGCTGGACAACACCGGCGCGGCGTCAAGTTCACCGGCATCCATCAGCGAGGCAATGCGCTGCAGTGAGGCCAGCAGCATAGTCTGCTCCCAGTCATCGAGCTCCTGAAAGCGGGAGGCAAAGCGATCCTGCAGCAGCGGTGGAGAAGACGCCAGGCATTCCCGGCCGGCCGGCGCCAGTGCTACCATGACCCGGCGGCGGTCACTTTGCGAGCGCAAGCGGGTGACCAGCGCGCGCTGTTCCAGCCGACTGACGATATCGGTGACCGTGCCCTGGCTGAGGCTGACCTGTTCGGCCAAAGCGCCGGCAGATAGGCTGCCGTCACCGAGCGCCTTGAGAATCAGCGCCTGCGGGCCGGTCAGTCCGTGGCTCTGCACCAGCTGACGCGAGTGCAGGTCGACGGCACGGATCACGCGGCGCACCGCGCTGAGCACCTGTTCCACCTTGTCGTCAGCTAATGCCATGCGCTCACCCGCGGTTAATAGTTTGCCTCCAAACTATTATATAGACAGCGACCAATAATTAATATTATAATTATCAATTAATTATAATATTATCCGCTTTTGATGTCGCAAATTTCTACTATAAATTGCTTTGGGTTAGAATGATCTACCCCTAATCAACACGACTGGGCCTGTGCCCGGGAGAGGACACTATTAATCATCAGCAGACGGCCGGCGGCCTCCCCGCCCGCCGCTCACGCCTGTCGCAGCACAAGGCCGGTCGGCGCCTGCGCGTCTGTTTGGCCTCTATAGTATTGGCGCTGGTTCCTGTCGCCGCCGGCGCCGCGGTCCAGCTCAGTACCGATACGCCGGTGGCAACCGCGGGGTATTATCAATTGCACTGGACGGCGGATAGCCCGCGGGTCACCATTGAAGTGCGCACCCCGGAGTCAGCCGCCGCCACGGTGATTTACTCGGGGCCGGACCGTGCCACGGTCGTCTCGGGTCAGACCGACGGCGTCCGCACCTATCGCGCCGGTGAAATCGGCGCCGATGGCAAAGTATCCACCTGGAGTGAACCCGTGACCGTCACCGTCGCCCACCACCCGCTGAGCCGCGCACTGGCGTTCTTTGCCATCGGCGCTGTGGTGTTTTGCGCCACCTTGCTGCTGATCGCCCAGGGCGTAAGGGGCTTGCGGTGAGCGCCGGCGCGTTACGCATCGACGCCGAACGCCTGCGCGCGGACGTAGACCATCTGGCCAGTATCGGCCGCCGGCAGGATCAGGGCATTTACCGGATGGCATTTTCCGATGGCGACATGGCGGCGCGCGCCTGGCTGCTGGGGCGCATCGAGGCGGCCGGCCTCGAGGTCCACCAGGACGGTGCCGCCAATATTCATGCGCGCCTGGGTTGGCGCGAAGATGTCGCCGGCGTCATGGCCGGATCCCACATCGACACCGTGCCCGGCGCCGGGCATCTCGACGGCGCCCTCGGCGTGCTCTGCGCGCTGGAAGCGCTGCGCGCCCTGAAAGACGCCGGCACCCCTTTGAAACGGCCCCTCGAGGCCACCGCCTTCAGCGACGAAGAAGGTCGTTTTGGCGGTTTATTCGGCTCGCAGGCACTGGCCGGGCAGGTCACACCGGAATACCTGCATAATGCCCGTGACCTCGACGGCGTGACGCTGGCCGAGGCGATGGCCGCGCGCGGCCTCGAGGCGCGCGCGGCGCTGCATGCCCAACGCCCGCCCGGCAGTATTCACGCCTATGTCGAACTGCACATCGAACAGGGGCCGGTACTCGACCGCCAGGGGGTGTCGGTTGGAATTGTCGATGCCATTACCGGTCTGTTCAAATGGCAGGTCACCCTGAGCGGCGCCGCCAACCACGCCGGCACCACGCCAATGGGTATGCGCGCCGACGCCTTCCAGGGGCTTACGGAGTTCGCCGGCCAGATTGACCGCGTCCTGGAAGAGCACGGCAGCCCGGCCAGTGTGGCTACCATCGGGCGTGTCGTATTGCACCCCGGCGCGGCCAACGTGGTGCCCGGCCAGGCAGTGTTCTCGCTGGATGTCCGCGATACCGACGCGCGCACGCTGGAGCGCCTGGCGGGCGCCTTTCAGCGCACGCTGGCGGCAATCGGCCGGCGTCGCGGCCTGATGTTCGAGTACGAGGTGCTCAGCGAAATCGCGCCGGTCCCCTGCGCCCATCTGGTGCGCAATGCGGTCGAACAGGCGGTCGAAGCGCTGGGTATCGAAGCCACGCACATCAACAGCGGCGCGGCCCACGATGCCCAGGTGATCGCGGCCGTCGCCCCGGCGGGGATGATCTTTGTCCCCAGCAAAGAGGGCCGCAGCCACTCGGCCGCCGAATGGACGGCCTGGAACGATATTGAAGCGGGCGCCAACGTCCTGCTGCACACACTGCAACGACTGGCGGGTTAAATGAAAGATCAGGAACAAAAACAGCCACCGGCGTTTACCGATGTCGACCCCTTACGCGACACCTATCGGCGCTCGATCACCCACTTACCGGCCATCAAACGCTCGCTGGAGCACCATAATACCGCCCTGCTGTGCATCGATATGCAGTATCTGGACGCCGCCCGCGGTCACGGGGTGTTCGCCAGCGCCGAAAGCGCCAACATGCCCCCCGAGGCGCAGGATTACTATTTCGATCGTCTGGAGCAGGCCGTGCTGCCGAATGTCGCCCGCCTGCAGGCGGCGTTTCGCGCTCGCGAGCTGGAAGTGATCCACACCCGCATTCAGTCGTTGACGCCGGACGGTCGTGACCGGGGGCCCGGCCATAAGCGGCTGGGCCTGCACGCGCCGCCGGGCTCCAAAGACGCCGAATTTCTCGAAGTGGTGGCGCCGCTGGAAAACGAAATCGTCATCAACAAAACCGCCAGCGGCGTGTTCAACTGCACGAATATCGAATACGTGTTGCGCAATCTGAAAATCGACGGCTTATTCGTGGTCGGGGTCTATAGCAACGAGTGCGTCTCCACCGCCATCCGGGACGCCTGCGATCTCGGCTTCTACGTCACACTGATTGCCGACGGCTGCACCACCGTGACCCCGGAACTGCAAAAAGCCACCCTGACCACCATGAAAGACCGCTATGCGCGCGTAATGACCACCGAGGACGCTATCGCCGAACTGCACGCAGTGATCGACCCGTGAATAGCGTCAACAGCGCCATTCTCGACGCCTCGACCGGCTGGGCCATTCTCGCCGGTTTTTCGCTGCTGTGGGTCGCGCTCGGCTGGTACTGGGGGCGCCACGCCGGACAGCTGGACGAATATATGCTCGCCGGCAGGCGCGTCGGTCTGGCGCTAGGCACGGCCACCGCCATGGCCACCTGGGTGACCAGCAACACCACCATGGCCGCCCCGCAACTGGCCTTTCAGATCGGCATTTGGGGTATGCTCGGTTATTCCCTGGGCTCGCTCGGGCTGCTGATGTTCGCACCGCTGGCGCGCCGTATCCGCAGTCTGATGCCGAACGGTTACACCAGTGGCGATTTCGTGCGCATCCGCTACGGCAAGACCGCCTGGCGGGTGTTTCTCGCCATTTCGCTGTTCTACAGTCTCGGCTGGCTGGTCAGCATGGGCATGGCCGGCGGCATCCTCATCCACGCCCTGACCGGCATTCCCTACCATTACGGCATGACGGTGATTCTGGCAATCTGTGTCGGCTACACTCTGCTCGGCGGCTTCCGCGCCGTCATTGGCACCGACTTTATCCAGGCGTTACTGATTCTGGTCGGCCTGGTGGTGATCGCGGTCCTGGCGATCGGCAAAGTCGGCTTCGAGAGCATTCACACGGCGGTGCTCGCTGAGCGCCCGGAGCTGCTCGACCTGTTGATGCCGGCGGCCATCATGTTCTTGTTCAACAACCTGCTGTTTGGCATTGGCGAAGTGTTTCACTCCAATGTGTGGTGGAGCCGGGCGTTCTCGTTGCGCGAGGGGGTCGGCTTCAAAGCCTATACGCTGGCGGGTCTGCTGTGGGCGCCGATTCCGATTGTCGCCGGCTTTGTCGCCCTGGCGGTGCCGGCCCTGAATATCAACATACCGGCGGCCGATATGGTCGGCCCGATGGTAGCCGCCGACCTGCTCGGCGTGACCGGCGCCGTGCTGGTGCTGGTGATGGTGTTCGCGGCGCTGTCGTCCAGCCTCGACTCACTGCTGGCGGCGACCAGCATCCTGATTGTCGAGGACATCTACCGGCGTCACCTCAAACCGCAGGCGAGCGCCGAAGACATGCGCCGCGCCGCGGCGCGCGTTATCCTCGGGCTGGGCGTACTCACCTGGATTCTGTGCGCACCGCGGCTGACGACGCTGGCCGAACTGTTGTATTTCACCGGCGCTTTTGTCGCCAGCACCATCTGGCCGATTGCCGCCGGTCTGTTCTGGCAGCGCACGAATCCCACCGCCGCCGTCGCCGCCATGGTGCTCGGCAGCGGCGCCGGTCTGTACAGCTATTTCGCCATCGGTTTCTATGTCGCCGCGCTGGTCGGCGCGGCGGTCTCGATGCTCTGCGTGCTGTTGGGGACCTGGCTGGCGCCACGCGAGTTCGACTGGGCGCAGCTGCATGAGGAACACCCGTTGCACCTGGGGGCGCGGTCATGACGATATCCGTGACTGTTTTTTCTGCGCTGGTGCTGGGCGCACTGGCAATCACCGCGGTCGCACCGCTGTTGCTGCTCGTGCTGCTGATCCGTGACTGGAAAAGGAAGCAATTATGGTAAACAAGCTCGGCCGCAAACTGCTCATTCCGCTGGAGGGTCAGCCGCTCGATATTCAGGGCTTCGAGCAGCCGCGCGAACTGCTCAACCGCATTCCGGAAGACCTCACCTCGCTGCTCGATCTGGTGCAACGCCCGGTGGTCTCGGCCAGCCAGTTCAGCCGTGCGCAGTTGTTACAGCTGGCGCGCCTGGCCTCGCGCTACGAAACCCAACCACAGCACAGCGTACGGCCCCTGACCGGCAAAATACTGGTCAGCGCCTTCTACGAGCCGAGCACCCGCACGCGGTTGTCGTTCGAAAGCGCCTGGCACCGCCTCGGCGGTGACATCATGTCGATTACCGATCCCGCCTCGACCGGCATTGCCAAAGGTGAGTCGTTATTCGACATCGGCGAGATGCTCAACCACTACAGCGACCTAGTGGTGTTGCGCGACAGCAATGAAAACGCCGTCTACGAAATGCTCGAGTCGCTGCGCATTCCTATTGTCAACGGCGGCAACGGCACCGACGAGCACCCCACCCAGGCGATGGCCGACATCTACGCCCTGCTCAAATGGCGCCCGGCGCTGTGCGATGCGAGCATCGACAGTGGCCAGCGCATCCGCTTCGCCATTATCGGCGTGCCCGGGGTCATGCGCACGGTGCGCAGCCTGCTGATCCTGATGAGCCAGTTCGCGCCGGCGTTCGAGGAAGTGGTGATTATCACCGACGAAGCGGAACCTTTCGCCGCGGGGCAGCGCGAGGAGCTGGAGAGCGCCGGCCTGTGTTTTCGTATCAGCGATGATATGCAAAAAGAACTGCCGCAGCTCGACGTGATCTACATCAACACCATCGCCTGGCTCGGCGACGATTACCAGGAACTCGGCAGCCGCTACGGCCTGAGCGCCGCCTCGCCGCTGAAGGCCGGCGCGGCGATTCTGCACCCGCTGGCGCGCGGCGCCGAGTTGGCGCGCGATCTCGACGGCACCGAACACAATTGGTATTTCGCCCAGGCGCGCGGCGCGGTGTTCATGCGTATGGCGCTGCTCTCGACCATTCTCAAAACCTTTGCCTGAACCAGGAGTCAGTTAGTTTATGTGTGGTATTGCCGGATTTCTGTACGCCGACCGCGAGCGACCCGTCGACCCGGAAACCCTGGTGGCGATGGCTGCCATTCAGTACCACCGTGGCCCCGACGGCTTCGGCTGGTGCAGCATGGACGGCGTCGGTTTCAGTCACGCGCGGCTGTCGATTATCGATCTGGATGAAAGCCGCGGCCGGCAGCCCTTCCAGACCACCGACGGGCGCCTGATGCTGACCAAAAACGGCGAACTGTACGACTATCAGCGCATCCGCGCCGATCTCACGGCGCGCGGCGCGTGCTTCCAGACCAAGAGCGATTCGGAGATCGTGCTGCACCTCTACCAGCGCCACGGCCTGGAGGACACCTTGGCGCATCTGCGCGGCGAGTTCGCCTTCGCCCTGTTCGACAAGCGCGAAGACCGGCTGATGCTGGTGCGCGACCGCTTCGGCATCAAGCCGCTGTACTGGGCCGAAGTCAACGGCATGCTGGTGTTCGGCTCGGAACTCAAGGTCCTGTTCGCTCACCCCGATGTGCCGCGCAAGTTCTCCCCCGAGGGACTGTATCACCAGCTGATGCAGACCATGGTGCCCGGCACCACGGCCTTCGCAGGCATTCACCAGGTGCGTCCCGGCTATGTTCTCGATGTCACCCGGCGCAACGGTCGTCTGCAGATACAGGAACGCAAGTACTGGGATATGAGCTTTCCCGACGAAGCGGACTATCCCGTCAATTACTCCGAACAGGACTATATCGAAGGCGTGCGCGCGCACTTGCTCGACGCGGTGCAGCAGCGCCTGACCGCCGACGTGCCGGTGGGCAGCTATCTTTCCGGCGGGATCGATTCCTGCGCCATACTCGGCCTGGCCGCCGCGGCCAGCCAGGAACCCATCAGGGCTTTCACCATAGGTTTCGATAACAAGGCTTATGACGAAACACCGATCGCCACGGAAATGGCCCGGGCCACCGGCGCCGAGCAGGAAATTCTGCGGCTCGACTCGGACCACCTGTATGACCACTTCGAGGAAACCCTCTGGCACACCGAGCGCACCATTTACAACACTCTCGGCGTGGCCAAATTTCTGATGAGCCGACGGGTGCGCGACGTGAACTACAAAGTCGTGCTCACCGGCGAAGGCTCGGACGAGTTGTTCGGCGGCTACCCGGCTTTTCGCCGCGATATGTTTCTGCACGGCCTCGACCATCTGCCGGCGCAGGAGCGCGCGCAATGGGAGACCATGCTCGCGGAGAGCAACAAACTGTTTAAAGGCGCGATGCTGGCCGAAGACGCGGTGGAGAACGCGGCACTGACAGCGAAAGTGGGCTTCACCCCTTCGTGCCTGCAACCCTGGCTGGCGGCCGCCCGCCATGTACCGGCGCTGCTGAACCAGGATCTGGCCAAAGAGTTACAGGGCTACGACCCGGGCGCGGCTATCGCCGGGCAGTTCGACGGCGACATGCTCGTCAACCGCCATCCACTGGACAAGGCCCAGTACGTCTGGATCAAGACCATGCTGGAAGGACAGATTCTCACCTGGGGCGGTGATCGCGTCGACATGGCCAATTCCTTGGAAGCGCGACCGCCGTTCCTCGATCATCACTTGGCCGCCTATGCCGCCACCGTTCCCCCGTCCATGCGCATTCACGGACGCACGGAAAAATACGTGCTGCGCGAAGCCATGCAGGGGCTGCTCCCCGAGGTATTGTACAAACGCGAAAAATTCGCCTTTATGGCGCCTCCCGCCCATACCGATCCCAAAAAATGGGCGGCCGTGCAAGACCTGGCCGCCCGCCATCTCTCCCCGTCAGCGATCGACGACGCCGGCCTGCTCGATGCAGCCGGGGTCGCAGCTTTGTTCGCGCTGCACGAGGCACCCGAAACCGGCACCGCAACGCAGGTTCAACTGGACGCCAGCATCAATCACCTGCTCGGCGTGCAGATCCTGCACCAGCACTTTGTCGCCAACGATATCCCCCGGCAGGCGAAAGAAACCGCCAGCCGATTGGGCTGGCGGCCCTGAAGCGGACCGGCTCCATGCAAGTCACGCAACAACGAGGTAATGCAATGAATCACTCCACTGTCCAACAGAACTACGGCCAGGACCCACTCAGTGTCCGCGAGACCGACAAATACAAGGAAGAGTACGTACACTCTTTTGTGGAAAAGTGGGATCAACTGATCGACTGGGACGGACGCGCCCAGGCCGAAGGCGATTTCTTCATCCGCACCCTGAAAGAGCACGGCGCCAGGAAAGTACTCGATGTTGCCACCGGCACCGGCTTTCACTCGGTGCAACTGTTAAAAGCAGGCTTCGAGGTCACCAGCGCCGACGGCAGCCCGGAAATGCTCTCCAAGGCGTTCAATAACGCCCGCAACCGCGGCCATATACTGCGCACCGTGCACGCTGACTGGCGCTGGCTGAACCGCGACGTTCATGATCTGTATGATGCGGTGATCTGCCTGGGCAATTCTTTCACCCATCTGCACGAAGAAAAAGACCGCCGCAAGGCGCTGGCCGAATACTACGCCACGCTGCGCCACGACGGCATTCTCATCCTCGACCAGCGCAATTACGACGCCATCCTCGATCAGCAGATCGAGCCGACACACAATTATTACTATTGCGGCGAAGATGTCTCCGCCTCTCCCGAGTACGTTGACGACTCGCTGGCGCGCTTCCGCTACCGTTTCACCGACGGGTCGACCTATCATCTCAATATGTTCCCGCTGCGCAAACTCTACATGCAGCGTCTGATGCAGGAAGTCGGCTTTCAGCGGGTCACCACCTATGGCGATTTCAAGGAGACTTATCGCGAGGGCGAGCCGGACTTTTTCATTCACGTCGCCGAGAAGCGCTACGTCCAGGAGGGCCCGCAATGAGTCAGGCCTACTCCCAGGTCGTGAAGACCGCGCAGGACTATTACAACAGCGACGATGCGGATAATTTTTACTTCCATATCTGGGGCGGGCAGGACATTCACATCGGCAGCTACGAGTCCGCCGATGAGGATATCGCCATCGCCTCGGAGCGCACCGTGACCCACATGGCCGAGCAGCTGCACGGACTCAATGCCGATACCCGCGCCATCGATATCGGCGCCGGTTACGGCGGCGCCGCGCGCCGCCTGGCCGGTAGCCGCGGCTGTCATGTCAGTTGTCTGAACTTGAGCGAGGCGCAGAATGCGCGCAACCGTGCCCTCACACAGGCCGCGGGCTTGAGTGACCGACTGGAGGTGATCGACGGCAGTTTCGAGGCGATCCCCTTCCCGGCGAATCACTTCAACCTCGCCTGGTCACAGGATGCACTGCTGCATTCCGGCCAGCGCGCCCGGGTGCTGGCCGAAGTCGACCGGGTGCTGACGCCCGGCGGTGAATTCATTTTCACCGACCCCATGCAGGCCGACAATTGCCCGGAAGGCGTGCTGCAACCGGTGTTGGAACGCATCCATCTGGAAACGCTCGGTTCGTTTGGCTTTTACCGCCAACAGGCCGAGCGCCTGGGCTGGGAGGAGGTTCGTGTCACGGACCTCACGCCCCAGTTGCTGACTCATTACAGCCGGGTGCGTCAGGAACTGGCCAACCGCCGCGATGAGCTGCGGGATAAAGTCTCCGAAGCTTACATCGAGCGCATGATCCAGGGGCTGGGCCACTGGGTCGACGCCGCTTACAACGGCTATCTGGCCTGGGGCATACTCCACTTCCGCAAACCGCGCTAAGCCGCGCGCGGCCGAACGGATGGACTCCTACAGCACCACGCGGGGCAATCGTACGCTGCGCGACCGTCATGGACGCATTGTCCTCGATCTCAACCCGGCGGTGTTTTTCAGCGCCACGCTGTTGATTGTGCTGTTCGTCGGGCTCAGCCTCTTTTATCTGGATGATTTCGCCGCCGGCGTCGATGGCCTGCAAACCTGGATCGCCAATCAGAGCGGCTGGTTCCTGGTACTGACCGTCAACCTGGTGCTGGCATTTTTGTTCTACCTGGGGTTCGGTCCCTACGGCAACGTCCGCCTGGGCGGCGCCGATGCGAAACCCGAGTTCAGCCGCCCTGCCTGGTTTGCCATGCTGTTTTCCGCCGGTATGGGGATCGGCCTGATGTTCTACGCCGTGGCCGAACCGATGTACCACCTGGCAAAGCCGCCGCACGGCGCGGCCCCGGGCACGCTGGGCGCCTACAAGGACGCTATCAAAACCACCTTCCTGCACTGGGGGCTGCACGCCTGGGGAGTGTACGCGCTGACCGGCCTGGCGCTCGCCTATTTCAGTTTCAACCGCAACCAGCCGTTGAGTATCCGCGCGATCTTCCAGCCACTGCTGGGTGATCGCATCCACGGATTCTGGGGGCACCTGATCGACGTGCTCGCCAGCGTTGCCACCTTGTTCGGCGTGGCGACCTCGCTGGGGCTCGGCGTGACACAGATCAACGCCGGTCTTAACCAGTTGTTCGGCCTGACTGTCAGCGGCCCGGTGCAGATCGCGCTGATCGGCGCTATCACCGCGGTCGCCACGCTGTCGGTAGTGCTGGGCCTGGACAAAGGCATCAAACGGCTGTCCATACTTAACATGACGCTGGCGGTGGCCTTGCTGCTGTACGTGTTGCTGATCGGTCCGACGCTGTTTGTGCTCAATGGATTTGTCGAAAATCTGGGGTTATACCTCAATGACTTTTTCTATCTCAGCTTCTGGAACGAAACTTATACGCAGGGGCACTGGCAAAACGGCTGGACGGTATTTTTCTGGGGCTGGTGGATCGCCTGGTCGCCGTTCGTCGGTATGTTTATCGCCCGCATTTCCCGCGGGCGCAGCATACGCGAGTTCCTGGGCTTCGTGCTGTTGGCCACCACGCTGCTGACCTTTGTCTGGTTGTCGGTGTTCGGCGATTCGGCCATGTATGTGGAGCTGGCCGGGCCGGGCGGTCTGGTCGAGGCGGTGCAACAGGATCTGGCGCGCTCGCTGTTCGCCTTCCTGGACAAACTGCCTGCCGCTGGCGGCCTGGCGGGCCTGCCCGACTGGCTGATTTCGGGCAGCGGCATCCTCGCCACGCTGGTGATTGTCAGTTTCTTCGTCACCTCCTCGGACTCCGGCTCGCTGGTGATCGACATCATCACCGCCGGGGGCCATCCCAATCCGCCCGTGGCGCAACGTATTTACTGGGCGAGCGCCGAAGGCCTGGTGGCCGCCGTGCTGCTGGTCGGCGGCGGTCTGACGGCGCTGCAGACCGCCGCCATATCCGCCGGTCTGCCCTTCGCCGTGCTGGTGCTGCTGATGATGCTCAGTCTGCAGCGGGCGCTGGCCGCCGACTACCCCTTGAGCGCGGCCTGTCGCTAGCCCTGGTCATGGCGGGTGCAGGGCCCGCGAAACTCCTCGGGAACATTGTCCGGACACTGTCCGCACTGCTCATTGCCGGGCACGGCAAAATCGATTTTGCGCGGATAGGGCAAATCCATGGCCTGCATAATGGCGACGAACTCCTCCAGGCTCTTGCCCTTGCCGAGGCGCGGATTGCGCTGCTTTTCCTGGGCGATAGTGGTTATAAAGCGCTGCTCGTAATCATGGCACGGATAGACCAGGGTCTCGTCCGGCAGGCTGAAAAACTTGTCGTGAATACTGCGATAGAGCGTGGCAGCATCGCCGGACTGGAAATCGGTGCGGCCGCAGGCCTCAATCAGCAGCGCATCGCCACTGAAGAGCATATTCTGCGTGCCGTTGTCGACCCGATAGGCGTGGTGGTGACTGGTATGCCCTGGCGTAAACAATGGGTGGAGCTCAATGTGACCGACCCGAAAAGGCCGCCCTTCCTGCACGCCGATGTCGGCACACCCCAACTCGTCGATAGCCGGGTACGCGATGCGGCAACCGGTCAGCGCACGCAGGCGGTGCGCGCCGCTGAGGTGATCCGCGTGAATATGCGTATCCAGGGTATAGGTCAGTTTCAGTCCCAGCTCCTGAAGTATTTTCAGGTCGCGCTCGACGGTATCCAGCACCGGATCGATGAGCACGGTCTCTCCGGTCTCGGGGCAGTTCAGCAGGTAGGTGTAAGTACTTGAATCCGGTTCCAGCATTTGTTTAAACAGCATTTTGCCTCCTGTGTTGTCACCTTCTGTACTCAGACAGGACAGCATATTAACACTGACAGTTCCGCGCTTTCGCGGCGCTTTCGACGCCCCCTCAGCAGGCTGCCCAGTCGCCCGGCTCGTCGAGCCAGGGGCTCACGCCTTCAACCGGCGTCGGGTGACCGATGTGGTAACCCTGCGCCAGGTCACAGTGCATATCACGCAGACTTCGCAGCGTCGCGGCGTCCTCGACCCCTTCGGCGACTACGCGCAGGTTGAGGTTGTGCGCCAGGGCGATGATCGAACGCACGATGATGGCATCCGGATCGCTCTGCAGCATGTCCCTAACAAACACACGGTCAATTTTCAACGCATCGATCGGTAAGCGGCGCAAATAGGCCAGCGAGGAATAACCGGTGCCAAAATCGTCAATCGAGATTTTCACGCCAAGATCGGCTATCCGGCGCAACAGCTTCACCGCGCCTTCGGGGTCGAGCATCAACGCGGTTTCGGTGATTTCCAGTTCCAGCATGTCGGCCGCCACACCGTGTTCGCGCAGCAGCTCCAGGATGACGTTGAAACAGCGATCATCGATCAGATTACGCGCCGAGAGATTCACCGCAACGCTGAACTCACAGCCCTGGTCGCACCATAACTTCTGCTGGCGCAGCGCCATTTGCAGAACCCGTTGCGACAGCTGGTGAATCACATCGCTGACCTCGGCAACGGGCACGAATCGATCCGGATACACCAGGCCCTGAACAGGGTGCTGCCAACGCACCAGCGCTTCAAAACCGGTTATCCGTCCGCCGGCCAAATCAACCTTGGGCTGGTAGTGCAGACACAACTGCTCCTCGCGCAGCGCCATTCCCAGCTCCGACATAATCGCCAAGCGTTGCGGCGAGTGCGGGTCCTGCTCACGGTCGTAAAAAACACAGCCGCCACCCTTGCGTTTGGCCTCGTACATGGCGACGTCGGCCGAACGCAGCAGCGCATGGCTGTCATCGCCGTGCTCCGGACACACCGCGATGCCGATACTGGCATCCAGCTCCAGCGTCATGCCGTCGACGCGAAACGGCTCGCGCAGCGCCTCCAGTAGCTGGCGAGCGAAGCTATCCAGATCGGCGCGACCGCGCAGCTCTCCCACCAACAACGCGAATTCATCCCCACCCAGGCGGCACATCAGGTGCTCGCCAACGCGCAGCAGGGGTTCGAGCCGCGGACCGATCTCACGCAGCAGAGCGTCGCCTACATAATGCCCGAGCGTATCGTTGACTTCCTTGAAACGATCCAGATCGAGTAGCATCAGCGCCGCGCCGCTCTCCGCCCCACGCGCCGCGCGTGCAGCGAACTCGCTGTGCAGAATAGTGCGGTTGGGTAATCGGGTCAGCGTATCGTGGTGGGCCAGATACTCCATCTCCGCCATATGCCGGGCGTTGGCCAGCGACAGCGATACCGTTTTGCCGATAGCCTGCAGCGTCTCAATTTCGATGCCGCTGAACTCGCAGCACTCCGGATAAACCAGGTTGATACTGCCCAGCGGCTTATCGTTGTACACCAGTGGCAAAGTGATCGCCGATCGAAACCCCTCTTTGAGCAGCGCCGCTTTGACCTCGGGAGCCACCCGCTGGTCGGCGGCCAGATCCTGGCTGACGACCGGGCACTCCTGCGCGAGCGCCAGACCGTTCAGACTCCCGGCGAGCGGCAGGAACTTTCCGACCTGCTTGGTCGCTGCGGTGAAACCCGCGCTTGCGACCAGGCGCAGCTGCTGCTGCCCGCTATCCAGCAGATAGACCGCTACGTGCGGTTTGCGGCTCATGTTGGCCAGGGCGCTCATGGTTTCATCGACGATCGAGGTGAGCTCCACACTGGCGTGCAGCCGTCTCGACAGCTCATTGACCAGATTCAGGCTCTCGTTACGATCCAGCAGCGCCTGGCGCGACTTGTCCAGCTCGAGTTCGGCCTGCTTGCGGCTGCTGATATCCCGCACCGTGGCCAACAGGTGCGGCTGGGCGTGGATTTCGATCACCTTCAGCGTGACTTCAGCGTCAAAGGGCGTGCCGTCGTGGCGCAGGTGACGCCATTCAAAAAATTGCGTCTCACCGGCAAAGGCCGCGGCTATTTTCTCCAGCGACTTGTCCCGCGAAGGAGCGCCGTCGGGTTGCAACTCGGGTGAATAGCGATACGGCGTCGCGTGGAGAATCTGCTCACGGGTACAGCGAAACATCTGCAAGCTGGCCTTGTTGCAGTCGATAAAGCTGTCGTCTTTCATCAGGAAAGTACTGTCGCCGGCGCGTTCGAACAGCGCCCGGTAGCGCGCTTCTTCTTCCACCAGAGCACGCCTGGCGAGCTGACGCTCGGTAATATCGCGAGCAATACTCAGAAACCCACTGATCATCCCGGCCTCATCACGCAACGCGCTTAGCGATAACAGGACGGGGAAACGACCGCCATTCTTACGCACGTAGGTCCATTCGCGCTCTTCGACCACGCCGCGCTGCGCGCAAGCGAGCAGGGTAGCGATTCCCGCGGCGACCTCACCGCCGTGTTCCGCTCGGAGCTGCGCGGCGCGGCGGCGCAGCTCCCTCGGCTCGTGGAGCAGCTCCAGGGTATGTCTGCCAATCAGCTCTTCCTGCGTATAACCGAGCATACGCGCAGCGGCCCGATTCAACGAGACGAACACACCGTCAACATCGGTGGCTATAATGCTGTAGTCGGCGCTATCGAAGACCGCCTGCTGCAGCGTACTTAGTTCGCGATAATAGCTTTCGCTGCGACGGGTATCTTCGTAGGCCAGGCGCTGCATGAGCAGATCGGCGACCGACACAAGGTAGCGTTTTTCCTCGTCGCTCCATAGCCGTGGAGCGCCAAGGTGCTCGGCGCACAGCACGCCGGCGAATTTTCCGGCCTTGCGCAGTGTGGCATCGAGCAGGGAGCCGATGTCATGGGCGAGAAGATAAGTGGTGGAAAACTCGCGCGTGCGTGGATCGTGGTGAACGTCTCGCACCGCGATCACGCGCCCGGCCCGCAGAGCGCGGAAATAGGCCGGGCAATCGGCACAGGCTATGCTGACACCAGTGCCGTGAGCTACCCGTCCGCGCTCATACAGATCTAACAGATCGAGCGCCGAGCCGTCGGCGCTCAGCAACCAGACGCCGGTGCGCTGCACCTGCAACGAACGCCCGACCGCCGCCGTGATACGCGCCACCGCCTGCGCTAAGGGCAATTCCCACAGCGACCACTCCTTGGCCAACTCAAGATAAGCTCGGTTGAGTCGCGTCTCCGCCGCCGCCTCCTTGGCCTGCTCCTGCTCCGTGCTCATAGTTCTTCCCTGATCCGATCCTTGCCAGTGGCCCGCGCATTATAACCTCGAATGCGCAGAGAAAAATCTGTAACGAGATTCGCAACCTGAGTGTTTGCACCCGAGGCCGCCCAGTAACAGGAATCGACCCGCACAACACATCCTTGAGTGGCCCAACCGCTTGGAAAACAGAGAGTTCTTGGCAAGTCTGGGCGCGCCTGAACTTTATTTGCGCTACGCGGCCCAACTAAAACAGGTCATGCAGCGGCGACGGCGCCGCCATAACAACGGTGAAAACGGACCATGCTACGACTCATAACCCTGCTGACAGGCATACTGGCATTCGCGCCGGCGCCCGCCGCCGCGCGCGACGCCGAGAAATACTTTTTTCAACCAACCTTCGGCAATTTTCAGGAAGAACTCGATCTCGCCCGTAAATCCGACCGACAGGGCGTATTGCTGTTTTTCGAAATGAACAACTGTCCTTATTGCCGGCGCATGAAGACCGAAGTACTCAACCAGCCGCAAGTCCAGGATTTTTACCGCCGCCGGTTCCGCATCTTCAGTGTGAATATAGAGGGGTCTCTGCCGCTCACCGATTTTCAGGGTCGCCAGACGACCGAAAAGGCTCTCGCCTCAGATCAATATCGTGTCCGCGCCACTCCGGTGTTCGCCTTCTTTGATCTGGACGGAAAAATGATCGCCCGTTACACCGGCGCGACCAACGGCGCAGAGGAATTCCTCTGGCTGGGTGAATACGTGGCTGAGGGCAAATATCGTAGCGAAACTTTCGCTCGTTTCAAGCACACCAAGCGCCTGCAAGCCAGGGCTGAGTAACGACACTCGCGCTGCGACTTCCGACAGTGCGTTCGTAGTCCCCCAGTTCAGAGGCCGCCCGCGGTGAACGTATTGCAGTCTTCGATCCGGCCGCCGTTAAAGCCCCGCTTGAACCAGCGTATCCGCTGCACCGAGGTGCCATGGGTGAAGCTGTCCGGGGCCACATCGCCGCCGGCCTGACGCTGCAGGCGGTCGTCGCCGATGGCGCCGGCGGCGCGCAGCGCTTCGTCGATATCGCCGGGTTCCAGCAACTGGCGCGAGTGATCGGCATGAAAACCCCAAACGCCGGCCAGACAATCGGCCTGCAATTCAAGGCGCACCGACAATTGATTGCCCTCAGTCTTGCTGACTCTCTGGCGCCGGGCCTGCACATCGGCGCTGATTCCCAGCAAGCGCTGAACGTGGTGGCCAACTTCGTGGGCAATTACGTAGGCCTGGGCGAAATCCCCCGGGGCGCCGAGCTGCTGTTTAAGATCCTGGTAAAAATCCAGATCGATATAAACCTTCTGGTCGGCAGGGCAATAAAACGGCCCCATGGCCGCCTGCGCCATACCACAGGCAGATTCCACGCGCCCGCTGAACAGAACCAGAACCGGCTTTTTGTATACCAGATTACGCGCGGCGAACAGCTCCTGCCAGGTATCCTCGGTGTCAGCCAGCACCACCGAGACAAACTCCGCCAACTGCGCTTGTGCGGGCGTTTGCGCCGCGGGCGCACCGGCGGAGGGCACGCTGCCCGGCGGTGCGGAGGCTCCGCCACCGCCCAATAGCAGGCGCGGATCGACGCCAAGCATATACAGGCCCAGCATAAT
>JASBSN010000117.1 GCA_030148915.1 Thiogranum sp.
CAGGAGTTGGGCTGGGAGCGGTTGCTCAACCGCCGCGGTATGCTCTGGCGCAAGCTGGCGGTGGAAACCCGCGAGCACATTGAGCGCGCCTCCGCCCTACAGTGCATGCTCGACAATCCTGGCATGATCAAAAGGCCGGTGCTGGATCTGGGCCCCCGCCGCGTGGTCGGTTTCAGTGCCGAGGACTACGCCGGCCTGTTTTGAGCGGTGCCGCCTACAGACGTCAACCCCGCGCGCAGTCGATCTACTGCCGCGGGAGCAAACCAAGTACACTAGCGCCTATGTCGGCCACTCTCGAACTCGCCAAGGCTCTAATCAGCCGCGCCTCGGTCACACCCGAGGATGCCGGCTGCCAGCAACTTATGCGCGCGCGCCTGGAAGCGATCGGTTTTCACTGTGAAGAGCTGCCGTTCGGCGACGTGTGCAATCTCTGGGCCCGTCGCGGGACGTCGGCGCCGTTGCTGGTTTTCGCCGGCCATACCGATGTGGTGCCCACCGGTCCGCTGGACCAATGGTTGTCCGACCCCTTTGAGCCGCAGATCCGCGATGGCCTGCTCTACGGGCGTGGCGCGGCCGACATGAAGTCGTCCCTGGCGGCGATGGTGACCGCCTGCGAGGCGTTTGTGCGGCAGCACCCGGCACACCGGGGTTCGATCGGTTTTCTCATCACCAGCGACGAGGAAGGCCCGTCGGTCAACGGTACGGTGAAGGTGGTCGAACAGCTGCGCGCGCGCGGCGAACAGATCGATCTTTGTCTGGTCGGCGAGCCGTCCAGCCGCGAGCGCCTCGGCGATATCGTCAAGAACGGCCGGCGCGGTTCGCTCAATGGCAAGCTCAGCGTGCGTGGCAAACAAGGGCACGTGGCTTACCCCGATCTGGCCGTCAATCCGGTGCACCTGGCCGCGCCGGCTATCAGCGAACTGGCGTCTGTGCAGTGGGACGCCGGCAACGAGCACTTTCCGCCGACCAGCTTCCAGATCTCCAATATCAGCGCCGGCACCGGGGCGGAGAACGTGGTCCCCGGCGCGCTGCAGCTCCTGTTCAACCTGCGATACTCGAGCGAACTGGACGCCGCGACCATCAAACAACGCGTGGAGGCCGTGCTCGAGCGCCACGCGCTGGACTACACGCTGGAATGGCGGCTGTCCGGCGAACCGTTCCTGACCGCCGCCGGGGAGCTGGTCGGCGCCGCGCGGGCGGCGATCCGCGAGCTGACCGGCATCGAAACGCAGTTATCGACCAGTGGCGGCACCTCCGATGGCCGTTTTATCGCCCCCACCGGGGCGCAGGTGCTGGAGTTGGGCCCGCTGAACGCGACGATTCACCAGGTGAACGAATGCGTGGCGGTAGAGGATCTGGACACACTCAGCGCTCTGTACCAACGTATTCTGGAAAAGCTGCTCACATGATCTGCCGACGCCGCCAAGGCGTAACGGCGAGGGGTGTAAAATGAACCTGCCGCTCGGCGCGAGGCTGTTGTTGGTAGTCACGCTGTTTAACGGCCTCGGCGCCTGCAGCATGGGGCAGATGGTGGCGCGCACTTCTGAATCGATCATGGACGGTAACATCGAGGCGATGAATCGCGAAACCGACCTGGCGCTGGCCGCCGGCGCAATACCGGCGAACATCAAGCTCATCGAGGGGCTGATAAGAGAAGATCCGCGCAACGTCACCCTACTGGTCAATGCCGCCCAGGCTTTCTACGGCTACGCGTTCGGCTTTGTCGAACCGCAAGATCCCGAACGCGCCGATGCCTTGTATGCCCGCGGGGTGCAGTACGGCGTTCGCGCCTTGCGCGCGCTGGGCCTGAGCCTGGAGCTGTCGCGCGCCGGGCCCGATGCGCTCGACCGGGCGCTCGGCGGGCTGGGTAAATCAGCCGTGCCGGCCCTGTTCTGGACCGCCTCTAACTGGGCCAAACAGATCGATCTCGCGCGCACCGATCCGGCGCTCATCGCTCAACTGGGCAGCGCCGAACGCCTGATGAACCGCGTGCGCGAACTCAAGGCGGATTTCTACTACGGTGGCGTCGACCTGTTTTACGGCGTCTATTATGGCGGCCGGGCGCCGATGCTCGGTGGCGATTACAGCAAATCGGAACAGGCCTTTGCCGCCGCGCGGGCGGTTACCGGAGGGCGGTTGCTGATTGTCGACGTACTGCAGGCCGAGTATCTCGAGCGACAGCGCCTGGATGCGCAAGCGTTTGCGCGTCTACTCACACGCGTCCTGGATACACCCCTGGGATATTTCCCGGAAATGGCACTGGCCAATCAGATCGCCCGTCAACGCGCCCGGCGTCTGCTCGACAAACAGAACGACTGGTTCTGAAGGAACCCCGCCCATGCCGATAGCTCCATTGCGCCGCTTTGCTCTTCTGCTGAGCCTCCTGCTGGTCTGCGCCGGCGTCCAGGCGGCCTCGGAGTATCGCCTCAAGTTCGCCACCCTGGCACCGGCCGGTTCGACCTGGATGCTGTTGTTGCAGGACTGGGACAGCGCCTTGCGGGAAAAAAGTGCGGGGCGCATCGGTTTCAAGTTCTACCCCGGCGGCGTTCAGGGAGACGAGCCCGAAGTGCTGAAGAAAATGCGCTTTAACCAGTTGCAGGGAGGCGCTTTCACCGGTTATGGCATCGGCCGCATGTATTCGCCCTCGCGGGTCATGGAACTGCCATTTCTGTTTCGCGACAGCGCCGAGATCGACTTTGTTCGCGCTCAGCTCGATCAGCGCTTCCGCGAGGGCTTTGCCGCCAACGGTTACCAGTTGCTTGGCTGGATGGAGGTGGGCTTTGTGCACATGTTCTCCCGTGAACCGTTGCGTTCGCTGCAGGACATGAAGTCGCGGCGGGTCTGGTTGTGGCAGGGCGACCCGCTGGGTCAGGCGTTTTTTGACGCCAGTGGCATTTCCCCGGTCCCCCTGTCGATTGTCGACGTGTATACCAGCCTGTCCACGGGTCTGATCGATACGGTCTATGCGCCGCCCTTGGGAGCCATCGCCCTGCAGTGGTTTACCCGCACCCCCTATGTCAGCAGTGTGCCCTTGACCAACGGCATGGGCGCGCTGGTGGTGAGCAAAAAATACTTTGATAAACTGCCTGCTGATCTGCAGAAGCTGTTGCAGGAGACCGGGCGCACGACCGGGGAAAAACTGATCGCCGCCACCCGCGTCGATAACCGCAAGAGCATCGACACGCTGAAAGAATACGGACTGAAATTCATCACGCCCGACGCCAGTATGAACGACGCGGCATTGCACGGGCTGCGCGACCGTGCCGCCGCGCAACTGGTCAAAAGCGGTTATATCCCCGCGGCGCTCTTCGCGCGGGTGCGCGAGCTGCTGCAACAGTATCGCGCCGCCCATCATAGCGCCGATCCGCGGCAACCCTGACGCCCGCAGCGCCCGCCGTGCCCCTGCTGCGAACACTACGCGCGACGCTGGTACAATTGGAAACCTGGCTGGCTGCGGCCAGCCTGTTGTTGCTCCTGCTGCTGGCGCTGGTGCAAATCGTGGCGCGAAACCTGTTTGATACCGGTTTCGCCGCTGCCGACACCCTGAGCCGCTACCTGGTGTTGTATGTCACTTTTTTCGGCGCGGCCTTGGCCATCGAATACGACCGGCATATCCGCATCGACATCTGCAGCCAACTGCTCGGAGCCGCGGCGCGCGCGCGGCTCTACCGCCCGCTACAGGCACTGGCGGCGCTGGTGTGCCTGCTGCTTGCCGCGGCGGCGGTGCGCTACTGGCGTGATGCCTGGCAGTACGCGCCGGATCATGAACGCTGGCTGGTGCTGGTAGCAGGGGTGATCCCGCTGGGTTTCGCCCTACTGTGCCTGCACTATCTGCTGGGCACCCTGCTCGGCCCCGACCGCGACCAGCCAACATGCTCGTAGGTGTGCTACTGCTGGTGGCGCTGGCGCTGATCGGGCTGCCGCTGTTTATCGTACTCGGCGGCGGCAGCTTGCTCTACGCCCAACACAGCGGCCTGGACTCGGCCCTGTTGATCATTGAACTCAACCGGCTGGCGACCTCCCCCAATCTGACTACCATACCGTTGTTCACCTTTGCCGGTGTGGTCCTGGCCGCAGGCGGCGCGCCACAACGGCTGATCCGTCTGTTCAATGCCCTGCTCGGCTGGCTGCCGGGCGGACTGGCCGTGGTGGCCATCGCCGCCTGTGCTTTTTTTACTTCGTTTTCCGGCGCCTCGGGAGTCACCATACTGGCGCTCGGCGGCCTGCTGTATCCGGTATTGACTAAAGTCGGTTATCCACAGCCGTTCAACCTCGGCCTGCTGACGACCTCTGGATCGCTCGGCCTGCTCTTCCCGCCCAGCCTGGCGATTCTGCTCTACGGGATCGTTTCGGGCGTGAATATCGACGAGCTGTTCGTGGCCGGTATCCTGCCCGGCTTGCTGCTGATGCTGATGCTGGGCGGCTATGCGGCGATGACCGGCCGGCGCTTTGCGGTCGGTCACCACGCCTTCGCCTGGCGGGTGGCGCTACGCGCCGTGCGCTCGGCCTTCGGCGATATACTCCTGCCGGCGCTGATTGTGATCGGCATTTTCGGTGGCTTCGTCACGGTCAGTGAAGCGGCCGCCTGTACGGCGCTGTATGTGCTGGTGCTGGAAAGCTGGGTGCACAGGGCGATCGATCTGCGACAACAGCTGATCACGCTCCTGGCCGACACCGCGGTCCTGGTCGGCAGCATCCTCATTATTCTTGGCGTGGCGATGGGTCTGACCAATCTGCTGGTGGATGCACAGCTGCCCATGCGCTTGCTCGACTGGATGCAAGGAAGTATCGATAGCCCTTTGAAATTTCTTATTTTACTTAATATATTTTTACTGGCAGTAGGGGCCATGATGGATATTTTTTCGGCCACGGTGGTGATCGTGCCATTACTGTTGCCGTTGGCTCAGCGTTTCGGCATCGATCCGGTTCACCTGGGGATTATTTTTCTTGCCAACCTCGAAATCGGCTATTCCACGCCACCGGTGGGTATCAACCTGTTCATCGCCAGCCAGCGCTTCGAACAACCGGTTCTGCGCCTGTTCCGCGCCACCTTGCCCTTTCTGGCGCTGATGCTGATCTGGCTGATGCTGGTCACCTATCTTCCGGTACTTTCTCTATGGTGGCGGTAACCACTCAATTAACTTAATAAAAAAAGAAAACTACCGCTACTGTGACTACGCTCTGTGCAAGTGGGATTGTAGTATTCTGAATGGATCATGAACGAAACCGCGTTTTTCCTCCTCGCCGGCCTCTCGCTGTACGCTGGCGGCCATCATCTGTACCTGGGCCGCAGACACCGCGGTGTCTCCTGGGCGTACCTGCGCATGGGCGGGCTGTACGGGCTGTTGGCCGGTTTCGCGGTCAGTCTGGCCTTGGCCGTTCAGTCCAACCCGTCGACGCCTCTGCGGTGGTCCGCAGGCACGCTGGCCATAGGCTTCGAAAGTTTTCTGTGGATCGGAGTGCTTTGGCATGTCACGCTGCTCGCTACCCTGAAAAGATTCCTGCTGCTTGATCTGTTGACCGCGGCGTGGCTGTTTTTCTTTTTAGCTCGCCTCACCGGCCATTCGCCTGGGCCAACGCGCGCGCTGGACCTGTTCCCGTCTAACAGCTCGGCCTGGACGAGTGTCGAGCTGCTCGCTGCGGCATCATTGGTGTGGTGCGGTTACGCCGGCTACCGGCTCTACCGTCAGGCTCAGCCAGGCCTCGGCTTGGCGACGCTGAGCGGCGCTGTGCTGCTCGGGCTGGTGACACTGTACGATCACCTAGTCGGCTGGCATACGGTCGAGGGCCCCTACCTGGCGCCGTTCGGCTTTGCACTGTTTCTGCTGCCGATCAGTCTCTATCCGCTCTGGCTGACCTGGCGCCGGGCGCGGCGTGTGAAGGCGACGCCGGTCGTCTACAGTCTGAGTTATTCGCCGGACCAGGCCTGGTTCCACACCGATGTGGCGCAGTTGCAGACGCCCGTAGCCAAAACGCCGGCGACTGAGATCGAGGCGGCGCGCAACGGTAGGCCTCCCATCACCGTGACGCACGAGGGGGAGGCTGCCCCGCCCCCCGCCGCGGCGCGCGAGCGAGAAGTCCCCCGGCGCACCGCTTCCGCGGCGTCGCTCGTCGGCGTCGCCCACAATGAGCCCGTTGCGGCCGAACAGCCATTACCGGTGGACGCCGGCACGGTCAATACCATCACCGACAGCCTCATCGACATTGCGGTTTATGCCACCATGGCTTTGAACCGCTTCAAGCGCGGCGACGCCGACCCGCAAACCCTGGAGTCATTGTGTCGAAAAATCCGCACCCAGGCGATCAAGACCCGCAGGTTGACCCATCAGCTACTGCCCGAACAACAGCACGACGATACCAGTCGAGAAGATCGCTAAACAGTCGCCTGGCGAGGCGGCGCAGCACGCCCGCCGATGGCGGGCTAACAGGTGGCCGGACAACCGCGCAATTCATTCATCGCGGCGTCGATGGCTTTGGCGACTTGTGTTTCGAGCTCTTCGGCCAGAGTTTGCGCATTACTGCCCGCGGCGATGGTACCCGGTCGTAGAAACAGCACCCGCGTATGCCCACTTTTCTCCACCAGGGTAATATGCAGCGGACACAACGCGAGCATATCGGGGTCGGCGTTGCTCATCTGATTGGCATACCAGCCGTTGCAAAACACCATAGCGCGTATCCCTTCCAGTTTATTGCGGTTGTAGTCATCACCCCAGCGCTCGGCGAAGCGCTCGAGATTAGCCTGGATATCGGGTTCAAAGACGACGAAAAACCGCTCCTGTTGCAAATGTTTGGAAATGACCGGATAGGCGCGCTCCAGCGGCTGATCGGTGGACCAGACGCGAACATTGGCGTTACCGGCCAACCCCTGCCCGAACCACAATAAACTCACCAGCATCAGTGCCATGCGTTTCATCAGCGTTCTCCTGTTATGCCCATCCCGTGCACCGAGCCGGCGCAAAGGGTTGTATCGCGCAATACCTTTGGGGTGATCAAAGAGTGACCGCCAGCAGCGCCATGGTGCAGTCGGCGGCCTCGAGCGGAATCTGGACCCGATGACCGCTCCCGGGCGCCACCGCTGTGGCCTGGCCGTGTATATCGCGCAGGTCATCGAGCCGGAAGAGGCGATTTCCGCCAGGGGAGATCAGTTCCAGCTGATCGCCGAGGGCAAAACGATTTTTGACCTCCACTTGCGCCAGACCGGTGGCCGGGTCGTAACCGATCAATTCGCCGACGAAACGCTGCTGGACGCTGTCGGAATGATTCTGCAGATAGTTCTGCGTATCGCCGTCATGATGGCGTTGGAAGAAACCGTCGGTGTAACCGCGGCTGGCGAGATTTTCCAGTTTACCGAGCAGACCGGCATCGAAAGCGCGCCCGCCAACCGCATCATCGATCGCCTGGCGATAAACCTGTGAGGTGCGCGCGGTGTAATAGTGCGACTTGGTGCGTCCCTCGATCTTCAGGCTGTCGATGCCCATCGCCACCAGGCGGCCGACGTGCTCGACGGCGCGCAGATCTTTGGAGTTCATGATATAGGTGCCGTGCTCGTCCTCCTCGATGGCCATTGGCTCACCGGGGCGATCGGCTTGTTCGATCAGCGCAGTCTTGGCCGGGCGCAGATCGCCGCTGATATCCTCTTCGCCGGGCTGCACCTTGTAGTCCCAGCGGCAGGCGTTGGTGCAGGTGCCCTGATTGGCGTCGCGGTGATTAAAGTAACCCGACAGCAGGCAGCGCCCGGAATAAGCAATACACAAAGCGCCGTGAACGAACACCTCCAGCTCCATGTCCGGGCACTCCTGACGGATTTCCTCCACCTGATCGAGCGACAGCTCACGCGACAGAATGATGCGTTTGATACCCACCTGTTGCCAGAATTTGACGCTGGCGTAATTCATGGTGTTGGCCTGTACCGACAAGTGAATCGGCATCTCCGGCCAGCGCTCTCGCACCAGCATGATCAGTCCCGGATCGGCCATGATCAGAGCGTCCGGGCGCAACTCGATCATCGGCGCCATGTCGCCAAGAAAGGTTTTGATCTTACTGTTGTGCGGAAGCACATTGGTGGCCATGAAAAAAGCCTTGCCGCGGGCGTGCACATACTCGATACCGGCGGCCAGATTCTCGATGCGATTGAAGTCATTGTTGCGCACCCGCAGACTGTAGCGCGGCATGCCGGCATAGACGGCATCGGCGCCGTAGGCGATAGCGTAGCGCAGATTGCGCAGAGTACCGGCCGGGGCCAGCAGTTCAGGGGCTTTCATGGGCGCTTGTCCACAGGATTACAGAGGATTCGTTACGGCTGTCTGTCGTCGCGCGCACCATAAACCCGGTGGCGGCGCGGGGCAAGGGGAAAAGCCGTCGGCTTGGCGGGGTAGCCGGGGGTATTCAGCCACGCCTGAGTGCCTCGTCCATGGCCTGCAGCGCGGTCTCCCAGTCCGCTCCCTGGTTACCGTGTTCGGCCATCAGTTCCATCAAACCATAAGCCAGCCGACGGTGCTCGGGGGCCAGATCTCGCAGCTTGCGCAACAGGTACATGTAACCACCCTTGTCCATGCGCAAGGTACTGACCAGGGCATAGAGGCTAAGACTGGTAGCGTCGTGAGGGCGCGCCGTAATCAACTCGGTGACTTGTTGAAGAACGTCGTTGGACATCTTAACTCTCCGATCGGCTTTTCACGGCGACGTTATTGCGTAAGTAGACCGGCGCGGCCTGTTCGGCCGGCACGCCGGCGCCGTGTGACCACAGGGCGCGGGCGAGTCGCGCCACATCGGCGGCGTGCGGACGGGCCTGCTCGAAACTACCGACGGGCGCGCGGGGCAGTTGGGCGCGCATCGCCTCGGCGTAGTTGCGCCAGGCGTCGCCGGCAATGCAGTACTCGGCCCTTGAGTGCGCAGGGATGGCTTCCGGTGCGCACACTTGTTCCTCGTCAAGCGCGCTTACCAAGGCGTTCTCAGTCACGCTGAAAGCGCCGAAATATACCTCTCCCATGCGTGCATCCAAGGCGGCGAGAACAGTCGGTGCGTTACACCCCGGCAGGCAACCCTGCGCCAGGGCGGCCAGCGTGGACACCGGGAGCACCGGCAGCTGCGCACCGAAGGCGATACCCTGAGCCATGCCGGCGGCGATGCGCAGGCCGGTAAACGAACCCGGTCCGCGGCCGAACGCCACCGCGTCCAACTGCGTAGCCCGCAGGCCCGCCTCGGCCATCAGGCTGTCGATGAATACCAACAGCAGCGCCGCGTGTCGACGCGGCGCGATTTCGAATCGCTCGCGGATGTCGCCGCCGATGCACAAGGCGGCCGAACAGGCGTCAGTGGCCGTCTCCAGGGCCAGGATACGTGGCTCATTCATCGCAATTGGGCCACATCCGTGGCCTGGAAAAACGCTTCGACCTCGTCGAAGTCCCGCGTGCGACGCATATCCGGCAGGCTGTTGATGAACACTTTGCCGTACCCCTTGGTAACCAGGCGCGGGTCACACACCACCAGTACACCGCGATCGCTGACATCGCGGATCAAACGCCCGACGCCCTGCTTCAGCGTAATCACCGCGTGCGGCAGCTGTTCTTCGATAAACGGGTTGCCGCCGCGCGCCTGCAGGGCCTCGATACGCGCCTGCCAGACAGGGTCGCCCGGCGAGGCAAACGGTAATTTGTCGATAATGACGCACGACAAGGCCTCGCCGCGCACATCCACGCCTTCCCAGAAACTGCTGGTCCCGAGCAACACCGCATTGCCCATGGCGCGGAATCGCTCCAGCAACTCGTTGCGCGGCGCACTGCCTTGCACCAGCAGCGGGTAGTCACAGTGTTCCTGCAAACGCCGGCTGGCGAGGTGCAGCGCACGGTAGCTGGTAAAGAGCAGAAACGCGCGGCCACGGGAGGCCTGAATTATGGCCTGCGCCTGCACCAGCATGCGCTCGGTGAAATCGGCGGCGGTCGGTTCGGGCAGCCCTTTCGGTAAATAGAACAGCGCGTGACCAGCGTAGTCAAAGGGGCTGTCGAGCTGCACGGTGCGCGCGTCTTCAAGTCCCAGACGGCGGGTGAAATGCGCGAAGCCGCCGTTGACCGACAGGGTGGCCGAGGTAAACACCCAGCAACTGGGCAGCGCCTGACGCCGGGCGTCGAAATTTTCCGCCACATCGAGCGGGGTCAGGTTGATACGGAACGCGCTTTTCCAGGTTTCGAACCAGTGAATATAATTTTCCGGCGCTTGTCCGGTGGTCTGCCCCAGCAAAGCATGCAACTTCAGTGCGCGCTGGTGACAATTATCCAGTGCGCGGCTGAGCCCGCTCACCGAAGACAGCGCTTCGGTCAGCGCCTCAAGCGCCTCTCGCAGCGCCGTTACACACGCCGGCAGGTTTTTATTCGCCGCCAGGTGCGACCAGGGCGCGCGCTGCTCTTTGCCGTCCATGGCCAGGCGCAGCTCGCGCACGCGCTGTTCCAGGGCGCCGGCCAGTTCCGGCAAGCCTTGCGTGGAGGCGGTTTCGCGAACGTATTCGCTCATACTGTCCTGAGCCAACTCCTGCAATTGCCGGCTCGACAGGCTGATACCGAAGAACTTCGCCGCGGTCTCCGGTAACTGGTGCGCCTCGTCGATAATAAAAGCTTCGGCGCCCGGCAGCAGATCGCCGAAGCCCTCTTCTTTCAGCGCCAGATCGGCGCACAGCAGGTGATGATTGATGACCACCAGGTCGGCTTCCTGGGCTTCCCGGCGGGCTTTGACGACATGGCATTGCTGAAACCATTCGCACTGCTGGCCGAGACAGTTGTCCGCCGTCGAGGTGACCCACGGCCAGATCGCAGCATCCTCGGCAATACTCGACAGCTCGGCGATATCGCCATGACGGGTACGCCCGGACCACTCGTGAACGCTTTCCAGCTGGCCGATCTGCGCGCGCGATTGCAACCGGCCTTCGCTGCGGGCCAGCGCCAGGCGGTGATGACACAGGTAATTGGAGCGACCCTTGAGCAGCGCCGCGCGCAAGGACACCGTCAGCGCCGCGCGCACACTGGGCAGGTCGCGATGAAATAACTGGTCCTGCAAATGCCGGGTGCCGGTGGAAATGATGACGCGCTTACCGGCGAGCAGCGCCGGCACCAGGTAGGCAAAGGTCTTGCCGACGCCGGTGCCCGCCTCTACCACCAGCGGCGTCTGGTTTTCAAGCGCCTGCTCGACGGCCGCGGCCATCTGCACCTGTTGCTCGCGCACCGCGAAACCGGGTATTTCGCCGGCCAGCTCGCCACCGGCTCCCAGACTGCGCGCCGCCGGGCTGCTGCACTCGGCGTGCACCGCGCGCGCTGCCGGGAGTGACTCGTTCGCACTCACGGACCGCTCCGGTTGTCCCAGAGTTCGTCTACGACGCCCTCTTCGCGAGTCCACACCAGCTGCGCGATGATTTTAAAACGAGCGACACTCATCGCTCCGCGCTTATTGCGATTACTGGTGCCGGCGTCCTGCAGGGCGTCGAGAATTTCTTCGCGATCGGCTTCGTGGATTTCCACCGGCTGATAGTCTTCGTCCATGATCACCAGCAGGACGCTGTCCCATTCGCGCTCGAGTTTTAGCTGACCGATGCGCTGTCCGGATTTTTCTTCGTCGAAAATCACCCGCGCTTTGATTTGCATCCGTTTGCCCTCCCGCCTGCCGCTGCCGAGGGCATCGTAGCCCGGCGAGCGGTCGGCGCAGAGGGTGAGATCGAGCAGGCGGGCGGCGTCGTGTTCGGCGATTTCGTTGCTCACGCCCGGCAGCGGTTTGCCCGTGGTGCGGCGGAACTCCGTCGCCAGGCGGCGCGCTTCGCTGATCAATTTATCAACAGAATAAATGCCCACGGCGTCCGTTTTTCTACTCTGGGTCCCGGCGCACCTGCCGCCCTTGCACGAGGACAGTGTACACGGATAACCGCTCAACCACCCAGATCGTGAGCCCTTTGTTCGGCCCTGCGGGCACCCTCGCTGTCATTGAGCGACCAGCGGGCGCGCGCTACCAACTGCCAGTTGCGTACCTGCAGGGCGCGGTTGTCGCCGGCCAGAGCGTTTGATTTGAGCGCCAGTTGCTCGGCCTCCCGTGGCCGCCCCTGGTCGAGCCTCACCGCGGCAAGCCGGTGCCAGAGACCGGCGTTTCGCGATTCGATGCGCAGTGCACGCTCCAGCGTTGCCGCCTCGTTATTGACGTCGCCGCTACGGTGGTAGTCTTCCGCCTGATCCAGCAGCGCCACCACGGCGCCACCGGTGGCCGCAGCGGCGGCCGGCGGCGGCTGTGGGGTGACGATAACCCCCGGTTCCCCGGCCTCGTCGGGGGTCGCGGGAGCCGCCGGCGCCTGCTCGCCAGTGCGCCCGTCGATGACCGGCGGTGGCTGGCGGGTGGGCGCCGTAGTGCAAGCACCCAGCAGGAGAAAAATCGGTAATACGAGTCGTTTCATCTCAACCATCCTGGTAACCAGTCGGGTGCGCTGCTTGCGGCGCAGGGCGCCGGTGCGGGCAGGCTGCCCGATTCGATAAAGGGCAATTGTACGGTATCCTCGCAGCCGTTGTCCGCCAATCCACCGCTGAGCGGATCGACCCCGTGCCAGGTGATGGCTTCGGGTTTTAACAACTGCTGCGGTGTCACTCCGGCTTCGGCATACAGATCGGCCCATATCTGCATCGCCCCGGTGGCGCCGGTCAGGCCCATCGGCTGATTGTCGTCGCGCCCGACCCACACCACGCCCAGTTTGTCGCCGTCGTAACCGGCAAACCAGGAATCGCGCAGATCGTTGGTGGTGCCGGTCTTACCCGCCAGTCCCAATTGCGGCGAAAAGCGTTGATTGAGCGCCCGGGCCGTGCCTTCGGCCACCACTTTTTGCAACGCCGTACTGATCAGATAGGCGGGTGCCGGATCGATCACGCGTTGAACACTAAGATCATAGCGCTGCAACGGTTTACCCTCGGCATCTAGCACTTCGCGGATACTGCGCAGTGGCAACTGAAAGCCGCCACTGGCAAACCCCAGATACAGCCGCGTGACCTGCAGCAGGCTCATGTCGGTAGCGCCAAGAAACAACGACGGATACGGATTAAGCGGCTTTTCCAAACCCAGGCGACGTAATGTGGCAACCACGTTTTTCACGCCCAGCTCCAGTCCCAGTCGGGCGGTCGCCACGTTGTAGGAATGCGCCAGCGCCTGATAAAGCATAATCTGGCCGTGAAAGCGATTGTCGTAGTTACCGGGCGACCAGCGCTTGCCGGAGGCTTCGTATTCCAGGGGCGCATCGTCGATGTGGGTCGCCAGATTATAGCGCTGCGGTTGCTCCAGGGCAGTGAGATAGACCGCTGGTTTGATCAGCGAGCCGATCTGGCGCTGGATATCCAGGGCGCGATTGAACCCCGCATAGCCGGCCTGACGTCCGCCGGCCAGTGCCAGCACCTCGCCGTTGGAGGAATGGGTCACCATGCCGGCGCCCTGCAAATCGGGCTGCTGCGCCAGTAACGGCCGGATGCGCCGGTCCAGGCTCTTTTGCAGCGCCCACTGCACTTGTGGATCAAGGGTGGTAAAAATACGCAGCCCCTCGCCCACCAGATCGGCTTCGTTGTAATCGCGGCGCAATTGCCGGCGCACCAGATCGAGAAACGCAGGGAAGGTCTTGCTGGTACCGGCGTCGGGGATCAACAGCCCCAGGTCTTCGTTGCGCGCCTTCTGATATTGCACCCGGTCGATAATGCCCTGATCGAGCATCACCTGCAGGACCAGGTTACGCCGCTTCAGCGCGCGTTTCGGGTGGCGGCGCGGATCATAGTAGGACGGCCCTTTGACCATGCCGACCAGTAAGGCCATCTGGGCGGTGCTCAACTCGTCGAGCGGTCGCTGAAAGAGGAAGCGGCTGCCCAGTCCGAAGCCGTGTATGGCGCGTTGTCCGTCCTGGGCCAGATACACCTCGTTAAGATAGGCTTCGAGTATTTCGTCTTTGTCATAGCGCCGTTCGATCAGCACGGCCATGATCGCCTCATTGATCTTACGCCACAGACTGCGTTGATTGGTGAGGAAGAAATTTTTCACCAACTGTTGGGTCAGCGTACTGCCACCCTGCACGACACGCCCCGAACGCAGGTTGACCCAGAAAGCCCGCGCGACCGAGCGCGGTGATATACCGAAATGTTGATAGAAACCGCGATCCTCGACGGCGACCAAAGCCTCGACCAGCGTGGGCGGCACTTCCTCGAGGCGCAGCAGGATGCGGTCCTCCTGGCGGGCGGTGTGGATGCTGCCGATTTCCAGCGGATCGAGCCGCGCCAACGCCACCGTGTGACCATTGCGATCGTCCTGCAGACGGGCAACACGTCCATCCTTGAAACTCAGGCGCAGCGCCCGCGAGGCTTCGCGGCCATCCCAGAAATCAAACGCCCGGCTGATCAGTTGGAAGCGCCCGGCGTTCCTGGCCACTTCCCCCGCCCGCCGCGGTCGGCTGACGAAGCGGTAACCCAGCGCCTTCAGTTCGCCGGCGAACTGCGCGGCGCTCAGTGGCAAACCGGTATACAGTTCCAACGGACGCGCGTAAACGCGCGCCGGCAGCGACCAGCGGTGGCCTTCGAATTTGCGGTAGACTTGAAAATCGAGGAATGCCACATAGCCCGCCACCAGCAGCGCCAGGATGATAGCGAGGCGCCCCCAGGGCAGGGAGCGACGTTTGCGCGCGGAGCGGCGCGTATCTCGACGGCGGCTTTTCGATTTTTTCGGTGGCATTCAGTTGAGGTATTACTTCGAGCAGGGAATCAAAGGCGCTAGTATACCCGGGAGAGGCGTTTGCTGCAGAGATCGATGCGCGGCGTCGGCACCGGGCGAGTTAGGTGTCGCCGTTCACCGTGAGGCACTTGGCTTCCAGGGAATGAACCTGTTTTTCCAGTTCCTCGATGGCCGCATCCTTGAATTCCAGCAGCGCTTCGAGCTCCTGGACTTTGATTTCAAGTTGGTATTTTTCTTCATCGGGAACGGCGGCGGCCGCCGGCGGCTGATGTTCCTCCTCGTCGCCCTCGGCCATCAGCGTCCGGTCGGGCTCATCGACCGCGGGCGCAGCGGCGGCCTCGGCGAGTTCGCCGTCCGCCTCCTCCTCCTGGTGCTCCAACTGGGTGTTGACCGCCTCGAGTTCCGAGCGCAGCATGGCGTTTTCATCCTCCAGAACCGCCACACAGCCGCTCAGTTCCTGGTTGGCCTGCTGGATATTGGCGATAGCCGTCTCCAGTTCCGCCGCCTTGCCGGCTTCCGGGGCTAGCTCGCGGATAAGGCTCTGCAGATTGCCGATGGTCTGCTGCTGGTTGCCGATCATCGTTTTCAGGCCCGTGAGCTGCGCCGGCTCCATGCGCTGGATGGTCGCGCCATCGGCGTCCCCCGCGGCACGGGCGGTCTTGAGGCGCTGGTTTTCTTCGTCGAGCTCCTGTAGACAACGGTGTAATTCGGCATCGTGGCGTTCGAATTCATCCAGCTTGGCCAGAATGCCCTCGAGATCATTGAATTCCGCCTCGCGCGCCTGAAGTTCACTGCGCAACGCCGACATGGCGTCCTGCTGATTGACGATCACCTGCTTCAGACGGTCGAATTCCTGCTCGTGGGCGTCGAGGGTTTCCGCGGGTTCGGTGAGCGACTCATCCGGCGCCGGCGCATCCGGCTCGCGCCCGGCCGACTCGTCCGGTTCCAGCGCTACGGCCGCGGCGGGCTCGTCCACGGTTTCGGCTTCGGGGCGCCATTGTTCCACCAGTTCCTTGAACCCGTCGGCCAGTGTCGCCTGGAAACGCAGCGGATTTTTTTCAAATTCCCGCGCAGCGACTTCCAGTTCCAGAAACTGCCGACGCACCGAGAGCAGGTCCGCGGTGCGTTTATCCTCCTCCGCGGAAGACGCCGCGGCCTGCTCGTACAGCCCCTGATTGCGCAACAACTCGTCGCGCAGATACTGCACGAAGCTGACCGGGGGTGTCGGGTCTGTGGCGATCTTCTGGCGCTGCAGCGTTTGCAGACGGGCCGATAACGATTTGCTGCGCACCGCCAGCGCCGCGACCAGCGCCAACAGGACGATGGCCGCTTCGACGACGATAAACAAGCTAACGAGATCGATCTGCAGGGCTGGCATCGCCGGGCTGACCATCGGTTGCGGGGGTTAGGGAACTCACGCGTCCTGCTCCTCGGACTCATCGGTTTCATCGGACGCAGCGGCCGCTTTTTGTTTGCGCTTCTTCAGGAACCACCAGAGCGCAAATCCGAGAGCGACCAGCAGCAGATTAATGCCGACAAAAACACCGATCGCAGCGCCCAGTTTAAAACTTTTTTTCTTTTCCGTCGGCGCTTCGGGCTGCGCGGCCTTTGCCTGCGCTTTCGCTTGCGTCTCACTGTCGGCTTCCGGAGGCACATCCTCGCCCGCTTCCGGAACCGCGGCGACAACTTCGTCCGGCGCCGCTGGTGGCGGCGGTGACGCGGACGCTGCGGCCGGCGGTGTTTCATCGCTGGCCTCCTGCGCGCCTGAGGCGGGTGTTGCCGCGACTTCGAAATGCACGGTCTTTTGTCGGGTGAAGGTCTGGCTTTCGGCGATCAGATCGATGCTGTATGCGCCCGCCTTGTCGAACGCCAGGGTGTTGGAATAGACCGCATCGGCCATCTTGCGGTCGCCGTGCTGGCCGTCGTCGTAGAGCTCAAACTCGGCGCTGGCGCCGTCCGGGGTCTGCACCTTCATCCTGAAACGGGTATTGGTGAGCAGCGCTTCTTTGTCCAGCAATTTGCCGTCCTGTTCGAGCCAGGATTCCAGCACCGTGTGCGCACCGATCTCAATTCCCGACTGCTGAGGATTATGGTGGAGCGACATATTGGTGACGATGTAGGCGCGATTTTTGCCGCCAGTGAACAGCAGCTTCCAGGTGCCGGTTTCCGGTCGGCGCAGGGTGATCATGTCGAAATGATCCGAGAGAAACCACTTCAACGTGTCGCTGGCGTCCTCGGAGCTGTATTTTTTCCCCTGCGGCGACTGCAGATAAATACGCACGTCTTCGCGGTCCTTGGAAGCGACAATGGTCACCTCCTCGATCGAAGGATCGACGCTGAACTCACCGCCATCGATCGGCAACATATCGGGCGACTTGGCGGTTTCAAAGATATCGCTGAAGACCTCGTGCAGATCGGTATCGTTTTTGGCCAGCTTGAACAGAGCCCCGCTTTGTTGCGCGAGCGACTGCAGCAGCTCGGTATCCGAGGCGTCGGTGAAGGCAATGGTGTAAATCTTGATGTGTTTATCCTGCAGGGATTTCAGCAACTCGCCCTGCAACCGTTGGCGCAGCTGCCAGTCGTCATCGCTGTTACCGACATCCATCTTGCCATCGGACATCAGCACGAGCATTTTCTCCTGGCCGGCGCGCCCCTGCCGTTCGAGCATCTGCGCGCCTTTTTGCAGCGCCGCGTAGAGATTGGTGTAAACGCCTTTGGATGAGACTTTGTCGGCCGAAGCCAGGATGCGCGGGTTGTTCTCGGGCCCGGGGGCGGTCAGGCGTAACACCGGATAGCCGTTGTCGCTGAAACTGATCAGGCCGATACGATCGTCCTCGCCGAGCAGCGACATAAACAGTTTCGCCGCCGGCACCCGCAGCTTGTGCGGATCATTTTTGGCCATGCTGCCGGAGCTGTCCATCAGCAATACCGCGTCCACACCCCTGTCGCCCGGCTCGGCCGCGGGAGTCGCCGAGGCGACGCAAAGAACGACCCCCAGAGCCGCCAGTGTTGGCCACCACCGTCTGCGCTGAGTGTGGCGGATACCCACAAATGAAATCCTGTTCATGCCGACAATCCTTTTAACCTACTGTTTTTAAAAAAATATATTGGGCCGCCCACCTTGGCGGTGGGCAACGCATGTAACGGCAGGCAAAAGAATTAATTGAGATTCAAGTGCTTAATTATTTTTGCAGCAGGTAGACGTGCTCCACCAGGCGCGACAGGCCGCGTTGGCGAAACCGCACTTCCCGCTCGAGAATACTCTCCTGTTGTAGCGACTCAATCCGCCAGTCCGCGGCAAACAGCGCCTCCACCTCCGCGGCCTCCACCGAGAACGGCGGTCCGTCCATCTGCGCCTGCGGGTATTCCAAGGTGACCAGCAGCATACGGGCACCGGGGGCGGCCAGCGCACCGAGTTTTGCCGCATATGCCGGGCGCATCGCCGGCGGCAGGGCGATCAGGGCGGCACGATCGTAGACGGCCCCGAGCGGGGCGCTCCGGGGGGCTTGCAGGGCGAAGAAATCGCCGCAGTAAAGGCTCAGATTGTTCGCCTGGTAGACGTCGAAGGCGCCGTCCCTGCGGCGGGTCGCTGGCAGTACCTGCTCACGGAAAAAGTCCTCCACCGCCGTGACGCTGAGCTCAACACCCAGCACCGGGCGGCGCTGCGCCAGCCAGACCATGTCGAGACTCTTGCCGCACAAGGGCACCAGCACCGCCGTCTGCGGGTGGCTGTCGAGCCTCGACCCGTAGCGCAACAGATGCGGGTTTACCTCCGTCTGGTGAAAACCGATGAGATTATCGCGCCAGCGCTGGCGCCAGAAGTCGTGATCCACGTCCGGCTCCAGCGGCTAAACGTGCGGGGTGCCGCCGAACGGGCGCGGATCCGCCCCGGGCAACGGTTTAAACCACTGCAAGGTTTTATGTAACTCAACGACCTTGCCGACGATGATGATTGTCGGCGGCTTGAGGGCTTCCTCCCGCACCGTCTGTTCGAGATCCACCAGCCGGGTCACCACCACGCGTTGGTTCTGGGTGGTGCCCTGTTGGATCAGCCCAACCGGCGTGTCGGCCGGCAAGCCATGACCGATCAGTTGCGCGGACACCACGCCGACCCCGTGCAGCCCCATGTAAAAGACAATGGTCTGGTTGGGGTGCGCGAGCGCCTTCCAGTTCAGATCGACCGTACCGTCCTGCAGATGACCGGTAGCGAACACCACCGACTGCGCATAGTCGCGGTGGGTCAGCGGAATGCCCGCGTACGTCGCGCAGCCGGAAGCCGCAGTAATCCCCGGCACCACCTGGAAGCTTACGCCGCTGTCCATCAGGGTGGCTATTTCCTCGCCGCCACGGCCAAAGATAAACGGATCGCCGCCTTTCAGACGCACCACACGCTTGCCCTCTTGGGCCAGACGTACCAGCAGTTGGTTGATGTTCTCCTGCGACAAGGCGTGGTTGTCCCGTTGTTTGCCAACATAAATACGCTCGGCATCGCGGCGCGCCAGATCGAGTATCGGCGGTGCCACCAAGCGATCGTAGACCACCACGTCGGCCATTTGCAGCAGGCGCAGAGCGCGGAACGTCAACAGATCCGGATCGCCCGGTCCGGCACCGACCAAATAGACTTCACCCTGTGGGTGGGGGTTGTCTTCGCTGCCCGCCAGTTCGCGTTCCAGCTGTTCGCGCGCCTTGTCATCGCGCCCGGAAAACAACAATTCGGCGACCTCGCCCTGCAGGGTGTTTTCCCAGAACTGACGACGCTGCGTAACGCCGCTGAAGCGCTGCTTGACCCGCTCGCGAAAACTCTCCACCAGCCGTGCCAGGCGACCGTAGGCGGCCGGCACATAACTCTCGAGCCGGGCGCGCAACAGACGCGCCAGTACCGGCGAGTGACCGCCTGTGGATACCGCCACCTGCACCGGCGATCGGTCGATAATCGACGGTACGATAAAGGTACACAGCTCCGGTTGGTCGACCACGTTGACCGGTATACCGGCCTGTTTTGCCAACTCCGAAACGCGGCGATTCACCGCCTGGTGGTCGGTAGCGGCGATCACCAGTGTTTTGCCTTCGATATCGCTGTCGCTAAATTCGCGCTGCAGCCAGTTCATCGCTTCGCCTTGCACCTGCCGTTGCAGCTCATCACACGCTTGCGGCGCAACCAGCAGCACGCGGGCTCCGGCACGCTGCAACAGCCCGGCCTTGCGGGCTGCCACCCGGCCCCCGCCGACGACCAGACATTGGCAGCCGTCGAGATCGAGGAATATGGGGAAAAAGTCCACGACGGCGCCTCAGTTTCCGGTGCTGTTGAGCAGCGGCGCCAGCAACGGGTCGAGTTCGCCGTCACGCTCCAACGCGGCGAGATCGTCATAGCCGCCGACGTGGACATCGCCGATAAATATCTGTGGCACGGTGCGCCGAGCACTGCGCTGCTCCATTTCCTGCCACAGTTCCCTGTCGTGATCCACCGGTATTTTACGAATCTCGACACCTTTGCTGCTCAGCAGCCGGTCGGCGCTGGTGCAATATGGGCAGAAACGGGTGCAATACATTACAACTTCAGACATAGCTTCCTAACCTGTGCAGCGCCGGGCGTGCACGCCGGCGAAACTGATAAAAGTGTGATACTACGGTTACAGTGCTCTACCCCGCAACTGATCAAACTGCTGCTGGAGCAGTGAAGTGATCGGTTCGATCTTCTTGCGCATCACCGAACCGATGGCATCGGTGCGGGCGAACACCGGGTTGACCAGCGGCTCTCCGACCCACGAAAAAATCAGCATCGCGCGCACATCATTGCGGCAGCCGGGCGCGGCCGCCAGAACCTCCTGCACCGCCGTAGTGGTGGCGCAGACCGCCGGTACATCGAGCAACGTCTCGGCGTCCTCGACGAGGGTCGGCAGATCCGCCGACGGATCGGCGTGCGGACACACCGAAGAGAAATATCGTTGCAGCGATTGTAGAAACTCCACGACCACGTCCTGATTGGTCGGTTTGCTCATCACCGTCTCGGCGGTGGCCAGAAAGGCCTGACCCTGCGCTGTCAGGCACCGGCACAATTGCACCGCAACCGGGTTACCGGCGGCCACCAGGCCTGCCAATCTCTCGATGACTTGCGCGCTATCGCCGCGGGCTTTGGCCGGCTCGGGCAACCGGTCCGCAGCGGCATCCATGAAACCGATGTAAAAAGAGTGCCTGCGTTTTGCCTGACGCCACAGTTTGTCACGCATCTCGGTCCCGATCAGCCCCGGTTGCAGCACCAGGCGCACACTCTCGATCATGGCGCGGTGCTCGGTCTCAAAGGGCAGGTACTCGATGAGGAATTCAGCCAGCACCGGCCCCATGCTGCCACGCACCACGCATTCGCGTTCCAGCATCCGTCGGGCATTATCGGCCACCGGCATGGCCCACCAGGCCCGCCGGGCGATTTCGTCGCTCAACCCGGCCGCGTGCACCACCGCCACCACCGCCTCGGGCTCACCGAGCAATAGCAATTGCTCCAGGCTGTCGTCGCGCGCCTGGCCCATGCGCGTCCAGCGACGCAGGAATACCGGGTAGCCGCCGGGCGAACCCAGGACTTGGGCGGAGAGCAGTTCGCGGACTTTTTTCAGGTACTGATCGTCGCGCCCGACAGGATTAAGGCGCACGCTGGCTTCGCCCTGAGACGACAGAGCGTGTACGGTCATCGACGACTCATCGATACGCACCGCCTGCAGGGTATTGGCCAGCAGAACGTTCAGCCGCAGAGCGTCTTCAGCGGAGAGTTCCATGGACCCCGACTACGGTAATGACTTTTATGCGCGCACGCGGGGCCGGTTGCGCACGCCTGCACAGCGGTAGCCGCACAGACGCCCGCCAGCGTCTCAACGTTCGAAGCCGGCAGCGCGATACAGCTCGTTGGCCTTGTCGATATTCTGCTCGACGCCCTTGCCTTCCTCATACATCATCGCCAGCGTGGTCAGCGAGCCCACCAGCCCCTGATCGGCGGCTTTCTGGAACCATTCGACCGCCTTGGCCGGATCTTTTTCCACACACTCGCCTTCCAGGTACATGAAACCCAGACCGTGCTGGGCCACCGGATAGCCGCTCTCGGCCGCGGCGCTCATCCAGCGTACCGCCAGACCATCATGCTGGGCCACGCCCAGACCGTTCTGATACATGATCGCCAGACGGTGTTGCGCCTCGGCGTTACCGCCATCGGCGAACGGTGACAGCAGTTGTGCGGCGCGGGAAAAATGCTTGGCCTCGAATGCCGCCATGCCGCTGGCGAAATCGACCTCATCGTTGCTCGTATCCGACATGCGTTTCTCCCCATGCAAAACGCTTAGTATATTAGAGATCTTCTTCCCCTACCAAATTGCTCGGGTATAGTCGCTGGCGCGCGCGCTGACAATACCCATAAAATAAATACCGTATTATCTCGCTCGGGATATATAGAGAAATCCTGATATACCTGTATACTTGCGCGCCATTCGCCCCCACCTATCCAAAAACCTGTCGAAGGAGATCGCAACATGGATCAAACTTATTACGACTTTACCACCAAGATGGAAAAAGAAGAGGTCAACGCCGATTACATACAAGGCTGGCAGAGCGGCTACCTTCTCAACCCGCCGCGTGAAGAGCAACACTCGACCGAGGCCTATACAGCCGGTTACGAAGACGGCAAGGCGCGCAACACCGACAATTTTTCCAATTGGAAGTGACGCGGTAATCAGTCAATAAAAGACGGGCCGGCAGGCCCGTTTTTTTTCTGTAGCCAGCCTCGCCTCTAACCGCGGCGGCGAAACCGCATGCCCGAAGCCCCTTTTATAACCGGGGCGGTAACGGCGCCGCAGCCGCCGGTGACGCCGCCCGTGCATCGCCCTGCGCTGCGTCGGCCGAGGTTTCCGCCGGCGCTGATGGGGCTGGCGATGGCCTCGTTGTCGAGTGTCCTGAACCCAGCAACGCCCGCCCCGCAGCCAGGGTGGCGGCGGTGAGTTGCCCGGCGCTTCCACCCACCGGCTGCAACCACCGGTCGTACCCCATCCAACCCGCCGCGCCGAGCGCGACAACCACAACGACCGCCAGCGCCGCCGGCCGCCTGCGCAGGCGTTCGCGGCGCCGGCGCGGCGCGGGGTGGTCGCTGGCGAACAACAACTGGTGGTGGGTGATCTGACGCAACGCGGAGATTGTCTCGCTATCAGGGCCGGAGCCCGCCCCGGTATCGGCTTCGCGCTGTGCGCCCCGGGTATCCGGTATCGGCTCCCCGGTTTGTGTGGGGGCGCCTATGGCCTGCAGATGTTCAGCGCGATCAGCGCTCGCCGGAACCTCTGGCTGCGCGCCCGCCGGCGTGACGAGGCTCGCACCCAGGCTGAGCTGTCGGTCCGCCGCCACCCGCGCCACCAGGTCTGCATCAATCCGCGTCCGCTGTTCGGCGTAGCCGTAGACCAGGGACAGATCGCACAGCCGATTGATCAGTCTGGGCACACCCTGAGTATAGGCGGCGACGGTGCGACAGGCGCCCGGGGTGAACAGATCCGCCGTGCCGCCGGCGTGGCGCAACCGATGAGCGATGTAGGCGACGGTTTGCGTCTCGGTGAGCGCCTGCAGATGATAGTCCAGAGCGATGCGTTGGGCTAACTGGCGCAGACCGGGGTCGCGCAGTTTGTCGCGCAGCTGGGGCTGTCCAACGAGCACTACCTGCAGGACAAAATCCTTGTCCGAATTGATTTCGCAGAGCATACGCAGCTCTTCGAGCGCGGCGAGCGTCAGGTGTTGCGCCTCGTCGACAATCAGCAGGGTGCGCCGGTTGCGGGCGTATTGGTCGATAATAAAGTCGATAAACGTTTTGTGCAGCGTCAGCTTGTCGCTACCGCCAACAGGCAGGCCATAAGCGCCAGCCACCCACTGCAGCAGTTCGCCGAATGACGGATGGGTATTGGATACCAGGCCGACGCAGATGCCGGCGTCGAGACGGTTGAGCAGTGCGCGGATCAGGGTCGTTTTACCGGCGCCGATTTCGCCACTGAGGACGCACCAACCGTGGCGGTTGAACAGCGCCGATTCGAGTGTATCCAGCGCCGCCTGGTGCCCGGTGCTGTGGAACAGAAAATCCGCGTCCGGCAACAGGCTGAACGGGCGTTCACCGAAGCCGTAAAACTGTTCGTACATCAGGAAGTCTGCGCGACCTCAGCTCCGCCTGCTCCGCGCCCCTCGGCCCCATCGAATAAGTTATCGAGACCTTTGTGCAACGTTTTCAGCATCTCCGGCACTTCGATTTCCATCACCTGGTCGCTGATCCACTTGCGGTCACGCGGTCCCATGCTGTTGGTGATGCACTCTCCCAGATACCGTTTGAAAGCGTAACCGGGAGCATCCCCCTCAAAACGAAACTCGGCGTAATCGGCCATACGGGTATTGAGCAAGTCGATGAACGGTTGCCGGAAGTCCTGCCCCCTGCCCTCGGCGTCCACGCGATTGTCGTGATAGGTGTCGGCGATCTTCAACGCCAGCGCGACAATAAAGCGCTGGCGTTGCTCGTCGTCCATGCTCGGGTGTACCAGACGGTCGGTGACGTGGACGAGAAAGGCGCAGAGTTCCTGCAGCACCTCCAGGCGCTGCAATTGCGTGTCAGTCTGGAACCCTTCGTTTTCAAGGTTGAGCAGCGCCTGACCGGCGATACGCCATTCGATGAACGCCAGCACGCCGGCGATTTCCTCCGCGGAGCGCTCCTTTTTCTTGTCATTCCAGTGGCTTCTGATACGCACAATACACCCGGCTCTCGACTTGCTGCTGGCACACGAGAATACATCATGCTAGCATAAAATTCCATACTGATTCACTCAGGTATAGGCCTTGGAACAACAGCCCGACAGAGCGTCTGCGCCGCCCCACCTGCACCCGCTGCAAACCAGTGTGCAGCGCAACTGCCATATTTCCGATGCCCGCTTCGCCAGTGATTTCACCATGTGCGTTTACCTGTTGAAGATGCGTGAATACTTTCGCTGGGAGCACGGTTACGGCTACACCGACAACCTGGTCCACGCCGAGGTCGGCGACTGGCTGACGCAGCGTGAACATCTCTGGGAAACGCTTGAAGAGCAGCCCTTTGTGCCCCTGGAAATCGACGCCAAGGTCTATGACCCCTTCGATACCGATGCCATCAACCAAGCCCTGGAAGCGCACGGCCTGGTCTACAGCGCCGGTTACGGCGCCAAGGCCAAGCCGCATTTTTATCTGGCGCGCCTGGAGCGGCGTATTCAGCACGAGGGATTCCGTATTCATGTCTCGGCCGAGGAATACGCCCGCGATCTGTCCGCGCCGCCGGCGATGTCGCAAAACGGTCAGATTTTTATCCGCCGCGAATCACTGCGCCGCATGCTCTGGGAACGTCTCGAGGAATGGCGCTGGAACCGACTCGACAACGCCATGGGCCGCGCGTTGCAGTGCTATGACTTCGAACACGACCTGGATGGCGCTCTGGAGGCCATGACCGACACCGAAATCCGCACCCTGATGCTGCACGAAATCGGTGAAGTTCAGGCCGGCGCAGAACTGGGCGAGTGCTGGCGGGAGATGATCGACTCGTTTCCCCGCTCGCGCCTGGAGCTGATGGCGCGCGCCGTGCGCGACCACCTGGCCGATGCGCTCTCCACCTTGCCGACGCTGCTGCGAGACCAACAGCGCCCTTCGCTGCATTTTTATTTCGCCAATTTGTCGGGCATCCGCAAACAAATCTACCCGGCGCTCTTCAAAGCCTACCAGCACTGGGTGGAAAGCGACGACAGCAGCCCTCTCGAGGCGCAGATTGCCTGTGGACGCGACCACTGGCTGCAGGTTGCCCGCGACCTTCTCCAACTGCATGAAAGCCGTGTCAAGGACGCCTGGCGTAATATGGAATCCCTGATCGAAGAAAAGCAGCTCTAACAGGCCAAGCCATTAGCGGACCCAAACCCATGCCACGGAACAAGCGCGAGACACCCCTGCGAACCCTTGTCGAGGTCAGACCCGACACGTTTATTTTCGAGCAGCGCAACGCGCTGGCGGACGAGCTCTGCCAACTGGCCATCGAACGCTTTGAGCAGGCCGGAGACGAGCAATACGCGGGGCGTATCGGCCAGATGGCCGCCACGGATCGCAGCCTGAAAAAAACCACCGACCTGGTAGTCAGCGGAAAACCGCAGTGGAAGGATATCGATCAGGCCCTGTTTCGCTCCTTGGGTCGGGCGATTCTGGAGTTCCGCGAAACTTTCCCCTACTTCAAAGGGCCGTTCAAGGACATGGGCTACGGGCTGCAGCGCTATCTGCCCGGTGAACACTATCATTGGCACATCGACGGCGGCAGTCACGATTTCAGCCAGCGTCAGCTGGTGGCGATCTGGTATCTCAACGATGTTCCCGGACCCGGTGGTGAAACCGAATTTCGCACTCAGAATGTCCGCATTCAACCCGAGCGCGGCAAGCTGCTGCTGTTCCCTCCGTTCTGGACCCACGAACACCGCGCGGTGACCCTGCAAAAGGGCGTCAAATATATCGCCACCACCTGGGTTGTATTCGCCTGATGATCACGCCCGGCGAAGCCCATGAGCCGCGCGGCGCGCAGGAATGGCAGCGCTATTACGCGCTGCGCTGGCAGATTTTGCGCGCCCCCTGGCAGATCGCCGGGCCGCAACGGGAGAGCGACGACGATAGCAGTACCCACCGTATGCTGAGCGCACCGGGCGGTGCCGCGCTCGCGGTCGGACGCCTGCACCGGGTGAACGAAGACACCGGGCAGATCCGCTTCATGGCCGTGGCGGCAGGCGAACAGCGCAAGGGCTACGGCACGCTGCTGTTACACTCACTGGAAACGGCGGCGCGGGAGCTTGGCTTGCATTGGCTGATGCTGCAGGCGCGGGAGCAGGCCGTACCCTTTTATCAACGACACGGCTATGAAGTGAGGGAAAAAACGTTCCTGTTGTTCGACGAAATTCAGCACTATCTGATGCGCAAACAACTGCGGCGCTGAGCATGGCCGACCTGTTCAGTGTGACCGCTCCCCTGGCTATCCGCTTTCGTGACAGCGGCGAAAAGCAGATCCTGGTCGAACGTCTGCCTTACTCAGACGGCTTGCTGTTCCTGCCCGCTTTCTGGACCGATACGCGGCCGGAACTGGCGCTGCGTTTTGTGCCGGGACCGATCGCGGGCGAGGGGCCGTGGAAAGTCGGCAACGCCATTGTCACCGTGCTTGCCTGCCATGGGACCGACGCCGGGCTTGCTGCCGAGTTCAGCGCCTGGCAGAGCCGTCTGCTGGAGCTGGGACCGGAATATCCGGCCAAAAGCGACATCGAAACACTGATGAAGACGCTGGCCGCGCAGGTCGCCGGCGTCGATATCTGCCGTCCCGAATTCAGGCAACATGACACCCGAGGTTGATCAGGCGACGATCTCTGTGAGGGTTATATCGCCGGATGTATCGACCACGACCTCATCGACCGAGGGGACGCGACTGAGAATATAACCCGCCATCAACAGCACCATGCGCGTATTCTCCGTATGGAAGGCGCCGAAGACACGGTCAGCGACTATCTGACAGCGCTGATACAAATCCGGTTTTTCCACCCAAACGCGGCTCATCTGCCAGCCCTTGTCCATATCCTGGTCCATTTTGGCGTAGAATTCCTGCGCTTCGTGCATCACCTGTTCGGGCACATCGATATCGTAGGTTTGATCGTCTATGGTCAGTTTCAATATCATCGTACACTCTCCGCTTCATTAATCGCAGGACAAGCGCATGCTGCTCATAATCCCCGCCGTACTCGACGCCGCCAAACTGCGGCAGGTGCGCTCGTTACTCGACCAGGGGCAATTCGTCGACGGCCGGCTGTCGGCGGGCGACACCGCCCGGCGGGTCAAACACAACGAGGAGCTCGAGCCAGGCAGCAAACACATGCAGCAGCTCAACGCCCTGGTGATGGGAGCGTTGGTTCAGCACCCGGTGTATCAGGCGGCCGCCATGCCCTACCGGGTGGCCACACCCTACTACGCCCGCTACACCCTCGGCATGTCTTACGGTGATCACGTCGACGATCCGGTCATGGGGCCGCCGGGAGGACAGTACCGGTCCGATATTTCCACCAGCATTTTCCTCAATGCACCTGAACAGTACCAGGGCGGCGAGCTGGTGATACGCACCTCGTATGGCGAGCAGACGGTGAAATCAGCCGCCGGCGACGCCGTTATCTATCCTTCATCCAGTCAGCATCACATCAATGAAATCACCGCCGGAGAACGTCTGGTGGCGGTAACCTGGACCCAGAGCATGCTGCGTGACCCGCAACAGCGTGAACTGTTGTACCAACTCTATCAGGCGCGCGAAGCGCTGCGCCGGTCACGACCCGAGGACCAGACCACCCACCAGGTCGATCAGGTCTACGTCAACCTGGCGCGTATGTGGTCCGAACTCTAAGGAAGCTCTGATTAAATGCGGCGGTCAAAAAAAACGGGCCAGGTACCTGCGCACCGGCCCGCTCATTGTCGGGGCCCGCGTTTAGCGGTGCGAACCTTTTTCGCTGTGGGCGATATCAACGAGCTTCATCGCCATATCGTTATATTCCTGGCGGTAATTACTCAGCTCGTGGCCGTCGGCCGGCGCGAAGTATTCCTGCTGAGAGACGCCGTTCTGGTGTTCATACGCGATGAACTTTTTCTGCATCTCGATCATTTTCTTGATCATCTCTTGCTTGTCGCTCATGGTTTTGCCTCCAAAGCGTTCATTTCTACAGGCGTGCGCCGCACGATGATTGCGGGCAACTATATTACGAGCCCCTAATGCGGGGCTATATCCCATATGGGCAGGCCGATTAATAACCGCCCTTGCGGGTGCTCTGCGGCAGGCCGGCGATCTTGCGGCCCTGCTTGCTGGGCATACCGGGAAACATATTGTACATGTCCTTACTGGTGGGCTTGGTACCCCATTTCTTCGCCATTTCCTTGAGGATAGTGCGCTCGTTGGGCTCGTTGCCGCCGTTGTTATAGTGCTCGTCGCGCAGATAATTGACCACATCCCAGTGCTGCTCGGTCATTTCCAGTTTATCGGCATCGGCAATGGCCTGGCCCACAGCTTCGGTCCAGTCCTCCATGTTCACCAGATAGCCATTTTCTGTGGTTTCGATGGTCTTGCCGTCGACTTGAAGTGCCATTATCATTTCTCCATATTAATCAGTGAGTAGGTAGTAATAGTTAAACAAGATTAAAGATTAATGCAATCCCTTCGCTGCCGCGCGCCTAGGGGGATTTTTTGTCGGCCTTGGCGGCGTGGACAGCCTTGATATCCTTATGCGGGATAAACAAACCACAACCAAAAGTCCGATAGCCGCCGAGCCCTTGTTGCTGCAGGGTGATGGCCTCGGCCGGTTCAAGATCCGCCAGCATAATGCTGCGGGTATAAAGATCGCCCGCGGGGTGCTGCAATACATGCGTTAGCCCGCAAAGCATTTTTCGCACCTTGATATCCAGCGCCTGCAACGACTCCACGGCCGCCGCCATGAAGGCCGCTTCGTCGCCGTGATCGACGCCCTCGGGTACCACGACATAGCGCGAGAACTGTGTGGACAATGTGCTGAAAAGTTTTATCTTCGACTCGCCGACCGTCAACGGATGACCGCCGACGTCCAAAGTTTTCCCGGTCAGCGCCTGCGCCGCCTCGATCCGCGCCTTGGGCACCCGCAACGTCATTCGCGCACGCCGGGAAAGGTGCAAAAGCGCCGTGGCATCGCCCTCGGGACGCATCCAGCCGTTGCCCGATTCCGCGCCGTGGATCAGGTGAATGCCCGCCAGCGCCTCGGTCTCTATCCACGGCAATGCCGCGCACACGGCCCGGGAAAAGCTATAGGCGTGATCCAGGGGCAGGCACTTGCAGCGGATGCTGTAGACCAGATCCACAACATCGTCCGCTACCTGCGGTGAATTTTCGTCTCTATCCTCTTCCCAGAACATTTATGCGCTCGTTGATCGTTGCCCGCGGCTGTTCAGCGTTTGGCGGCCGCGGCAAACGCCGCTTCCAGTCGGTCTTCCCAGCTCTCCGGTGTATCCGGAAACGGCGGCCGTACGTCCATCTGGAAAAACAGCTCACCACCCCGGGCCTTTTCCTCGACAATCTCCCGCAGCTCGTCAAAAGACTCTAATTCATGATGTTTTAAAAGGATTTCACTCAAACACAACATCTGCTTCACCTGTCCCGGTCAAAGTCTCGGATGCGATCGAAGTAGCGCGCGCGGTATAACAGGCGCCCCGTGCCAGCGCCGCTATGGTCCGCGAACGCGCTGCGACAATGCAGCACATTATTGCTGATAAAGCCCTGACCGGCCTGCAGCCGGTGGCGAAATATATAGGGCGAGTCCTGCTGAAACAAGTTCAGCAGGCATTGCGCCGCCGCCTGGGTGGTTGAATCGTCCTTCCAGCGGATATTGCGCGTGCGCGCCGAATAGCGCAGGTGCAGGTGACCGTCGGCATCGATGGAAATAACCGGCCCGGTCTGTTCGGGGCGCAGCTGCTGAGCGTCCTGCACGTTTGCCGGAATACTCATGGCGTCGGCGGCCATCAGCGCGCGGACAAACTGCGGATTCTCGTCGCGCAGCCGAATGAAGGCGATTTCATGATCGAGTATGGCATTTTCGCCGCCGCTGGCGGCCGGGCGCACACAGTGCAGAATCACGCCGCGGATCTGCTGCTCGGCGCGGTTGTAATAGCCGTCGGTGTGCCAATTGAGGGGCTTATCGGTGTAGGGGATATATTCACCCTGCCGGCGCCTTGCCGCCACCTGTAGCGAGCTGATGCCATCTTCATCCGCACACAGATTGCTGTCCAGGCGCTCCAGACCCAGCTGGCGCCCCAGCTGGCGCAGCGTGGCTTTGTCGGCTACCTGATTCGCGGGCAATTGATAAATAGCGAAATTCGCCCGTTTTACCGCCCCCAGCACGGCCCTGCGCTCCGCGGCGGACAGCGCCCTGCCGTCGGCAATCGGTACCGTCAGTTCGTCGAGCGAGCACGGGTAGTCCGCCAGCTTGCCCTTACGCCAGTCACGGTACGCCTGCTCGCAATCCGGGTGAAATGGGCTGTGTAAGGCCGCCGGTGTCTGTGGAATTGCCAAACCTGCCATCATGGAATATACGCCATCGATACCCGCTCGGGCCCCAAACCAAAACCGCAAGTTTACCAGAATTGTCTCCCGCCAAGTTACGTAAAGGCACTGGATTTTATGCAGTTAAGTAAAGCGCCTTACGCTACTCGGGCCTGCGTGACGGCGGCGTTGCGCATAAGCGTTTGATAATATTAACGCATTCTTTACTAATGGCTTTTGCGGCCTTGCCACTTTATACTCCCCGGCCGTCATCAAGCACTTAAACGCTCTATCTCCAAAGGGATAGTGTTGTTGATGTCGTACACCCCAAGGGTAGGGTTCTCGACGACCACACCGACGCCTAGACTTCGGGGTGCCCGGATGAGGGGTTCCACGTATCGGCCCTGCGGGTACCGATAGGGGAACTTCGGTTCATCCTAGTGAGAAATACCGAGTTTTGAGATTTTACGTGACGTAAACGGTGGCTCTGACTGACGTACGCAGCATCCGCCAACCAACAGACTGGAAGGAGACGGCCATGGCTGACAAGCATTACCCAACGCCTATGCTCGACGAACTGGAAAACGGCCCCTGGCCGAGTTTTATTTCTGGCATCAAGCGCCTGCGCGACGATCACCCGGATGAGCGTATCCGTAAAGTAACTAATTCCCTGCTCGGTCAGCTCGAGCACTCCTATGAAACCCGCAAGGGTTATTGGAAAGGCGGCACGGTTTCCGTGTTCGGTTACGGCGGCGGTATCATCCCCCGGTTTTCGGAAGTCGGCGACGCCTTCCCGGAATCGCGCGAGTTCCATACCCTGCGCGTACAGCCGTCACCGGGCAACTACTACACCACTGATATGCTGCGCAAGCTCGGTGACAGCTGGGAGAAGTGGGGTTCCGGTTTGCAGACCTTCCACGGTCAGACCGGCAACATCATGTTCATCGGTACCACCACCGAAAACACCCAGCACTTCTTCGACGAAATCAACGAATACGGCTGGGATCTCGGCGGCGCCGGTCCCTGCGTGCGCACCGCGATGTCCTGCGTCGGCGCGGCTCGCTGCGAAATGTCCTGCGCCAACGAGCACGGCATTCACCGCCATCTGGTGAACAACTTCACCGACGACGTGCACCGTCCGGCCCTGCCTTATAAGTTCAAGTTCAAGGTCTCGGGCTGCCCGAACGACTGTCAGAACTCGATCGAACGTTCCGACTTTGCCGTCATCGGCACCTGGCGCGACGATATGAAAGTCGACCAGGAAGAGGTCAAAGGCTACGTCGCCAAGAAGGGGCGTCAGTACATTATCGATAACGTTATCACCCGCTGTCCGACTCAGGCGCTGAGTCTGAACGACGATGACACACTGGCCGTGGACAACCGCAACTGTGTGCGCTGCATGCACTGTCTGAACGTTATGCCCAAGGCCTTACACCCCGGTGACGATAGAGGCGTGACCATTCTTATCGGTGGTAAGCGCACCCTGAAGATCGGTGACCTGATGGGCACCGTGGTGGTCCCGTTCAAGAAACTGGAAACCGAGGAAGACTACGAGTCGTTGACGGAAATGGCTGAGGAAATCATTGATTTCTGGGCCGAGAACGGCCTCGAGCACGAGCGCTGCGGTGAAATGATCGAGCGTATCGGGCTGGTGAACTTCCTCGAAGGTATCGGTGTGGAAGTCGACCCGAATATGGTCGGCAATCCGCGTCAGTCCTCTTACGTCCGCATGGACGGCTGGGACGAAGAAGCCGAGAAGTGGTTCCAGCGCCAGGCTGAAAAAGCCAGCGCTTAAAATCACCCCGGTTCCTTAAGAACCAGGTACCTAGGGTCCGGAGCGGCACCACCCCGCTCCGGCGCCTGCTAGGCAGTATTCAAATTCAGGAGAGCAATATGGCAATGGCAGACATGAGGGAACCGATCGAGTCAGGTTGTCCCGACGGTTTCCAGTACATGCATCCGACGATGCGCAAAAACTTCGGTCAGTGGAAGTACCACGATGACCCGCAGCCCGGCGTGTTGCGCCACGTGGCCTTCAGCGGCGACCAGGTCTTCACCGTCAAGGCCGCTACCCAGCGTATTCTCGACGTCTTCACCCTGCGTACCCTGTGCGACATCGGTGACAAATACGCCGACGGTTTTATCCGCTTCACCATTCGTTCCAACATTGAATTCATCGTCACTGACGAAGCCAAGGTACAGCCGTTGATCGACGCGCTGACCAACGCCGGATTTGTGGTCGGCGGCACCAAGAACTCGGTGACCAGCCTGTCCCACACCCAGGGCTGGTTGCACTGTGATATTCCCGGCACCGACGCCTCCGGCGTGGTGAAATCGATGATGGACGAACTGATCGGGGAGTTCACCGCCTGGAACATGCCCAACCGCGTGCACATGACCACCTCCTGCTGTCAGATCAACTGCGGCGGCCAGGGCGACATCGCCATCAACGTGCAGCACACCAAACCGCCGAAGATCGATCACAACCTGGTCTCCAATGTTTGTGAGCGCCCCTCGGTGGTCGCCCGTTGCCCGGTAGCCGCTATTCGCCCGGCCATGGTCAACGGCAAGCCGTCGCTCGAGGTCGACGAGAAGAAGTGCATGTGCTGCGGCGCCTGCTACCCGCCGTGCCCGCCGATGCAGATCAACGACGCGGAGTACACCAAGCTCGCGATCTGGGTCGGCGGCAATCATTCGAACGCGCGCAGCAAGCCGTCCTTTCAGAAGCTCGTGGCGGCGGGCATCCCGAACAATCCGCCCCGCTGGCCGGAGGTAACCCGCATCGTGAAAAAGATTTTGAGCGT
>JASBSN010000135.1 GCA_030148915.1 Thiogranum sp.
GCATGAGCGGTGATTTCGAAGCCGCCATTCTGGAAGGCAGTACCATGGTGCGCGTGGGTACGGCGCTGTTCGGGGTACGCGACGGAACACTCGGTTGAGCGGAGTGCCTCACGCAGTTAATTCGCTCAACGGGTTCGGGTAACGCAGCCCAAGAGGCCGCGCCGGGGGGTACCTCGATGGTTCATGTGCCGCGGGCGGCGCCCTAAGCCAGCGAGGTGCCCCCCGGCTCGGCCTCGAAACGGAGCCACCGGATGTATCCGTTCTCAACCCTCGGCCATAACGCAAACTTTGGTGCAGGCGGGTTCCGCCCGGTCCCGGGTTTTTGGCTTAGGGCGCCGCGAGCGGCACATGCACCAAAAACCCGGGACCGGGCGGAACCCGCTTTGGGCGAGTGTTGTCTTTCGGGTGTGAGCGCTGGCCTACGCCACTCAAAAACCGGGGCACTGGAACCGGCCCGCCATGATGCGCTAAGAGGACCTCTGAAACGGGGTTGATTGTTACCGCGCAGCTTGCGGCTACTCAGGCACGCTTGAGCAGCACATATACCGCGCCCGTGCCGCCGTCGCAGTTGCGCGCCGAACAGAACGCCAGTACTTCGTCGCGCTGCTGCAACCAGTGGCTGATTTTCTGTTTCAGTACCGGCGCGCGGTGGCGTGAGCCGCGTCCCTTGCCGTGGATAATGCGCGCGCACTGTACCCGTTGTCGTTTGCAGTCGCGGAGAAATTCCGGCACTGCTTGGCGAGCCACGGCCACGGTCATGCCGTGCAGGTCGAGTTCGGCGCCGACCACGTACTGACCCCGGCGCAGTTTTTTCAGGGTCCGCTGCTGCAGTCCGGCGCGCACGTACAGGAGTTCCTCTCCGGTTTCTGTTTCTTGCGGTTGGTACTGCTCGGACAGCAGGTCGACCAGTACCTGCGCCTCGTCCTGGTCGCGAAATTTCGGTCGGGGGTCCGGCGCACGCCGTGGCGGCGAGACACGATCGTGGCTCACGGGCCTGACCTCGCCGACGCTGTCACGGAACAGTCGGCAGTCTTCCGGGGCGGGTTTCTTCATAAAGGCTATTAACCGGGAATGGGCGCGACGGGTCAAGTCCGGTATGATTTGCAGGTCATGCATATCCTTATCAGTAACGACGATGGCTACCGGTCGGCGGGGATCCGCTGTCTCGCCGCAGCCGTGGAGAGCGTCGCCCGGGTAACCGTGGTGGCGCCGGATCGCGATCGCAGCGGGGCCAGCAATTCGCTCACGCTGGACAACCCTTTACGCGCCCGTAAGGCCGACAACGGTTTTATCTATGTCGAGGGCACACCCACCGATTGCGTGCATCTGGCGATCACCGGTCTGCTCGAGGATGAGCCGGACATGGTGGTCTCCGGGATCAATGCCGGCGCCAACCTGGGCGATGATGTGAATTATTCCGGCACTGTGGCAGCGGCCATGGAGGGGCGTTTTCTCGGTCTTCCGGCGATTGCCGTGTCGCTGGTATCGTTTCAGCCGCAACACAACGCTACCGCCGCGCGCGTGGTGCTGGAGCTGCTGGCGCGGTTACAGGACGAGCCGATACCGCCCAATATTATTCTCAACGTGAATGTCCCCGATCTGCCGTACGCAGAGCTGCAAGGGTGGCAGGTTACCCGTCTCGGGCACCGCCACAAGTCCGAACCGGTGATCCGTCAGACCGATCCGCGCGGTCGGGCGATCTATTGGGTAGGGCCGGCGGGTAGTGAGCAGGATGCCGGTCCCGGCACCGATTTTCACGCCGTACGTCACGGTTTTGTTTCCGTCACGCCGATACAGGCCGATCTGACGCGCCACGATGCCATCGACACGGTGCGACGTTGCCTGGGCGTCAGTGCACAGACACCGTGAAGGCTTTCGACAAGGGTATCGGTATGACCTCACAGCGCACCCGCGACCGCCTGGTCGAGCGGTTGCGCAACGAGGGTATCGGCGACACCCGCGTGCTCGAGGCGATCCGCTCGACACCGCGCCATCTGTTCGTCGATGAGGCACTGGCGAGCCGTGCCTATGAAGATACCGCATTGCCGATCGGCTACGGTCAGACCATTTCGCAACCCTATATTGTGGCGCGCATGACCGAGCATCTGCTGAAGACCACACCCCGTACGGTTCTGGAAGTCGGGACCGGCTCGGGCTATCAGGCGGCGATTCTCGCGCGACTGGTCGACAAGGTGTATTCGACCGAGCGCATCGAGGCGCTGGCGACGCTGGCCCGGCAGCGCTTCAGAAAACTGGGTTACCGCAATATCCGCGTGCAGCACAGCGACGGCAGCTGCGGCTGGCCGCAGTTCGCCCCTTTCGATGCCATTATCGTTACCGCCGGCGGCGAGGAAATTCCGCTGGCGTTACTTGAGCAGCTCGCCGAAGGCGGCAGACTGCTCATGCCCCTGGGTGACCGCAACCATCAGACCCTGGTGATGGTGACCCGCACGCCCTCGGCGTACGAACGTGTCGACCTGGAGCCGGTGATTTTTGTACCGCTGATCGGCGGTACCGGCTGATGGCGCTGTTCAGCCGTCTGTATGAAACCAGTCTGCGTTGGTCGCGCCATCGGCGCGCGGTACGCTACCTCGCAGCGCTCAGTTTTGCCGAGTCCTCGTTTTTTCCCGTCCCGCCGGATGTGATGCTGATGCCGATGAGCATGGCGCACCCGCGGCGGGCCATGTATTTTGCCGCCATCACCACCCTGGCTTCGGTGGCCGGCGGCATGGCCGGCTACGCCATTGGTCATTTCGCGCTCGATTGGGTGGCGCCGCTGATCGAAGCCGGCGGACGTTGGGCTGCGGCCTATCAGCGGGCCTCGCAGTGGTTTCAGGCGTGGGGTTTCTGGGCGGTGCTGGTCGCCGGCTTTTCACCGATCCCCTATAAGGTTTTCACCATTTCCGCCGGTGCGCTGTCGATGGCTTTCCTGCCGTTTTTGTTGGCCTCGGCGGTGGGCAGAGGGGCTAGGTTCTACCTGGTCGCGGCGCTGTTGGCCTGGGGTGGAGCGTCGATGGAAGAACGTCTGCGACGCTATATCGATGTCATCGGCTGGTCGCTGGTGGGGCTGGGAGTGGCCGTCTACGTCGTTGTCAAGTTGTAAGCCGATGCGTTATCACTATGTGCTGTATTTGCTGCTCAGTACGCTTAGCCTGGCTTGCGCTCCGCACCACAGTAGGGCGCCCGTGGGGGAGCGCAGCAGGTTGTTGCACAATCCTCCGGTGCACGAAGTCAGGCAGGGTGAAACCCTGTATTCGGTCGCCTTTCTGTACGGCTATGAAGTCTCGCAAGTGGCTGCCTGGAACGCGCTGAAGGCGCCCTATACCATCTACAAGGGGCAGCGGCTGCGGCTGCGCCCGCCGCCGCCAACCGCGCCTGCGCCGAAAGCTCCGGTGCCGGCCCCGGCGGCGAAACCGCAACCCCGGTCAGCGGCGCTAAAAATCCGCCCCAGTCTGCCCAAACGCCAGCCGGTGGCCGCCTCACAGCCGAAAACCGATGTGCCGGGCGTGCGGTCCCGGAGCCCCCGTCCGGCCGCTGCCGGCCCCGCGCGGAGAGGGCCCGGCGCCTCTACCGTGGCGGCGAAGCCCCCCCGGGCCATGCTGCCGAGCAGTCGGCTGCGGTGGGACTGGCCAGCCAAAGGTGTCTTGCTGAGTGCGTTTCATGCCGACAGTGAAGGCCGCAAAGGGATCGACATCGGTGGTAAGCGCGGGCAGCCAGTGCGCGCCGCGGCCGCCGGCAAAGTCGTCTATTCGGGGAGTGGACTTAGCGGTTACGGTAGACTTATCATCATCAAGCATAACAAGGAGTTTCTGAGCGCTTACGCGCATAATCGGAAACTGATCGCCAGTGAAGGCCAATGGGTCGACAAAGGTCAGGAAATTGCCCTGATGGGTAACAGCGGTACTGACCGGGTGCAGTTGCACTTTGAAATCCGTAAACACGGAAAACCGGTCAATCCATTGCAGTATCTGCCTCGACGCTAGATGCTGTTGCGCCGGGCGCGGCCGTGAATGCTCAGTTCAGGCGCGCACTATCGAGGAATGTTTAGCCATGGCCCGAAAACGCCAGGACGGTAAAGGTGCGCCCGCCGATGAATCAACGGCAGCGGTGGCGTTGATGGAATCGGCCACGCGCCAGCCGGAGGATGAGTCGGTGGCCTCGGTGAACGCGAAATACCGCGAACCGCCGGACAACGAAGCGCATTTCGACGCCACCCGTATGTATCTCAGCGAAATCGGCTTTTCGCCGCTGTTGAGTGCCGAGGAAGAAGTCTACTACGCGCGGCTCGCGCAGCAGGGCGACGATCGAGGCCGGCGGCGTATGATTGAGAGCAATCTGCGTCTGGTAGTGAAAATCGCCCGCCGTTACATCAACCGCGGCCTGGCGCTGCTGGACCTGATCGAAGAGGGCAACCTCGGCTTGATCCGCGCCGTGGAAAAATTCGACCCCGAGCGCGGCTTTCGTTTCTCCACCTATGCCACCTGGTGGATCAGGAAGACGATTGAGCGCGCCATCATGAACCAGACGCGCACCATCCGTTTACCCATCCATGTCGTCAAGGAACTCAACAGCTATCTGCAGGCGGCGCGGCGCCTGGCGCAATCGCTGGACCATGAGCCCAACGCCGAGGAAATCGCCGAGTTGCTGAACAAGCCGCTAAACGACGTCAAGCGGCTGCTGAAGCTCAACGAACGTGTCACCTCGGTGGACGTGCCGATCGGCAGGGATTCGGATAAAACGGTGATCGAGGCCATCCCCGATGAAAACAACCTCGACCCGTCGGCGTTGTTGCAGGATGAAGATGTACTGGCCAATCTCGAAGTGTGGATTTCGCGCCTGTCGGCCAAACAACGCGAGGTGGTGGAGCGGCGCTTCGGCCTGCACGGCTACAAAATCTCCACCCTGGAGGAAGTCGGCAATGAGATCGGCGTAACCCGCGAGCGGGTGCGCCAGATCCAGATGGATGCGCTTAAACGCCTGCGCGAAATTCTCGAAAGCGAAGGCTTCTCCTCCGAGACCCTGTTTGATTGATCCGCGGCCCGCCGGCGCACCCTCGGTGCGTCAAGCGAGGAGCAGCGCGGCGGCCACGCGACGCTGCTCCGAGAGCAGAATGTTGAAGGTGCGACAGGCGGCGGGGGTATCCATGATTTCGACGCCGATGCCCGCTTGCAGCAACTCGGCGGTGAGCGAGGGCGAGGGGAAATCCAGGTGGCTGCCGGTACCGAGCAGGAGAATCTCCGGCTGTAGTTGCATCACCGGTTGGAAATCGTCGCGCTCCAGTTCGGTGATCAGCCGCGGGCGCCAGTCCTCGATCACTTGCTCGGCGGTCAGTATCAGGCTGTGCCGGTAGTGGTGTTCGCCGACGGTGACGCGGCCCGGTTCATAGGCACGGATCAAGTGTTCACTGCGGCAATCTTCGCGGGCGAAATGCATGCCGGCGAGCATACTTCGCCAGCTTGTTACATTTCAATATTTTCAGTACGCTACGCGTTTTGTTTTCTCTATCCGACGCAAGGCGCAATAGGCACTCCGTGGACGAATTCCTCAGAATCAAACGACTGCCACCCTATGTCTTCAATATTGTCAATGAGTTGAAGGCCGCGGCGCGTGCGCGCGGTGAGGATATCATCGATTTCGGTATGGGAAATCCGGACCGCCCGACTCCGCGCCACATTGTCGACAAACTGGTCGAAGCCGTGCGCCGGCCCGACACCCACCGCTATTCCATGTCCAAGGGCATCCCGCGGCTGCGCAAGGCCATTTGCGACTGGTACCGGCGGCGCTACGATGTACAGCTCGACCCGCAAACCCAGGCGATTGTCACCATCGGTTCCAAGGAAGGCCTGGCGCACCTGGCGCTGGCCACCATGGGCCCGGGGGACGCGGTGCTGGTGCCCAATCCGGCGTACCCCATACATCCCTACGGTTTTGTCATCGCCGGTGCGGATATCCGCCATGTGCCGCTGATCGGCGACGACGATCTGTTTTTTGCCGAGTTGGAAAAAGCCATCAAGGACTCCTGGCCGAAACCGAAAATGCTGGTGCTGAATTTTCCCGGTAACCCCACCACCCAGTGCGTCGAACTGGATTTCTTCCAGCGCGTGGTGGACATCGCCCGCGAACACAACATCTGGGTGGTGCACGATCTGGCCTATGCCGACCTGGTATTCGACGGTTACACCGCCCCCTCCATTTTGCAGGTTCGCGGCGCCGAACAAATCGCGGTGGAGTTCTTTTCGCTGTCGAAAAGCTACAACATGCCCGGCTGGCGGGTCGGCTTCATGTGTGGCAACAAAGAACTGGTCGCGGCGCTGACGCGGATGAAGTCCTACCTCGACTACGGCATGTTCACCCCCATCCAGGTAGCCGCCATCGCCGCGCTTGAGGGCCCGCAGGACTGTGTACAGGAAATCGTCGATACGTACCGCCGGCGGCGCGATGTTCTCTGCGAGGGTCTCAACGGCATCGGCTGGCGGATCGACAAACCGCGCGCAACCATGTTCGTCTGGGCGCCCATACCCGAGGACTACCGGGCCATGGGTTCGCTGGAGTTTTCCAAGAAACTGTTGCGCGACGCGAAAGTCGCCGTATCGCCCGGCGTCGGCTTCGGTGAATACGGCGACGATTTTGTACGTTTCGGCCTGATCGAAAATGAACACCGCACCCGCCAGGCCGTACGCGGCATCCGCGATATGTTTCGTCATGACAAAAAACAACTCGCGGCAGCGGGCGAGGAGGGTTCTTGAAACCGGTTAAAGTGGGATTGCTCGGTCTGGGTACCGTCGGCGGCGGTACCTTCAACGTATTGCAGCGCAACGCCGAGGAGATCGCGCGGCGCGCCGGGCGCGGCATAGAGATCAGCCACGCCGCGGCGCGTGACTATGATCCTGCGCACCTGCCCGGTATCGAGCATATACAGATCAGCGAGGACGCCTTTGGCGTGGTCGAGGATCCCGAACTCGATATTGTCGTCGAACTCATCGGCGGCTACGAGCCGGCGCGCGAACTGGTGCTGAAAGCGATTGCCAACGGCAAACACGTAGTGACCGCCAACAAGGCGCTGATCGCCACCCACGGCAACGAGATCTTTGCGGCGGCCCAGCGGCAGGGCGTGATGGTGGCTTTCGAGGCGGCCGTGGCCGGCGGCATACCTATTATCAAGGCGCTACGCGAAGGGCTGAGCGCCAATCGCATCAACTGGATCGCCGGCATCATCAATGGCACCGGGAATTTTATTCTCACCGAGATGCGCGACAAGGGTCGCGAGTTTGCCGACGTGCTGGCCGAAGCCCAGCAACTCGGCTATGCCGAGGCCGATCCCACCTTCGACGTCGAGGGTATCGATGCCGCTCACAAGCTGGCGATCCTCGGGTCGCTCGCTTTCGGCATTCCTTTGCAGTTCGATAAGGTCTATACCGAAGGCATCAGCCGCATCACCGGCGAGGATGTCAGTTATGCGGAGCAGCTCGGTTATCGTATCAAACACCTCGGCATCACCCGGCGTACCGGCAGTGGGGTAGAACTGCGCGTGCACCCGACGCTGATACCGGATCGGCGTCTGATCGCCAATGTCGACGGCGTCATGAACGCCGTACTGGTGCATGCCGACGCTGTCGGTCCGACCCTCTACTACGGCGCCGGCGCGGGCTCCGAACCTACCGCATCGGCGGTGGTCGCCGACCTGGTCGATGTGGCGCGAACGCTGACCGCGGACCCGGAAAACCGCGTTCCGCACCTGGCCTTCCAGCCGGACGCGTTGTCGGATCTGCCCATCCTCGCTATGGAGGATGTTGAGACCGCCTATTACCTGCGCCTGTGCGCCCAGGACCAGCCCGGCGTCATGGCCGACATTACCCGCATTTTCGGCGACGCCGGCATCAGTATTGAAGCGATTCTGCAGCAAGAGCCGCAGGAAGGCGAACAGACGGTTACGGTGATTCTGTTGACGCGCGCGGTCCGCGAACGGCAGATGAATACCGCCATCGGGCGCATCGAAGGGCTGGATACGATTGAAGGCCATGTGACGCGCATTCGTGTCGAACACCTGAGTGGACAGTGAACACGGTCCCTACGGAGCCTCTGATGAATTCCTCTTCCGTCATTCTGGCGTATGCCAGACAAAAGCGCTGGCGCGTTGAACGCCCCCATGGCGAGCGAAGCGAGTCATCCAGGGGTTTCAATAACCTGGATACCGGCCTGCGCCGGCATGACGACTTGATACGCCGGCATGACGACTTGATACGCCGGTATGACGAATTGATCAGCGTTTCCCTAATTATTGATTTTCAAAGGTAATGAATTATGCCCTTTCGCCCACGCTACACCGGCCTGATCAACAAATACCGCGACCGGCTGCCGGTCCATGACGATACCCGGATCATCAGTCTGGGCGAGGGCAATACGCCGCTGATACGTCTCAACAACATTCCGCGCGACAGCGGACGCAATGTCGATATTTACGTCAAATACGAGGGCTTGAATCCGACCGGTTCGTTCAAGGATCGCGGCATGACCATGGCGGTGACCAAAGCCGTCGAGGACGGCTGCAAGGCGGTGATTTGCGCCTCGACGGGCAATACCTCGGCCTCGGCGGCGGCTTACGCGGCGCGCGCCGGTATTGCCGCCTTCGTGCTGATCCCGGAAGGAAAGATCGCCTTAGGCAAGCTGGCTCAGGCGATGATGCACGGCGCCGTGGTGCTGCAGATCCGCGGTAATTTCGACGAAGGCATGCAGTTGGTGAAAGAGGTCGCCGAAAACACGCCGGTGACCATCGTTAATTCCATCAACCCGTTTCGTCTGCAGGGACAGAAAACCGCCGCCTTTGAAATTATCGAGGAACTGGAGCGCGCGCCCGACTTTCATTGCCTGCCGGTCGGGAACGCGGGCAACATCAGCGCCCACTGGATGGGCTACGACGAATACTTCGAACACGGCATTGTCAATAATCGGCCGCGCATGGTCGGTTATCAGGCCAGCGGCGCGGCGCCATTCCTGCGCGGCGCCATGGTCGACAACCCGGATACCGTGGCCACCGCCATCCGTATCGGTCATCCGCAGTCCTGGGACAAAGCCTGGAAAGTGCGGGAGGCCTCGGATGGCTGGTTCGATGAGTGCAGCGATGAGGAAATTCTCGCCGCGCAGAAGCTGCTGACGGAAAAAGAAGGCGTTTTCTGCGAACCGGCCTCGGCCACCTCGCTGGCCGGCGCCCTGCGCGATATCGCCAGCGGCAAGATCCCCGAGGGCAGTTCGGTGGTCTGCACGCTGACCGGCCACGGTCTGAAAGATCCGGATACTGCGATCAAACAGTGTGCCGGCAGCGTCATCAGCGTCGACGCCGCGCTCGGGCCGGTGCGCCAGGCGATTGTGGAGAATCTGGCCTGAGGGGCACGGTCAGTCTGCTCGTACCGGGACTGGCCGCCAAGTTTGCCGGTTACGCTACTGCGGCGTTGCCGGGCGCACCGGCGCTCTCCCGGTGGCTCAGGCGGGCCCTGGTTTGCCGCTTCGATGCCTCGTGGTGTGAGGAGGCAATTGCCGCTTTGTGCGGCGGCGACAGCGCGCTCCCGCCGCCCGTCGCAGCGCTCAGTTACCGTGCGGATTTCGGCGCCCCGGCGCCGGGCTGGTGTCTGCGCGCCGACCCGGTACATTTGCGCGCCGACAGCGGCGGCCTGGTGCTGTTCGACGCCGCGGCGTTCGCGCTCGAGGCGCAGGAAAGCCAGGCGCTGATCGCCACCCTGGCCGAGCACCTGCGCTCGGATCACTGGCAACTGGTCAGTCGCCATCCGCAGCGCTGGTACCTGCTCGGCGAGCGTGCGCAGCGGCTCGTCACGCCGGCGCTGCCAACGGTGCGCGCCGGGCGCGTTGGCGCCACACCCTACGGTGGTGAGGACGCGCCGCAGTGGATGGGTCGCAGCAATGAAATGCAGATGCTGCTGCACAGTCACAGCATCAACCGCGAACGCGCCGAGCGCGGGCAGGCGGCTGTCAACAGCGTCTGGCTGTGGGGTGAGAGCGGCGCGCAGAGGCGGCCGATGCCGCGATATACGCAGATTCTCGCCGACAATACCTTCGCCCGCGGTCTGGCCGTCGACGCCGCCCTGGCGGATCCTCAGTTGCCGGCGAATGCCCGCGAGCTGTTCAGCGCTGCGCGCCCGCCCGCGGATGTTCTCGTGGTGCTGGAAGATTGCCGCGATGCGGCGGCCTACGAGGACCTCGAGGCGTGGGCCGCGGCGCTTGCGCGCCTGGAGCGCGATTGGTTCGCGCCGCTAGTCGCCGCCGTGCAGCGGCGCCAGCTCGACAGCATCCTGCTGTACCCGCTCAACGGCCACTGTTACCGTCTGACACGCCGGCGTTTGCACGCTTTCTGGAAAGGCGCCGGTGACTATCGCACGCAGACGGATTTTCGCCGCTCCTCGGCGACCCGTGTTTAGTACGTGCCCCGTAAACATTTGCGAGCCTTGGTATACCCATGACCACTATTGTCACCCGAACAGTTGACGAGCGGGCCGTGCGGCAGCTCGCGGGCCTTGTTCATCCGGCGCTGCAGCGGATCTTTGCCGCCCGTCAGGTGTGCAGCGAAGCGGAATTGGATCCCGCCCTTGAGCATCTGCACCGTCCCGCCGCACTGTTGGGTATCGAGCGCGCCGTGCGGCTGTTACACCAGGCGCTGGAACAGCAACAGCGTATTCTGGTGGTGGGCGACTTCGACGCCGACGGCGCTACCAGCAGCGCACTGGTGGTTGGCGCGCTGCGCGATTTCGGCGCCGCCGAGGTGGACTACCTGGTCCCCAACCGTTTTGAGTACGGTTACGGCCTGACACCGGAAATCGTCGCGGTGGCGGCGCGCCGCTCGCCACAGCTGATTATCACGGTGGACAACGGTATTTCCAGCTGCGACGGGGTCGCCGCCGCACGCCAACGGGGTATACCGGTCCTGGTCACCGATCATCACCTGCCCGGCAGCGCGCTGCCGGAGGCCGCGGCCATCGTCAACCCCAATCAGCCTGGCGATACCTTTCCCAGTAAGGCGCTGGCAGGCGTCGGCGTGGCGTTTTACCTGATGATGGCGTTGCGCGCCGGGCTCCAATCGAGCGGCTGGTTTGCGGCGCGCGACAGGGCCCGGCCCAATCTCGCCAAGTACCTCGATCTGGTGGCGCTCGGCACCGTCGCCGATCTGGTGCCGCTGGACCGCAATAACCGTATCCTCGTCCAACAGGGGCTGCGGCGCATCCGCGCCGGACACGGCCGGCCCGGTATCCGGGCGCTGCTGGAAGTGGCGGGGCGCAACACCCGACGGGTGGTGGCGGCCGATTTCGGTTTTGCCGCCGGCCCGCGGCTTAACGCCGCCGGCAGGCTGGATGACATGTCGCTCGGGATTGAATGCCTGTTGTGCGAAGATCCGCAACGGGCATTGGATCTGGCGCAACGCTTGGACGCACTGAACCGCGAGCGGCGTGAAATCGAGGCCGATATGAAACAGCAGGCGCTACGGGCCCTCGAGGCGTTGCAGCTCGGCGAGGCCCCCCTGCCGGCTGGCTTGTGCCTGTACGATGCCGCCTGGCACCAGGGCGTCATCGGCATTCTGGCCTCGCGCATCAAGGAGCAGTTTCACCGCCCTGTGATTGCCTTCGCCCGAGCGGGGGACAACGCCTTAAAGGGGTCGGCGCGCTCCATCCCGGGCCTGCATATCCGCGACACGCTGGATGCCATTGCCGCGCGCCACCCGCAACTGCTGCAGAAATTCGGCGGCCACGCCATGGCGGCCGGCCTGTCACTCGCCGAGAGCGATCTAAAAGCCTTCCGCAGCGCGTTCGAGGATGAGTTGAGCACGCGGCTCGACGGCCGGTCGCTGCACGGCGTGCTGGAATCGGACGGACAACTGGGCGAAGATGACTTGGCGCTGGAGTTCTCGGAACTGTTGCGCGATGCCGGACCCTGGGGGCAGGGTTTTCCGGAGCCGTTGTTTGATGGAGAATTCATCGTGCTGGCGCAACGCATAGTCGGTAAAGATCACCTCAAGCTCTCGCTGCGCCCGCTGGCCGGTACGCGCACCCTGGATGCCATCGCCTTCAACCAGGCCGCGCAAGCACCGCACACCGGCCAACGGCTGCGTTTGGCCTACCGCTTGGACAGCAACGAATACCGCGGTGCACTCAGCGTGCAGTTGGTCGTCGAACACTTCGAGGCGCTGAACGACTGAATGGGCGCCGATAACGAGGTCCGCGAATTCACCGTGACGCTGTCTATCGAGCGCGCGGAATACGAACGCCTCTACCGCGGTCAGGCGACAACGGTAGTGGCGCGCGACAGCCGCGGTATCACCGTGCAGTTCCCGGCTCAGGCGTTGCGTGCGTTTCTCAACCACACCGGTATCAGCGGCACCTTTCTCATCCGCATCGACCGCAATAACCGTCTGCTCGACATCCGTCGCCAGGACGGCTAGCCCGCGTTTCTCACCGCGGCTCGTCGCGGTCGAGCGGCGGTGAGAAATACGGGTTGGGGTTTTTTGCCAGCAGATCCTCTAAGCCGGTATGATAGCCGACTTTGTCTAACCACCGGTTCTGCCGGTTTGTGGAGCCATTTTGGAAGTCAATCCAGTCATTCAGCACATCCGGGATCTGCAAGGGCGCTCAGAGGCCCTGAGGGGGTATCTTTGACTACGACGCCAAGCGTGAACAGCTGGTAGAAGTCTGCCGGGAACTCGAGGTGCCCGAGGTCTGGAACGACCCGGAGCGGGCCCAGAGCCTGGGGCGGGAACGGGCGCGCCTGGAAGAGGTGGTCGAGACCCTCGGCGGCATAGACGCCGGTCTGCAGGATGCTGCCGATCTGCTCACGCTGGCCAGTGAGGAGGACGACCAGGCCACTGTCGAGTCGGTGATGGCCGATGTCGATGCTATGGAAGCGCGCGTCGCCGCGTTGGAATTTCGGCGCATGTTTTCCGGCGAAATGGACCCCAACAATGCCTTTGTCGACATCCAGGCCGGTTCCGGCGGCACCGAGGCGCAGGACTGGGCCAACATGCTGCTGCGCATGTACCTGCGCTGGGCTGAGCGCCACGCCTTCCGGACCGACCTGATTGAGGTGTCCGCCGGTGAAGTGGCGGGTATCAAGAGCGCCACGATCAAAATCGACGGCGATCATGCCTTCGGTTGGTTGCGCACCGAGATAGGTGTGCATCGCCTGGTGCGCAAATCCCCGTTCGATTCCGGCAACCGCCGCCATACTTCGTTCGCCGCGGTGTTTGTCTCACCGGAGGTTGACGACGATCTGGATATCGAAATCAATCCGGCGGATTTGCGCATCGATGTCTACCGCGCCAGCGGCGCCGGCGGCCAGCACGTGAACCGGACCGAGTCGGCCGTGCGCATTACCCATGAGCCCAGTGGCATCGTGGTGCAGTGCCAGAACGACCGCTCACAGCATAAAAATAAAGCCACCGCCATGAAACAACTGAAAGCCAAACTGTACGAACTGGAAGTGCAGAAACGCAACGCCGACCAACAGGCGTTGGAAGACAGTAAATCAGACATTGGTTGGGGCAGTCAGATCCGCTCCTATGTGCTCGATCAGTCGCGCATCAAAGATCTGCGCACCGGGGTGGAAAGCGGCAACACCCAGGCCGTGCTGGACGGCGACTTGGATGAGTTCATCGAAGCCAGCCTGAAAAGTGGTCTCTAGGGCCGACCAACACCAGAGAAGCAAATACCATGAGCGACCAGGAAGACGAACACAAACTCATCGCCCAGCGCCGGCAGAAACTCGCCCAATTGCGCGATCAGGGCGTGGCTTTTCCCAATGCGTTCCGCCGCGACGCCCTGGCGGCTGAAATTCTCGCCCAATACGGCGACAAGGACGCAGCCTGGTTCGAAGAAAACAGCATCCGCGTCAAGGTCGCCGGTCGCATGATGGGCAAGCGCGTGATGGGCAAAGCCAGCTTCGCGCACATTCAGGACATGAGCGGACGGGTGCAATTGTTCGTGCAGCGCGACAATCTGCCCGAGGGGCGCTACGCGGCATTTAAAGCCTGGGATGTGGGTGACATTATCAGCGCCGAGGGCCATCTGTTCACCACCAAAACCGGGGAATTGTCGATCAAGGCCGACACTATCTGCCTGCTTACCAAGTCATTGCGCCCGCTACCGGAGAAATTCCACGGCCTCACCGACCAGGAGACCCGTTATCGCCAGCGTTACCTGGATCTGATCATGAATCAGGACTCGCGTCAGACCTTCGTGGTGCGTTCGCGGATCGTGCAGTTCATTCGCGAATTTCTCAACCGGCGCGGCTTCCTGGAAGTTGAGACGCCGATGATGCAGCCCATCCCGGGTGGCGCGGCGGCGCGCCCGTTCTCGACCTATCACAACGCGCTCGACATGCAGCTCTATCTGCGCATTGCCCCCGAGCTGTACCTTAAGCGCCTGGTGGTTGGCGGTTTCGAGAGAGTCTATGAGATCAACCGCAACTTTCGCAACGAAGGTCTTTCGACGCGCCACAATCCGGAATTCACCATGCTTGAGTTCTACGAAGCCTACGCCGATTATGGCGATCTGATGGACACCACCGAATCGTTGCTGCGCGAGATGGCCGAAGAGATACTCGGTGGCACCCGCCTGGCGTATCAGGGCGAGAATTTCGATTTCGGCAAGCCGTTCACGCGCCTGACGGTCAAGCAATCGATCCTGCGGTTCAACCCGGAGTTAGCTCCGGCGCAGCTGGACGATTTGCAGGCCGCACGCGCCGTCGCCCACAGCTTGGATATTCCGGTGAAAGACAGCTATGGCCTCGGCAAGGTGCAGATTGAAATTTTCGAGAAGACCGTTGAGCATCGACTCATGGATCCGACCTTCATTACCGCCTATCCGACCGAAGTCTCACCGCTGGCGCGACGCAATGATAACGATCCCTTTGTCACCGATCGCTTTGAGTTTTTTGTCGGTGGGCGCGAAATCGCCAACGGTTTTTCCGAGCTCAACGACCCCGAGGATCAGGCCGAGCGCTTTCGCCGCCAGGTCGAGGAAAAAGAGGCGGGCGACGACGAAGCCATGCACTACGATGAAGATTATGTTCGCGCCCTCGAGCACGGTATGCCACCGACAGCGGGCGAAGGCATCGGCATTGACCGGCTGGTGATGCTGTTTACCGACTCGGCGTCGATTCGCGATGTGCTGCTGTTCCCGCACATGCGGCCCTAGTTACTGAAACATTTTCTGCACTTGTTCGATTTGCTCGGCGACGTCGGTCAGTTCGATTTCGTGCACATCCACTTCCAGTCCCAGACGCTGAAAAGCGCTCACCTGGCCCCAGTCCGCGCGCGCCAGGGGGTGATCGCTGTCAATGTGGCTTTGCAGATTGGCGACCTGCACCAGGTCCACCAGGTCGGCCGGCCCGGCGTGTTGCCGGTCGAGGTTTTCGTGCTCCGCGGCCACCGCGATCAGCGCTTCGGGAAATTGCCAATGCTTGAGGATGGCGCCGCCGATGCGCGCATGCAGGCGGTCGATCAGCTGGTCGAGCAGGCCGGGCGTGTCGAGCAGCTCGTCGCGCTCTTCGGCACGGTAGAGTATCGGCAGAATGCCGATGTCGTGAATCAGCCCCGCCAGCATCGCCTGGTCGGGAAGAATACCCGGGGTGCGGCCGGTCAGCGCGCGGGCAATGGCGGCCACCTGCACGCTGTGTTCCCAGACCTCGCGCAGTTTCTGATCGACCAGGTCGTTGGTCGCCTGGAACATCTGCTTCATAACCTGGCTGGTGACCAGATTGCGTACCAGCTTGTTGCCCAGGCGCGAGATCACCATCGATAAGCGGTCGATTTCGTTGCGACCGCGGTAAAGCGGAGAATTGGCCACCTGGATGAGCCGTGCCGAGAGCGCTGCGTCCTGCGCGATGGTATCGGCAATCTGATGAGCGTTGGCGTCTTCGTCGTCGACCACCTCGCGCACCCGCAGGGCGACTTCCGGTAGTGTCGGCAATTGCAGCTGACCGGTTTCCAGGTCCTTTATCAATTCCTCGACGAAAGTTTCTTCCGATTCCATGCAGCGGGCTCCTTTAGGCCTTGGGGGCTCATCCCTATAGCGACTCGGCGGGCGGATTTTAAAGCCCGATTATTCCTCCGCAAAAGAGTAGGGCAGGGGTTCGAGCCGCAGAGCCGGCCCGGCGGCACTGCCCAGATGCAGCGAGGGGTCCGTTGCCTCGGCCCGCTCGATCTGGACCACCGCCAGGACGGCGTAATCGCCGTCGGGGTGGCCGGCCGCCGAGACCAACTGGCCACAGCTCTGCGTGGCGTCGGCGGCACAGTACAGCGCATCGCCCGGCTGCGGGGCGCTGTCGGCGGCAACGCGGCCACGGTACATGCGCCGTTTCAGTTTGCCCAGGTACTGCATACGGGCGACAATCTCCTGGCCGGTGTAACAGCCTTTTTTGAAGCTGACCCCGCCGACCCGTTGCAGATTGATCATTTGCGGAATGAAAGCTTCGCGGGTCTGCGGGTAGATCACCGGGATTCCCGCCTGGATATCCAGCAGGCGCCAGGCTTCGGCGCCGACCGGCGCGCTACGCACATTGAGTTTGTCCCACAGCGACATCGCCCGCTCGGTGTCGGTAAACACCTCGTAACTGGGATAGATACCGTCCACTCGCACGACCACCAGGTTGTCCGTGGCGCGCACGCCACCGACCTCGGTGGGTAACTCGCCGGTGAAGTCGCGCAACACCGCCTCGCTCTGATCGCCCGACAGACCAAGGTGAACGAACGCGTTGCTGGCGTCTTCGAGCGTCACCCGCGCGCGCAGCACATACATGCGCAGACGCTTGATGGTTTCCGCCGCCAACTCAGCGGGCAGACAAAGATAATAGCACTCGGCGTAGCGCAACAGCCGAAAGCTGGCGAGCAGACGGCCTTTGGGATTGCACATACCACTGAGCTGGCTGCTCCGTGCCGTGACCTTGGTGAGATCATTGGTGAGCTGCCCCTGCAAAAAGGTCTCGGCATCCTCGCCGCGCACGGCGATCAGCGCGTAGTGCGACAGATCGGCGAACACGTTTCCGGTCATCGCCACGCTGAGTTCGCGACGCAGGTTACCGTAATGCCTGACGCCGCCCTGATCGAATTCGGCGCCGCCTTTTTGCAGGAATGTTTTCCACTCGTCAATCATGTTACCTTGCCCGCAGTCGCCGCAGCGAATAATAGTCAATCCTGGGTGTTCTGTCAGCCATTGTAAATACTGGCGGTTTCCGCACACAGATGGTATAAACCTCGAAACACTGCGTGTGTTGGATTCCATGGACAGACCTGAACAGGCGCCAAAATTCCTCAATCTGCTGCAGATCTCCCTGCCTCCCGGCGGATTAGCCTCTATCGCTCACCGTATCTCCGGCGTCCTCATGTTCGTTGCGCTGCCGGGTGCCGCCTGGCTGTTCGCTCTGTCGCTGCAAAACGCAGCGGGTTACCGCGCCGCTCTCGGCTATCTGCAGTCCGCGCCGGTTCGCTGGCTGACGCTATTGCTGGTATGGTCGCTGGCGCATCATCTGCTCGCCGGCCTCAGGCACCTGCTGCTCGACCTGCAGATCGGTATCGGCCGCGAGCGGGCCCGCGCCAGCGCCTGGGCGGTGAATCTGGGCGCTCTGGCGCTGAGCGCGCTGTATCTGGTGGGGCGCTGGTGAGCCGCGCCGCCCAGGGATTGCGCGCCTGGCTGTTGCAGCGTTTCAGCGCCGTCTATCTCGCCCTCTACCTGCTGATCATGCCACTGTTGATGCTGCTGCGCGGTCTGCCCGACTATGCCGCCTGGCGCGGCTGGTTCGGCCAAGCCTTACCGGGCGTCGCCAGCGCGATTTTCGTCATCGCCGTCGGGCTGCACGCCTGGGTGGGGATTCGCGATGTACTCATCGATTATGTGCACGCGGTCTGGTTGCGCCTGCTGTTGCTGGCCGGCTGCGCGCTGGTGCTGCTCGCCAGCGTGCTGTGGGTATTGCGCGCCCTGATGCTGGCCGCATTTGCGACAGTGGGCTGAGCGATGGAAAAACGCAGCTTCGACACCCTGATCATCGGCGCCGGCGGCGGCGGTCTGCGCGCCGCGCTGCAGCTCTCGCAGGCCGAGGCGCGGGTCGCGGTGGTGTCGAAGGTATTTCCCACCCGTTCGCACACCGTAGCCGCCCAAGGCGGGGTTAACGCCGCGCTGGCCAATGTGCTGCCCGATAATTGGCACTGGCACATGTTCGACACCGTCAAGGGCAGCGATTACCTCGGCGATCAAGACGCCATCGAGTATATGTGCCGCGCCGCGCCGCGGGCGGTCTACGAACTGGAACATTTCGGCGTACCTTTCTCGCGCCTGGAGACGGGAAAAATTTACCAGCGGGCGTTCGGTGGCCAGAGTCGCGATTTCGGCGGCGAGCAGGCGGTGCGCACCTGCGCTGCGGCCGACCGTACCGGGCACGCCATTCTGCACTCGCTTTACCAGCAGAATATCCACGCCCGTACCCATTTCTTTGATGAATATTTCGCCATGGAACTGGTGCAGAACCAGGACGGCTATTTTCTCGGCGCGGTGGCCATGAACATCGCCGACGGCGAGCCGATTCTGATCGAAGCCAAGACCACGATTCTGGCCACCGGCGGTGTCGGGCAGTTGTTTCGCACCAACACCAATGCGCTGGTCAATACCGGCGACGGCATGGCCATGGCGTTGCGGGCCGGCATACCGCTGCAGGATATGGAGTTCTTTCAGTTCCATCCGACCGGTATCGCCGGCAAAGGGATGCTGATCACCGAGGGCGCCCGCGGCGAGGGCGGTTACCTGCTCAATGGCGACGGCGAGCGTTTCATGGAACGCTACGCACCGAACGCCAAAGACCTGGCCAGCCGTGACGTGGTCAGCAGAGCGATCGCCACCGAAGTCCGCGAGGGGCGCGGGGTAGGCCCTAATCGCGATCATGTACTGCTCAAACTCGACCACCTCGGCGCCGATATTGTGAAAAAACGCCTGCCGGGGATTCGCGATATGGTGATGACCTTTCTGCACACCGATCCGGCCGACACGCCCATTCCGGTCTATCCTACGGCGCACTATACGATGGGCGGCATTCCCACCGACCGCCACGGCCAGGTGGTGGTGCCGGTGCAGCAGGGCGCCGAGGAACCGGTACCCGGACTGTACGCGGTCGGCGAGTGCGCCTGTGTCTCGGTGCACGGCGCCAATCGACTGGGCGGCAATTCGCTGCTGGACATCCTGGTGTTCGGTCGCGCCGCGGCCAACCACGTCATCGAACAGCTGAAAGAGCAGCGCTATCACCAGCCGATTCCCGGAGATGCCGCCGATGTGGCCTTAGAGCGTCTGGCGCGCTGGAATCGACAAGGCAAAGGGGAATCCATTGCCGCCTTGCGCGCGCAGCTGACCAAAGCGATGGAGGATCATTGCGGCGTATTTCGTAACGAAGACGTGTTGCAGGAGGGGCAGCAGGCGGTGCTGGCGTTGCGCGAGCGTCTTCAGGACGCTTATATCGATGACCACAGCCAGGTGTTCAACACCGCGCGTATCGAGGCCATGGAACTGGAAAACCTGGTGGATACAGCGTTGGCGACCGTCTCCTCCGCGCTGGCCCGGCGCGAAAGCCGCGGCGCTCATTCGCGCATAGACTATCCTGAACGCGACGACCAGCAGTGGCTGAAACACAGCCTGTTCAGTCTCGAAGATTTGAAAATGGACTACAAGCCCGTGCGTATGAAGCCGCTAACGGTGGACAGTTTCCCGCCGAAGAAAAGGACGTACTAGATGAAATTTTCCATCTACCGCTTCGACCCCGATAAGGACGCCAAACCTTATATGCAGCATTTCGAACTGGAAGAAAGCTGCATCCGCCCCGGCATGATGCTGCTTGATGCGCTGCTGCTGCTCAAGGCACAGGACGAGAGTCTGAGTTTTCGCCGCTCCTGTCAGGAGGGTGTGTGCGGCTCGGACGGCATGAATATTAATGGCCGTAACGGCCTAGCCTGCATCACGCAACTGACGTCGCTGAAAAAACCGATAGAAATCCGTCCTCTGCCCGGCATGCCGGTGATTCGCGATCTGGTGGTCGACCTGGAGCAGTTCTACCGCCAGTACCGTACCGCCAAGCCGTTTGTGATTAATGAGGAACCCTGCCCGGAAGTCGAGCGGTTGCAGAGCCCGGAACAGCGCGAGCAACTGGACGGCCTGTACGAATGTATTCTCTGTGCCTGCTGTTCGACCGCCTGTCCGTCGTTCTGGTGGAATCCGGATAAATTCCTCGGGCCGGCGGCGCTGTTACAATCGTGGCGGTTTCTGGCCGATTCGCGCGACCAGGCGACCGAAGAGCGCCTGAGCGATCTCGAAGGGCCCTTCCGGCTGTTTCGCTGCCACACCATTATGAATTGCGTCGAGGTGTGTCCCAAAGGGCTCAACCCGACCCGCGCCATCGGCCGTATCAAGGAGCTGATGGTAAAACGCGGCCTGTGAGCGAACTGGCGCGATTGCGCTGGAAATGCCGGCGCGGCATGCTCGAGCTGGATCTGCTGTTGCGGGCGTTTATCAACGGCGGATATGCGCAACTGGATGCCGCGCAGCGCGCACGCTTCGACCAACTGCTGGACTACCCCGATGCGCTGTTACTGGAGTGGCTGATGGGGCGGATTCGACCGACCGACAAGGATGTCGTACAACTCGTTGACAAGATTCGAGCGGCCGCTGCGCCTTGAGCTCGGCGCCTCGCCGCTGCTCGCTCGCGTGGCGGCAGCCGTTCACCTGCTGGCGGGCGCGGCGTGCTTGCTGGCGTCGCTGCCGGGCGCGCTGCGCTGGGCGCTGGCCGCCGCCAGTGCGCTGCACTATGGCTGGTTTGTGCGTCGCCAGTGCCGTGCCACGACGAGTCGGGCAGTCAGTGGCATCGCCTGGGACCGGCAGCGCGGTTGGACCGTGCGCTGTGGCGAGAGCGGCTGGCGCGGCGCGCAACTGCTGAGCCCGGTGTTTGTCAGCCTGCCGCTGGTGATATTGCGCTTCAGGGTATCCGGTGGCGCGCGCTGTAGCGCCTTGGTGGTGGCCGACCGCCTGGACGCGGAGGGTTTCCGCCGCCTGCGGCTACGGGTGCTGCAATCGCTGCAAATGACGCGGAACTGAAAAACGTGTTTTTACTCGCCCTCATGGTCTGTCTGTTACTCGCCGGCTGCAACGCGCCCGATAACCATGCCATTCGTTTCGCCCTGGCGAGCGGGCCCACCAACCTCGATCCCCGCACAACCACCGACGCCGCCGCGGAGCGAATCGATCGACTGATCTATGCGCGGCTGGTGGACCACGATGCCCACGCCCGCCCGGTGGCGTCACTGGCCAGCTGGGTGGTGCTGAGTCCGACACATTACCGTTTTACGCTCGGCTCGCGCTGGCGCCGCTTTGACGACGGTACGCCGCTCACGGCGCACGATGTCGCCGCGACCTACCGCTCTATCCTGGATCCTGCCGGCGCCTCACCGCACCGCGCGACACTGTCGATGATTGCGCGCATCGAGGTGATCGACGACGATACGCTCGATTTCTATCTCAACCGAGCGGACCGACTGTTTCCCGGTTACCTCTCGCTGGGGATTCTGCCGGCGGCGAAGATTGCCGCGCACCATCCCTTTCATCGCCGGCCGCTCGGCAGCGGCGCGTTCCGCCTGCTGAGCTGGGAGCAGGCCGATCGGCTGCGCCTGCAACGCAAAGCCGACGGACAGATACTGGTGTTTGAGCAGGTGAAGGACCCCACCATGCGGGTGTTGAAACTGCTGCGCGGGGAAGTCGACCTGCTGCAGAACGACCTTCCGCCGGAGTTGCTGGCCTACCTGGCGCGCCAGCCCGGCATCGCTCTGCAGCGCCGACCCGGCAGCAACTTCACCTATCTCGGCCTGCAACTGCAGGATCCCGCCTGCGGTCGCCTGGAAGTGCGCCAAGCCATCGCTCTTGGCATCGACCGCCCGGCGATTATCGAGCATGTGTTTCACGGCGCCGCGCGACCCGCCTCGGCGCTGCTACCCCCGGAGCACTGGGCCGGTGCCGCGCAGCTGCCGCGCATCGAACCCGACCCGGCGCGCGCCAAGCGGCTGCTGGCGCAAGCCGGCTACGGTCCGGAGCACCCCCTGCGACTGAGTTATAAAACCTCCAGCGACCCATTTCGGGTGCGCATTGCCAGCATACTGCAACAGCAATTGGCGGCTATCGGCATCGCCGTCGAGGTCCAGAGCTACGATTGGGGCACCTTTTACGGCGATATCAAGGCGGGCCGCTTCCAGTTGTACAGTCTGGCCTGGGTGGGTATCAAGTCGCCGGACATTTTCCGCTATGCTTTTCACAGCGAGGCCGTGCCACCGGCGGGCGCCAACCGCGGCCGGTTCGACGATCCCCAGACTGATGCGCTGCTCGAGCGCGCGCAACAGGCCGACACGGAAGCCGGGCAGGCGGGCCTGTATCGGCGCGTGCAACGGCGCCTGCTTGAGCGGCTACCTTATGTGCCGTTATGGTACGAAGATGAATACGCCGCGGTCAGTGAGCGTATCCGCGGCTATACGCTGGCCGCCGATGGCGCTTATGATGCCCTGATCGATACGCACACAGTGGAGTGATGAACATGCCACGGGATTTCCTTCATATCGGTCTTGCCAGTCAGCGTCTGCGCCTGTGGCACGACGGTGCGGTGTGCGCCCAATACGCCGTATCGACGGCGCTGAACGGTGCCGGTGAGCACACCGGGAGCGGCCAGACCCCTCGTGGCTGGCACCGGGTACGCGCCAAGATCGGTAGCGGCTGCGCCCCTGGGACGGTGTTTGTCGGCCGTCGGCCCAGCGGTGAAATCTATTCCGCGGCGCTTGCTCGCGCCCACCCCCAACGTGATTGGATTCTTAGCCGAATTCTCTGGCTGTGCGGCAGTGAGCCCGGCCGCAACCGGTTTGGCGACGTCGACACCATGCGCCGTTACATTTACATTCACGGTTGTCCGGACAGCGAGCCGCTGGGCGTGGCGCGTTCGCACGGTTGTGTGCGGATGCACAACGCCGAGGTCATCGCGCTGTTCGCCAGCGTGCCCGCCGGCATGCCCGTATTGATTGAAGAGCAGGACTAAACCCCTCGCCGCATTGTGGTAACATGGCTCCCCTGAGTCAGTCTACAACGGGTGATTGCGCCGCCACGGCCCTGATCAGCATGACAAGAATCATTACACTCACCGGCGGGCGCGACGGCCAGGGGGAGCGGCGTATGGCCGCTGACCTGGCAATACGCCTGGCCGCCGCCTCGGAACGCCGCGTCTGTCTGCTGGCGCTGGCCGGATTACCCGACATGGTTGGCGCGCCGCCACACTGGGCCGAGATCACCACCCTGGCCGATAGCCTTGAGGCTGAGCACCGCTTTTCGGTATTGCCGCTGGCCACCAATTGCGATCTGGTCGTCGCTAGCCGCGACGGGAGCTGGCTGCGCATCCTGAACGCGGCCCAACTGGAGATGTTCGCCGAGCGGCTACGCCAGCTTGGCGATTACGATTACCTGCTGATCGATGCCGGCTCCGGCACCGATCAGAACCGGCTGGCGATCGCGCTCGCCAGTCCGGAGCTGCTATTGACCTTAAGCCCGGCGACGGCGTCACTCAACGCCGCCTACGGTCGGCTCAAGCTGCTCTACGCGGAACAGTTCACCGGTAGTATCAGTATTCTGATCACGCAGTGCGACAGTCCCGCGGCGGGACGTCACAGCTACGACAAGTTGCGCGGCATTGCCGCTTTTTATCTGGACACGCCCCTGCCCCTGGCGGCGCTCGTCGGCGCCCCGGAGGCACCCGGCGGCGAGGCGGCCTATGCCGCCGGACTGGCGCAACTGGTACACAGCATACTGACGACCACCGAGGCGACACCGTCGCCGGATATGACCGCTTTCAGCCGGCGCTTTGTGCGCGCCGCGGGGGTGCTTCCCGCCGCCGATGACGCACGCGTATCCACCCCGGTATTCGCTCCGGCCGCGCCGCGTGGCGATCTGTCGGGGCAATTGGATTTGCTCTCCACCCAGGTCGATGAACTGGTTGCCGAAGTCCACCGCCTGCGCGATAACCAGGCGTTACAGCAACCGTCGCCCGTACAGGGCTTGCCGCCGCGCCCGGTGCAGCGCTGCGACGCGGCCTGTATCGCGGCGATGGCCAGTAGCAATGAATCCGTCACGGTGGCCGGTGAGACATTTACCGTCTATCGGCTGCAGCGCGGCGATGGGCACCAGCTGCGTTTTGCCTGTCAGAGCGCCGATGACGATCTGGAACAACCCGAACCGCAATATCTGCCCTGAGCGCCGATGCCTGCCTATGTGTTAGCACGTCTTTTCAGTGCCGTATGGGTCGCGCTCGGCGTGGCCAGTCTGGTGTTTTTTCTGCTGCACTGGGTGCCGGGAGATCCGGTTGAGGTGATGCTCGGCGAGTCCGCCGCGGGCGCCGACCGTGAAGCGCTTCGTCATGCGCTCGGGCTCGATCTGCCGTTGTGGGAACAATGGGGACATTTTCTGCTCGCACTGCTTAGCGCAGACCTTGGGCATTCGCTCTACAATCAGGCCTCGGTCGGCAGCCTGCTGGCGCAACGCGCCGGTGCCACCGTCGAGCTGACCGTCGCGGCGCTGTTCATCGCGGTGCTGATCGCCGTGCCGGCCGGTATTGTCTCGGCGGCCCGGCGCGGTACCTTCATCGACAGCACCGCCATGGGTTTTTCGCTGCTAGGCGTATCTTTGCCCAACTTCTGGTTGGGGCCGCTGTTGGTCCTGGCGTTTTCACTGGGTCTGGGCTGGTTTCCGGTCAATGGGCGCGGCGCGCCGTGGTCGCTGGTGTTACCGGCGCTCACCTTGGGGACGGCGCTGGCCGCGGTGCTCTCGCGGATGATCCGTAGCAGTCTGCTGGAAGTGATGAGCGAGGACTTTATCCGTACCGCGCGGGCCAAGGGCCTGTCCCGGGCTCGGGTATGGCTGCGTCACGGCCTCGGCAATGCCTGGCTGCCGGTATTAACCGTCTTGGGCATGCAGCTGGGCGCCCTGCTCGGTGGTGCGGTGATTACCGAGACTGTGTTCAGTTGGCCGGGTATCGGCAGCTTGCTGATCGAGGCCATTCAGCGGCGCGATTATCCGGTGGTGCAGGGCGCGGTCCTGGCCATCAGTCTGAGCTATGTGCTGATCAATCTGGCCACCGATCTGTTGTACGCGCGTCTCGACCCGCGTATCCGTCTGGGTGCGGCATGAAAGCAGGCCGTGTCGCCGCGCTGCTTCTGAGCGCCTGGGTGCTGGTGGCCCTGTTGCAGCCCTATCTGCCGCTGCACCCCGAACGTATGGCGCTGGCCTCCATCCTGCTCGGTCCCGATCGCCACGCCTGGCTCGGCTATGATGATCTTGGACGACCGGTACTGCACAGACTGCTCGCCGGTGCGCGCACCTCCTGCTGGGTGGCCGGCGGTGTGGTCAGTCTGTCCCTGCTGCTCGGCACGCTGCTCGGCAGCGTGGCCGCTTATTTGGGCGGTTACTGGGACCGCGCACTGGTCGTGGTGTTGGATATTTTCATGGCCTTCCCGGGCATTTTGCTGGCCATTGCCCTGGCCGGGCTGTTGGGCCCAGGTATCGGCAATCTGCTCATCGCTCTGAGCCTGGTCGGTTGGGTCGGCTTCGCGCGTCTGGCGCGCGCGCAGGTGTTGTCGGTAAAACAACGCGGACACGTACAGGCCGCCGTAGCGTTGGGCACGCGCCGGCGGCATATCGTCCTGCGGCACCTGCTACCTTTAATTGCCGCGCCGCTGGTGGTTGAAGCGACCTTCGCCGTGGCGGCGGTCATTGTCGCCGAATCCGGCCTGTCGTTTCTCGGCCTCGGCGTGCAACCGCCCGAAGCCTCCTGGGGCAGTATGATCCGTGACGGCGTGCGCTACCTGCTGGTCGCGCCCCACTTGGTGCTGGCGCCCGGGGTGGCGCTGTTTTCGGTCGTACTGAGTGTCAACCTGCTCGGTGATCGCTTGCGCGATAAGCTGGACGTGCGGGGAGCCCGGCTTTGAGCATGGGCCCGGTCATGGTCGATCTGCGTGGTCAGCAGTTGCTCGCCGAGGAGCGCGAAATGCTCCAGCACCCGGCGGTGGGCGGGGTTATTCTGTTCAGCCGCAACTACGCATCATTGGTGCAGGTGCGCGAACTGTGCGCCGAGATTCACGCCTTGCGCCAACCGCCGCTGATGATCGCCGTCGATCAGGAAGGCGGCCGCGTACAGCGCTTCCGCGATGGATTTTTCCGCCTGCCGCCACTCGGTCGCTTCGGCGAGCTGTATAGCCAGGACAAGGCGCGAGCGCGGCAATTGGCGTGCGAAGCCGGGTGGCTGATGGCCAGCGAAGTGCTGGCGGCCAATGTCGATCTCAGTTTTGCCCCGGTGCTGGATCTGAACCTGGGTGTTTCCGAGGTGATCGGTGACCGCGCGTTTCACCGCGATCCGGAAGTGGTGAGCGAACTGGCGCTGGCCTACCAGCGGGGTATGCACGAGGCCGGCATGGCCAGTGTTGGCAAGCACTTTCCCGGTCACGGCGGTGTGGCCGCCGACTCCCACCTGAGTCTGCCCGAAGACCCGCGTCGCTATGTCGATCTTGAGCTGGAAGACCTGGTGCCGTTCCAGCGCCTGGCGCACAACGGCCTGAACGGCGTCATGGTCGCCCATGTGCGTTATCCTCTGGTCGATGCGCAGCCGGCGGGCTTCTCCCGTGTGTGGTTGCAACAGGTACTGCGTCGGACACTCGGCTTTCAGGGGGTCATATTCAGTGATGACCTGAGTATGGGCGGCGCTGAATGGGCCGGCGATTATCCGCAGCGCGCCCACGCCGCGCTGCAGGCCGGCTGTGACATGGTGTTGGTGTGCAATCAGCCGCAACGCGCCGCCCAAGTGGTCGAATCTCTGGGCGACTATCACGATCCGGCCGCTCAGTTGCGACTGGCGCGGATGCGCGCCAAGACCTTTGTCCAACCCGAGGTGTTGCACGCGGGTGAGCGCTGGAGCAAAGCGCTCAGACTGCTGGAAAGCTGCCAGTCCGAGCGTTGGCTCGATATGGACCTGGAATAAACTGCCCCGCGTCATGGGCCGGCGGGGTATATTCGCCTGCCCGCTTTGCATACACTACCGGGCCGGGGTCGATGCACAGACGACGCCCGACCGACAATAATAGTACACAGGACATGATGGACAGCGAACACATACAGGCGGTACGCGACACCGCCGATGAACTTTATTCCCCGACTCAGGTATCTCAGGCACTGGATAGGATGGCCGCAGAGATCGAAGCCGTGCTCGGCGACCAGGACCCGCTGTTATTGTGTGTCATGACCGGTGGGCTGGTGGTAAGCGGCGAATTGTTCACGCGTCTGCGCTGTCCGGTCCAGCTCGACTATCTGCACGCAACGCGCTATCAGGGCACCCGCGGTGGGGCGGAACTCAAATGGATTACGCCCCCCTCTCAAGCGCTCGCCGGGCGCACCCTGCTGGTCGTCGACGACATCCTCGACGAGGGCCTGACGCTGGCGGCAATCCTGCGTTATTGTCACGACCAACAGGCGCGGGCGGTTTACAGCGCAGTCCTGGTGGAAAAGAGTCACCAGCGCAAACACCCCGACGTACAGCCCGATTTTGTCGGGCTGCAGGTGGCCGATCGCTACGTGTTCGGCTATGGCATGGACTACCATGGCTACTGGCGCAATCTCAAAGGCATTTACGCCGTTAAAGACAACTGACCTACGGACACATTATGGCTGAATTGGCAATTATCGGCGGCACCGGTCTGACGACCCTGAAAAATCTCGAAATCAAAAAGCGCGAGGTGATGCGCACGCCCTATGGGGAACCTTCCGGCCCGTTGGTACACGGGCGGCTGTGTAACAAGGATGTGGTTTTTTTGCCGCGCCACGGCCACGGCCATACCATTCCGCCACACATGGTCAACTTCCGCGCCAACATCTGGGCGTTGAAAGAAACGGGGGTGGACAGCGTAATCGCCGTGGCCGCGGTAGGTGGCATCGAGGCGGGGTTGAAACCTCCCATGCTGGCGATACCCGACCAAATTATCGATTACACCTGGTCGCGCAAGCACACCTATTTCGAAAGCAATCTGTCACAGGTGACGCATATCGATTTCACCCGTCCCTATAGCGATTATTTACGGCGTCTGCTGATACAGGCCGCGCAGGAACTGGACATCGCCTTCGTCGATCATGGTACCTACGGCGCCACCCAGGGGCCGCGGCTGGAAACCGCCGCGGAAGTCGATCGTCTGGAAAAAGACGGTTGCACCATGGTCGGCATGACCGGTATGCCCGAGGCGGCCCTGGCGCGCGAGCTCGAGCTCGCCTACGCCTGTTGCGCGGTGGTCGCCAATCGTGCGGCGGGGCGCGGGGAGGCGCAGAGCGAAATCAGTATGGAGGCGATCGACGCCAATCTGTCTGCCGGGATGGAAACCGTTCGGCACTTATTGGAAACGGCGATTCCGGCGCTCGATCAACCTGACAACGCAAAATAACCTTTTGTATTTAAAAAACAAATAACAGGTATAAATAATATAAATATTAGCCCTAATACTTGACTTATTAAGTCAGGATATACTATATTAGGCTCTACTAATGCTAAGGCATTAAACCGACAAGAGGAGTCAAACCATGGCCGGACTGATCCAGGATTTTCCGCACAATGGCATCGTTACTGTCAACCGCGTCATCCTCAAAGACGGTTACACCGTCGATGACCTCCAGGAGCGGGTAGCGATTCTCTGCGAGAACGTAAAGACTTACCATTCCGAGACCGGTTTTGTCGGCGGTTTTGTCTGCCTCAACAAGGGCGACGTCTCCAACGAGGGATCGACCATTGGCCAGGCAGTAGAGAGTGATCTTAAGGGAAAAGAAGCGCTTATCGTGACTTTCTGGAATACCTTTGACGATCACGAACGTTCGCACCGCAGCGACACTTTCCAGCCGCTGTTCGAGAGTGTGCTGGAGCTGTGCGAAAACGGTAATGAGGAAATCGCTTACGAAATGCTCTGGTCGGGCAAAGCCTATGACGCCGAAGAGGCCAGGGTGGCGCGCGAAGCCAAAGAAAAATACCAAGCCGGTTGAGCGTGTTTCAGACGAGCGAATAAAGCGGTTTCAGGCCCGATTTATTTTTCGGCTGTCGGCGTCTTGGTCGGCGTTGCCGCCGGCGACGCTTCGGCCGCCGGCGGTTCATACGGTGTAATCAGGGCGATGACGCCGAACCGTGGGTTGTCAAAGTAGTGCAGCTCTTTGCTGCGCATACGACGCTGTTCGGTGAGGCGGATTTGTGCACCACCCGGGCCCGCGCCCGCGGGCAGGTGCAGCTGCAGATCGAGGTACAGATGCAGGAAGCGCTCCACGGCCACCCGGACAGTACCGCCGACCCAGGCGCCACCGGGGCGGGAGGGGGCCGGCAGTTCCAGCGCACGCGCATTGTCCCGATCGACCACCGGCTGGCGCCAGGCCAAATAGGCCAGGGTGCGGTAGCGGGAGGATCGGTTCAAGGCGTTACGCTCGGCTTTCATCCGGTAACGGCTTTCCGGTAACCAGTGCACCTGTTGCCCAGCGCCGGCGTGGCCGGCACCGCGCTCATCCCACGTGGGGCTGTCAGCGGCCGGCCATATTTCGCCATTGTCGTTATCCACCAGGTTCTGGAATACCAGCAGCTCGATGTCGTATTGCCGCGTCGCCCGGTCGGCGCTCTGCGCCATCCGCATCACCGGTAGCAGACAGCCGACCAGCAAAGCGCCATAGCAGAATCTGTGCAGGTTCGTCATGGCGCTATCCTGCCTGACTCGCTGCGCGGGCTCAAGCTGTCCAGTAGGGTGGAAACGCGGGCGATACGCTCGGCACTGTCGCTCATATCGAACTGAAAACGGATTTTATCCGCTCCGTCCAGGCTGTAGTGACTCGGCTGCGACTGTATCAGGCCGACGATGGTCGCCGGGTCGGCATCGGGTTGCGCGCCGAAGATCAAGCGCCCGCTGGCCGCGCCGACATCGATTCTGGCAATCCCCAGCGGCACGGCCTTGAGCTTGAGCTCGGTGACGGCAAACAGCTGTTTGACGGCATCCGGCAACAAGCCGAAGCGGTCGATCATCTCCACTTGCAGCTCACGCAGTTCATCGCTATCCGCGGCGCTGGCGATACGCTTGTAGAGCACCAGACGACCGTGGACATCGGGCAGATAGTCGTGGGGAATCAGCGCCGGCAGATGCAGATCCACTTCCGGGCCGTGATTGAGCGGCCGGTCCAACGCGGGCTGGCTCCCGGCTTTCAGGGCGGTGACCGCACGTTCCAACAGTTCGCTGTAGAGGCTGAAGCCGATTTCGTGGATCTGGCCGCTTTGCTCGTCGCCGAGCAGTTCGCCGGCACCGCGTATTTCCAGATCGTGGGTTGCCAGCGTGAAACCGGCTCCCAGGTCCTCCAGGGATTCAATCGCCTCGATGCGCTTGATGGCATCGGCGGTCATCGCCTGGCGCGGCGGCACCATCAGGTAAGCGTAGGCGCGGTGGTGCGAACGCCCGACTCGGCCGCGCAGCTGGTGGAGCTGCGCCAGGCCGAGTCGGTCGGCGCGGTTGATCAGGATGGTATTGGCCGTCGGCACATCGATACCGCTCTCGATGATGGTAGTGCACAGCAGCATGTTGAAGCGCCGGTGATAGAAATCGAGCATCACCTGTTCGAGATCGCGTTCACGCATCTGCCCGTGACCGATCTCCAGGGTGGCTTCGGGCAGCAGCTCGCGCAACTCGCGTCCGATTTTGTCGATGGTCTCGACGTCGTTGTGCAGAAAGTAAACCTGGCCGCCGCGCTTGATCTCTCGCAGGCAGGCTTCGCGGATGGTGGCGTTGCTCCATTCACTGATAAAGGTCTTGATCGCCAGGCGTTGTACCGGCGGCGTGGCAATAATGGACAAATCGCGCAAGCCGGACAGTGACATGTTGAGGGTGCGCGGAATTGGCGTGGCGGTCAGCGTCAGCAGATCGACTTCGCTGCGCAAGGCCTTGAAATTTTCCTTCTGGCGAACGCCGAAGCGGTGTTCTTCGTCGATGATCACCAGGCCGAGATTCTTTGGCTGAATGTCTTTTTGCAGGATTTTGTGGGTACCGATAAGAATATCCAGGGTGCCGGCGTGGAACTCAGCGGTGATACTGTCTTGCTGTTTTTTGCTGCGAAAGCGCGACAGAACTTCGATACGCACCGGCCAGTCGGCGAAGCGGTCGGAGAAAGTCTGATAGTGCTGCTGGGCGAGCAGGGTGGTGGGCACCAGTACGGCCACCTGACGGGCCGACTGCGTGGCGATAAACGCCGCGCGCATGGCGACTTCGGTCTTACCAAAACCGACATCCCCGCACACCACCCGGTCCATCGGGCGCTCGGAACGCATATCGTCGAAAACCGCCTCGATCGCCTGCGCCTGGTCGGGTGTCTCCTCGAACGGAAAGGCGCCGGCGAAAGCCTGGTATTCGTCCGCGTCGACCTGCGCGGCGTGGCCCTTGCGTGCGGCGCGGCGAGCGTAAATGTCGAGCAGTTCAGCGGCCACGTCGCGCACCCGTTCGGCGGCTTTTTTGCGGGCTTTCTGCCACTGGTCGTTACCCAGTTTGTGTAGCGGGGCGCTCTCGGGAGAGGCGCCGGTGTAGCGGCTGATCAGGTGCAGGGATGCCACCGGCACATAGAGCTTGTCGCCGCCGGCGTATTCGAGCGTCAGAAACTCGGTTTCAAAACCACCCACCGCCAGCGTCTGCAGCCCCAGGTAACGCCCCACGCCATGGTCTTCGTGCACTACCGGGGCGGCCACGGTGAGATCGGTGAGGTTGCGGATAATGACATCGGCATCGCGGCGTGGCCGGCGGCGGCGTTGTTGCAGGGCGCGTTCGCCGAACAGTTGCGGCTCGGTGATAATCGCCAGCGGTGGTTCGGTAGCCAGCCACATACCCAGTTCCAGCGGTGCCACCGTGATCGCCAAGCGCTCGGAGGCGGCGCTGAAAGCCTGCCAGTTTTCCACCACCCGGGGCTTGAGGCCGAATTCTCGCAGCTGGTTGAGCAGCGACTCGCGGCGTCCGGCCGATTCGGCGCAGATCAGGGTGCGACCGGGGAAGGCCGCGAGGAAGTCCTGCAACAGACCGGCCGGGCGTTCGGCGCGTGCCTGTACGCGCAGTGCCGGCAGCGCCCGCGTGGCGAAGCGCGCGGCATTCGGTGCTTCTTCCAGCGCCTCGGCACTGTGCACGTCGATACGCGCGTATCCCGCGACGGCGCTCTCTACCTCGTGCTCTTGCAGGTAGAGCTGGTGCGGCGGCAACAGCGGATGTTCGATATCATGGCGCAAGGATTCGTAACGTTCGGCCAGCGACTGACGGAAACCGGCGATTGCGCTGTGCGCCTGGGCGCTCGTCACCAGGCAGGTATTCGCGGGCAAGTAGTCGAACAGGCTGACAGTGTGCGCTAAAAACAGCGGCAGATAGTATTCCACGCCGTTCGGCAGCAGACCGTTGCTGACATCGCGGTACATCAAGGCGCGCTGCGGATCGCCTTCGAAATTGTCGCGCCAGGCCTGGCGAAAGCGCGTGATCGCCGCCTCGTCGACAGGAAACTCGCGCGCGGGTAACAGACGGATGCGTTCCACCGGTTGCAGAGAACGTTGGGTGTCGGGATCAAACAGACGCATGCTGTCGATTTCATCGTCGAACAGATCGATGCGATAGGGTTGACTCGACCCCATGGGAAACAGATCGAGCAACGAACCGCGCACCGCGAACTCGCCGTGCTCCATAACCTGCGCGACACAGCGGTACCCGCCTTTTTCCAGCCGCGCGCGCATCGCCTCCAGATCGAGACGTTCGCCGCGATCCAGTATCAGACTGTAACTGTCGAGAAAATGGCGCGGCGGCAGACGTTGCAGTAGCGTAGCGACCGGCACCAGCAGGATCCCGCGCTGCAGGTCGGGCAGACGGTACAGCGTCTGCAGACGTTGTGAAACAATGTCCTGGTGTGGCGAGAAGCGGTCGTAGGGTAAGGTCTCCCAGTCGGGGAAGCAGAGTATGTCATCGCCGCTATCGCCGCGGAAAAAGCGCAGCTGTTGTTGCAGGCGTTCGGCGTCCTGACTGTCGGCGGTAACCACCAGCATCGGGCCGGCATGTTGCTGCGTGGCGCGCGCCAGCACCAGCGGCAGGCTGTCGCCATACAGCCGCGACCAGATGGCCGCCCGGCCCGCCGGCGGCAGGGGCGGCTGCATCGGGTTCTCTCCGCGCGGCGCGGCGTCGTCGACAACAAAGGGATGACTGGACATGAGGTACAAATGGCTGAAAACGCGATATTGTCGCACAACACCGGCAAAAAAAAACCGGCGACAAGCGCCGGTAACCGGGGAGGGCCGGTGGTGTTAAAAAGCTTCAGATAAACAGGCAGACATCGGATTTCTGCGCTACCGGTAAAAAGTAAGTGGCGCCGACGTAATCGGTCACTTCCGGTATGAATTCACTCTGGTCGAAACCGAACACATCGACGGTCATCTGACAGGCGACCATTTTGACGTCCGCTTCCAGGCACAACTCGCGAAGTTCTTCCACACTGGCGACACCCTTGCTCTTGAACGTCTTCTTCATCAAGCCGGTGGCGACTTTCTCAAACCCGGGTACCGCGGCCATCAGCAGGTTCGGCATCGGCCAGTTGAAATCCTGGAACCACTTCGGACCGAAGGGCATTTTCATCGGCATGGCCGGGTTGCCCAGCGGCGAAACTTCCGAGGGAATCTCTTTTTTCAGCAACAGCAGTCCATAGAAAGTAAAGAAAATCGAGGTATCCCAGCCCAACGCCGAGGCGGTCGAGGCCAGAATAAACGGCGGGTAAGCCCAATCCAGTGTCCCTTTGGTAGCAATAATGGCCATCGACGGAGTTTTTGCCGCGTCGATTTCCTCTAATTTGGACGGCAGCAGTTCATCGAGCTTGTTATTTAACCACTGGTCCATGTCCTGGCTGGCGGGTTGTGCGTTCATGGTAGACCTCCTGTACGTGTGTCGGGGGGTGAAGCCTAAGTGACGTTGCGGCGGGCGAAACCGTACTCGCCGCGCCACTGACGGGCGCGGTAATCAATCCTGATCCAATCGGGAACAAAACGTTCCGGATGCTGCACCGGCATGGTTTCCACCGGCACACCACCGCCGGCATCGACAATCGCGCAGTGGCTGGTGGTGATCGCGCGGAAACTCGTGTAGAAGCCCGGAATCACCCGGACTAAGCCGTCCCCCTCGGTCTGCTGATCGTGCAGACGACGAAAGCGCAGCTGTTTGCGTACCAGGCAGCTGAAGTACAATTCGAGTTCGGCGAGCACAGGCTGATTGCCCGCGTCCGCTTCGCGCACCGCATCGGCGCTGATATCGATGCGCACGGACTTGCCTTGAAGTCGGACCGTGCCGGTATACGACTTGGCGGACAAACGGCGGTCCGGGATGTGATCGCCGATACTCAGGTTGAGGAGTTTGTCCTGTAACATGCGGTGTCCTCTGCGCGAATTCGGTGGCGGGCGGTAGAAATTGCCAACAAACTGTCTAGTCTGTAGAATACGAACATACCAACCAGTTTGTCAACAGCTTTGCCCGGTCTTTTGGCCCGATGGGCGTACACTGTTAAGTGATTACAACTGCATTGAATGATAACATTATGAAGTTAAAAGATAATATTAGCCGTCTCGAACGTAATCCGGATGCCACCCGTCAGCGCATTCTTGAAGCGGCGTTTCTGGAAATCTATCGCAACGGCTTTCAGGGTATGCGTCTGGATGAAGTCCTCGCGGTGACCGGCCTGACCAAAGGTGCGCTGTATCACCATTTTCCCAACAAGCGCGCCCTGGGTTATGCGGTGGTCGACGAAGTCATCCTGCCCACCATGGAGACGATGTGGCTGCAACCGCTGAAAAATGCCGCCGATCCCTTACAGGGGGTGATGGACGTTATCGAGCAACTGCCGGAGAGAAAGCCCCCGGAGATGATTCGCTACGGCTGCCCGCTAAATAATCTTGCCCAGGAGATGTCG
>JASBSN010000015.1 GCA_030148915.1 Thiogranum sp.
TGGACAGACACTTGCGGTCTACGGCCGCTAGTCAGTCGTGGAGAGCGAAGGCATCCAGTAACCGCGAGAGGTTCCGTACCCTCCATACCCAGAGGTCCAGCCGTGGAGTCTCTCGATGGCTTAGGGTGCCGTTAGCGGCACATGCACCATCGAGAGACTCCACGGCTGGACCTCTGGGTATGGAGGGTACGGAACCTCTCGCGGTTACTGGATGCCTTCGCTCTCCACGACTGACTAGCGGCCGTAGACCGCAAGTGTCTGTCCACAACCGGGCGGGCTGCTGCTGTCGAGATACATGGCACGCAAGGGCATGGCGAAGGCCGGTTGCAACTGTTCGCCCCAGACAAAGGTGTCGAATTCCTTGCCGCCCAGCAGGCAATGCGCTGTGCTGTGATAGAGGCGATCGAGCGCCTGTCCGCTGACCAGGGTATGCAGCACTGACGGCCCGGCTATGGCATATACCCGCCGGTAACCGTAAGGTTGCAGTTGTTGTTTCAAGGTGCTGGCATCCACCTCCCGTTGATCGCCGCAATGAATCACCTGCATGCGCCCCGCGGCGCTCAGCGTGCGCAATTTATCGGCGTCGGCCTGGCGCCCGGTAATCAGAAACAGTCGGCGGCCGCGGTAGTGGTCCAGGGTTTCCAGGGGGATGTCCAGGCTGGCGCTGAAAACCGCGATATCGGGCTGGGGCCGCAGCCCCTGCTCGATACGCCAGGCGCGCAGGTCGTCGAACTCGCGGGCTTTGCCCAGCGGTAATTCCGACTGACTCTCGGTGGCGGCCGACTGACGGAAGTACCGCCCGCTGGTAATCAGCAGATCCGCCTGTGCGGCCAGTTCCTGAAACAGCCGCCAGTCGCGGTCATTGGCGATCGCCGGCGGTACCTGGTGCGACCGCCGGCCCTTGGCGGGCAGGGCAATACGTCCGTCCAGGCTGGCGATAAAATTACTGTATATGAACGGTAAGTTGTCTGTCGGCAGCGTGCGCAGCTGATCCAGATAGAGGTTTTTCAGAGGATGGTGCCGACCGGGGTGCGGGTAGAGTTCGTAGACAGTGTCTGCCATGCGACGGATCCTGAAGGTCTGCTCTGCAGAAAAAATAAAGCCGCCGGAAACGGCGGCTTTATCGGTGTTTCAGCCGGATTTCGGGGGCTCAGGCCACTTCTTCGCGCTGCTGCTCGTTTTTCTGTTGAAAATCGGTAATAGCGGCCTTGATGGCGTCTTCGGCCAATACCGAGCAGTGGACTTTGACCGGCGGCAGGGCGAGTTCTTCGGCGATCTGACTGTTTTTGATCTGCCCGGCTTCGGCCAGCGTCTTGCCCTTGACCCACTCGGTGAGCAGCGAGCTGGAGGCGATGGCCGAGCCACAGCCGTAGGTTTTGAAGCGGGCGTCTTCGATAACGCCGTTTTCGTCGACCTTGATCTGCAGTTTCATCACATCGCCGCAGGCGGGGGCACCGACCATGCCGGTGCCTACGCTGGTGTCTGCTTTGTCGAACGCCCCGACGTTACGAGGATTTTCGTAGTGATCGAGAACTTTGTCACTATATGCCATGACCTGCTATCTCCAGTGCGTGATGCGCTTCAAGTGGACGCGCGTGATGTTCAGGCGGCGCTCTGCTGAATGCCGGAACCAAAGCCGTTGTCGCCCTGATCGCCACTCTGGCTGACCGCTTCGGCCAGCGTGAGCCCGTTGAGGTAGTCAAAGATTCGTGCGCTCAACTGGTTCCACATAATGACGCTCTGTGGCCACTCTTCGCCCGGGATGCGTTCGCGGCGAGCCGGCATGGCATCGTCGACCGCGCTGAGAATCTCGGCAATGGTGATTTCCGTGGCCGGACGGCGCAGGCAATAACCCCCGCCTGGTCCACGCATGCCGGTGACCAGGCCGTGGTTGCGCAGGCGCGCAAATAATTGTTCCAGATACGACACCGAAATCGACTGTTCGACAGAGATATCGGCCAGGGTCACCGGACCCTTGTCGTGACGTAACGCCAGTTCCATCATCGCGGTGATGGCATGACGACCTTTGGTTGATAGTTTCATGATTCGCCTCATTTGACTCCCAGGCGCAACACCTTGTGGGTGCGCGTCTCCGTTTCATCAACAGTTGTAATGATAATAATACTTGACTCTTTTAGTCAAGAATAATTCCCGGCCGACCGAAAAAACTTCTGTTCACGGAACGCAGACAGGCAGATAAAACTGTAAGGGATGCGGGGTATTTAACCCCCGAGCGAGCGAGTTGTCAAGCTGCCAGGCGCCGGGCCAGGTCTTCGACTTCGTTACGGTTTTCCATGAGATCGCTAGTCAAATCAATAATTTGTTTTTCTTTCAGGCCGAGCATTTCAAGGCTGAACGAGGGCAGTCCCCCGGCGTCGGTTTCGCCCAAACCGTGGCCGGCCAGTGCACGGTTGGCAATTAGTACCAGCTGGGCGCAGGTCGAATGCTTACCCCAGTAACTTTCGTCGTGATGATATCGCACGGCGATCACCAGCTCTGGCGGCAAGCCCCAGGCTTCCATCAGCCAGGCGCCGATCTGATCGTGGGTGACTCCCAGTACATGGCGCTCGAGCGTTGTCGTCGGCATATCGGGATTGGCCTGGGCAAAGCGATTGAGGATGTAGAACTCCGGCTGAAAGGCGTGCCCCAGCACCAGTCGGCCGAGATTCTGCAACAGGCCGGCGAGGTAGGCGGTGCCGCGCGGTAGCGATTCAGGCTGCGGTAGCAGTAGCGCCAGCTGTTCGACAAGTCGCGCCGCGCAGACGGAATGACGCCAAAAAGCGTCGAGGCCGAACGGTCCCTCCTGGGCAACCCGCAGCGACCTGCCGATGGACAGGCCCAGCGCCAGATTCAGCACGAACTCGAAACCGAGTACCCGGGCGATGGCGCTTTGCAGATCTTTGATGCGCCCGGCATAGCCGTACAGCGACGAATTGGCATAGCGCAACACTTGTGCCGCCAGGCCGGGATCCTGCTCGATGATTTCCGCCAGTTGCCGGGCATTGGCGCGCTCATCGGCGGCCAGACGCATTATCCGTGCTGCCGTGACCGGCAGCGTGGGGAGTTCATGAAATTCCTCGATGTCACGTTTCACCCGCGCCGGGGTGAACTGGCTGACAACGTGGTTGAGCAGGCCCTCGCTGTGAACGGCCTCGGCGCGCAACGAGGCCGCCGGGCGGGAGAAGCTGCCGCTCAAACCGTTGCCGAGCAGGCGGCGAAAATCGCTTTGACTGACTTGTAACAGCGCCGTGTGGATGCCGGGCTCGAAGGTAATAGTGTCCAGTCCATCGAGTGCGGCGTCGATAACCACGTCCAGATCGTAGGCCGGCGCCAGGGGTGGGTAAGAGCGCAGTTCGCAGTCGTCGAAAATAGCCGTCAGCTGATTGCCCGGCACCAGTTCCAGATTGCGATGCAGCAGGGTACACAGGGCCTCAAAATCCAGCACGTGGTCGGCCGGTAGCACGGCCATCAACAGGCCGCTGGCATCGACCAGAATCACGGCGCGCGCCAAGTGCGAGAACGGCAGGTTGCAGGCTTCGGCAGCCTGGGCCAGGGTCGAGGTGCGCGGATGCAGCAGCGTTTCATAACTGATGTTCTCGCGTTGCAGATAGCGCTGAATATTCGCGGGCAGTCCCATCCTGGTGTCCTTTTCGATGAATGTATCCTGCGCATTCCAAAGCAAAAACTGAACCATCCTTGAAAAAATCATGAAATTCAGTATCCTGAGATTCCCGGGCAGGCGGGGATGGCGCCCGGGTGACAAAGGATCGACGCATCGCACCGACGAATTCCGGCGGCGGCTGTTGAAATCCCGGCAACATACAAGGAACTCAGATGAGTGGAGCGATAGCATGAAGAGCGAAAACGCCGCCGGCAATGACCGCCGCAGCCGGTCGAAGGAAAAACTGGCCACCCTGGTCAGAACGCGCAGCGAGACCCTTTCGTTGTACAGTGAACTGGCCAGTCAGCGGCCTTTCGAGGCCGATGAGGTCACGCATGAGGCGCTGCAGGAGTTTTGTCAGGCGCTGATCGATTATGCCGCCAGCGCCCATTTCCAGCTCTATCGCTTTATCTCCGATCGACTCGAGCGGCGCACACCAGTACTGGAAATCGCTGACCGTGTGTACCCGAAAATTGTCCAGACCACAGACAATATTCTGCGTTTCAACGATAAGTACGAAGCGGTGGATTTAATCAACGGCAATCGGGAAATTCTCGGTCTGCTGGATGCGGATCTGTCGCTCCTGGGCGAAACCCTTGCCGAGCGCATTCAGCTCGAAGACCAGGTGATCGGCGCCATCACTGGCCAGGCGCATTAGAGGGTGCGGTTTATTTCTTAGGGAACCTCTGATCAATTCGTCATACCGGCGCGGGCCGGTATCCAAGTTTCCGCGTATCGTTATCTTTATTTGCGTGCCTTGGGTTGCCGGGGCCTACTGGCTTGGGTTTTAGGCGGGAGTTTGTCGTTCACTTTGTCGCACAATGCGCTCGGCCTCCGCGGCCGACAGATGCCGCCAGGGCAGCGGTAGCAGGCCGGGCACCTTGTTGCGGTAGTCGCGATAGGCATTGCCGTAGGTGGCGATGAGTTTGCTCTCCTCGAGGCGCGAGCCAATGACCAGATACAGGGTCAGCGTGATCGCGGTGACCAGCAGCGCGGCATTCATTTCACGGGTCCAGAGTATCACCAGGCCGAAGAAGTACCACGGATGGCGAACCCAGCGATGCAGCGGCGAGAGTTTCAAAGGGGCTTGGTCGTAAGGCCCGGCCGCTGTGCCGCGCAACTGGCGGGTGCCGAGAAATTCACCGTTATCGTAATAGCGCAGGCTCCAGGCGAAGCCCAATACCGCGAGTCCCGCGGCGCTGTTGGCGACCCAGCCCAGCGCTGTCGGCCAGTGCCACAGGAGCGTGCCGGAATAGCTTTTCAGCAACCACAGGGGGGCTATCAGCAGTATGGCTGCCAGCAGGTTGTAGGTCAGTCGGTAGTACCGGTAGTGCAGGGGAAAACGGGTCTGGAGGGCGCGCTTGAGCGCGCTCCCGGCAAGCACGCTGTGCAGCGCGCCATACACCGCCCAGGACAGTGCCAGTAGCGTCAAATGAAGGCTATGGGTCATGTTTCCCAGTTTAGCCTGACTACGGCAGGGGTAGATATAAGCTATATTAGCGAATTATAATAAAATAAACTAACTTGGTGTATCCGCCTGCCTTATGGCCTCGCCTGCTGTTTGCGGCACCACCACGCTAGCAGCCTAATCACGAGGACCCCGACAATGGAGCACGGCACCACCCTAACCCAGTTCATCATTGAACAGCAGCGCCGCATTCCCGGCGCCACCGGTGATTTCACCTCGCTGCTCAACGACATCCTTACCGCGTGTAAAAAAATTTCCTGCACCGTGAATCGCGGCGGCCTGATCGGTGTACTGGGCTCGGCCGGGTCGGAAAATGTGCAGGGAGAGACACAGAAAAAACTCGATATCATCAGTAACGAGATGATGGTCAACGCGCTGGAATGGACCGGCCACCTGGCCGGCATGGCTTCCGAGGAAATGGAAGATCCGTTGCCCATTCCCGAGATGTATCCGCGCGGCAAATATCTGATCCTCTTTGACCCGCTGGACGGATCTTCGAATATCGATGTCAATCTGTCCGTGGGGACTATTTTTTCCGTGTTACGGTGTCCTCCGGGTGTCGACAATCCGCAAGTCGAGGATTTTCTGCAGCCGGGCACCTGTCAGGTGTGTGCCGGTTATGCGCTGTACGGCCCTTCAACCATGCTGGTGCTGACGACCGGACACGGTGTCAACGGCTTTACCCTGGATCGCGGTATCGGCGAATTCATCCTCAGTCATGCGGATATGCAGGTGCCGGCCGCGAGTCGCGAGTTCGCCATCAATATGTCCAATCAGCGTTTCTGGAACGGCGCCGTGTCCCGCTACGTGGAGGAATGTCTGCAGGGTAAGGAAGGCCCACGCGGAGAAAACTTCAATATGCGCTGGGTCGCCTCGATGGTGGCCGAGGTGCATCGTATTTTGACCCGGGGGGGCATTTTCATGTACCCGGCAGACAGCCGGCCGGGCGCCGAACACGGCAAGCTGCGCCTGATGTACGAAGCCAATCCAATGAGCTTCATTATCGAGCAGGCGGGCGGCGCCAGCCACACCGGGGACGAACGCATCCTCGACCTGGCTCCGGAAGGTCTGCACCAACGCGTGCCGGTGATCCTCGGTTCGCGCGAGGAAGTCGAGCGTGTGGTGGCCTATCACGACGGCGGGGACGGCGATCGCCGCATCGCCTGACTCGCGGCGAGATGAAAACCGGGCCGGACAGCGTGTATGCTCTGTCCGGCTTTTTTATGGCGCGGAGCGGCCCCTGTGAATAACCCCGAGAGCGACGCCCGGCAACTCGACCGGTTGCTGGAAATCATGGCGCGGCTGCGCGATCCGCAACACGGCTGTCCCTGGGATCTGCAGCAGGATTTTTCGAGCATCGCTCCCTACACCCTGGAAGAGGCCTACGAAGTGGTCGAAGCGATCGCGCGCAATGCGCCCGATGAGCTTTGCGACGAGCTCGGCGATCTGTTGTTTCAGGTGGTGTTTCACGCGCAGATGGCCCGTGAAAAGGGTTGGTTTGGCTTTGCCGAGGTAGTCGCTGCAATCAACGCTAAGCTGATCCGCCGCCACCCACACGTGTTCGGCGATGAAACCATCGACGACGCCCGGCAACAGGCCCGGGCCTGGGAGCGCCACAAGGAGGCGGAACGCCAGGGGCGCGGTGAACTCCGCGAGAGCGCGCTCGACGGCGTGCCGCTGGCCCTGCCGGCGTTGGTCCGAGCGCAAAAATTGCAGCGTCGCGCCGCGCGCGTCGGCTTTGACTGGTCGCGGCGCGCGGATGTGCTCGCCAAGCTCGAAGAAGAGCTCGATGAGCTGAAACAGGCGCTGGCCGAAGGAGAGTCGCTCGATCGGGTAAGGGAAGAACTTGGCGACGTGCTGTTCAGCGCGGTCAATCTGGCGCGCTTTGTCGACGCCGATGCCGAATCATTGCTGCGTGCGGCCAGTGACAAGTTCGCCCGGCGTTTTTGCCACGTCGAATCGCTCGCCGCACAAAGCCACCGCGCCTTACCCGAGTGTTCACTGGAGCAGTTGGAGGCTTGGTGGCGACAGGCCAAGCAACAGCTGGATTAGTCGGGCGCCGGCAGCGCCATTGGCGCGCTGCCTGACCGGTGCCAGGCCGTCAGCGCTCAGTTGCCGGAAAAATTAACGGGCCATAACGGTGCGTTTTGAGGGGTTTCGCCGGCGATGGCGCCCTAAGTTGCACAGGCGTCGCTGCCAGAGTTTGATAATCACATAAAAATCATTAAGATATGCACCGTTCGGAGGCGGCAGGCACGCACTCTTTTTGATCATCCGGGGAGCCATAATGGAAAACTATCAAGCGGGCAGCGATGTACTGTTTATTTTACTGGGCGCCATCATGGTGTTGGCGATGCACGCTGGATTCGCCTTTCTCGAAGTCGGTACGGTGCGCCAGAAGAACCAGGTCAATGCCCTGGTGAAGATCATCGCCGATTTCGCCATGTCGACGATTGCCTATTTCTTTATCGGTTTCAGTGTTGCCTACGGGGTTGATTTTTTCTCCGGCGCTGAAGTGCTCAGCGCCCGCCACGGTTATGAGCTGGTGAAATTCTTTTTCCTGCTGACCTTTGCCGCGGCGATTCCGGCCATCATCTCCGGCGGTATCGCCGAGCGCGCGCGCTTCAACCCGCAACTGTTGGCAACCTTCGTTCTGGTGGCCGCGGTCTATCCGTTTTTTGAAGGCATCACCTGGAACGGCAACTACGGTGTGCAGGCGTGGATCGAATCCACCACGGGCGCCGCGTTTCACGATTTCGCCGGATCGGTGGTGGTACACGCCATGGGTGGCTGGATCGCACTGAGCGCGGTGCTGCTGCTGGGGCCGCGGCACGGGCGCTATACCCGCGAGGGCGGCGTCACTGCACACCCCCCATCCAGTATCCCGTTTTTGGCTTTGGGCGCCTGGATACTCTCGGTGGGTTGGTTCGGCTTCAATGTGATGTCGGCACAGACCATCGATGCGGTCAGCGGGCTGGTGGCGGCCAATTCCCTGATGGCCATGGTCGGCGGCATCCTGGCGGCGCTGTTGGTCGGGCGTAACGACCCGGGCTTCGTACACAACGGGCCGCTGGCGGGGTTGGTTGCGGTGTGTGCGGGCTCAGATGTCATGCATCCGTTGGGCGCTCTGGTAACCGGCGCGGTTGCCGGCGCCATGTTCGTCTGGTTGTTCACCCTGACCCAGAACCGCTGGAAGATCGACGACGTCCTCGGGGTCTGGCCGCTGCACGGTTTGTGCGGCGCCTGGGGCGGTATCGCCTGCGGTATTTTCGGTACCCGGGCGCTCGGCGGGCTGGGCGGGGTATCGTGGTTGGCGCAGTTGATCGGCACCGGGCTGGGGATCGGTGTGGCGCTGATCGGTGGCTTCACCGTCTACGGCCTGATCAAGGTACTGATGGGCTTGCGCATGGACCAGGAAGACGAGTATCGCGGCGCCGATCTGAGCATCCACCACATCGCCTCCACCCCCGAGTACGACCGCTGAGTGCGCGATGCTGCGCGACCTGATACTGCTACCCGCTCGGCGCAGCAGATTGCTATTTCGCGGCGCATTCATTACAGTGCCGCCAAGCTTCAGGTGCTCCAAAGGTATTCATCCTCAGGAGTGAAACGGGAAGCCGGTGCGTCTGCACACGTGCGTGCAAACCAGTCCGGCGCTGCCCCCGCAACGGTAAGCGAGTGAAGGCGAACCAACATGCCACTGTGGTTGACACGGGAAGGCGGTTCGCCGGAAAGGTGACTTTCCACTCGTGAGCCCGGAGACCGGCCTGCAGCCATACGGCCATCGCGGAGGGCGTCGGCGCTGCACGGTATTGCCTTGCTTCAGTCCCTCATGTTCCGCGCTGGTTTGCACTAACCTTGAATGCCGCGCGTGCGGGTGCGCGCCCGGCTACTGGAAGATAAAATGCCTCAACTCTCCCCCTCGCAGCCGGCCGCGGCACTGCTGGTGGCCGCCTTGTGCGCGCCGTTTGGCGCCAGTGCCGAACAAAACCCCGTGGTAGTGACCGCTACCCGCATAGCCACCCCGCAAAGCCAGATAGGCAGCTCGGTCAGTGTAATTACCGCCGAACAGATCGCGCGCAGACAGTATAAAACCGTGGCCGGCGCGCTGCGCTCCCTGCCCGGCGTCGATGTGGTGCAGGCGGGCGGTCCGGGCCAGCAGACCTCGGTATTCATCCGCGGGGCGAGTTCGTCGCATACCCTGGTGCTGATCGACGGCATCAACATCACTGACCCCAGTCATCCCACCGGCGCGGTGGATTTTTCCGGCCTGCTGCTCGATAACGTCGAGCGCATCGAAGTGGTGCGCGGTGCGCAGAGTACGCTCTATGGCGCCAATGCGATCGGCGGGGTGATCAACATTATCACGCGCAAGGGGCAGGGCGATCCGCGCGCGACCTTGACGCTGCAAGCGGGCAACCAGGCTACCAATTACCAACAAGTCGGTGTCGATGGCGCCGCCAGTCGGTTTAATTATTCGCTAAGCGGCACCCATCTGAAAACTCACGGCGACTCGGTGACCCCCGAAGATTTGCGCAACGGCCTGCCGGCCGAGGCCGATCACTACCGTAACGAGACGCTGTCGGCCCGGCTGGGAGTGCAGGCCACCGATAGTGTGGATTTTTCCTTCACCGGTCGCTACATCAATGACCAGACCGGCATCGACCCGGAGGCGGGCTTCGGCACCATAGAGGACGCTGACGCCGAACTGAGAAACCGTGAGCTGTTTGTGCGCGGCGCGGCGCATGCACTGCTGCTCGACGGGCGCTGGGACGCCACGTTGGCGAGTTCCTATATCGATTACAACCGGCGCAACGACAATTCAAGAACCGATCCCTTCGCGACACTGCAGCAAACCCGCTTTCAGGGCGATACGCTGGAGTTCAGCACCAACAACGACCTCTACTTGAATCAGGCCAATACTCTGACGCTCGGCGGCGGCACCAAACGCGAGCGCATGAACAATGATGGCTTTTCCGATTTCGGCGGCTTTATCGTCAGCGAACTCTCGTCGGCCAGTGCGCGTACCAACTACGCCTACGCGCAGGACCAGCTCAATCTGGGCGAGCGGCTGTTCGGGACCGCCGGGGTGCGTCTGGATGACCGCGACGATTTCGGTTCCGAGCTGACCTATCGGCTGACCGGCGTCTACCAGCACACGCCGAGCGGTACGCGTTTCAACGCCAGCGTCGGCACCGGCTTCCGCCCGCCCTCATTGTTCGAGCTGTACGGCTTTACACCCAACAATTTTGGTAGCGCCTACAGTGGCAACCCCGATCTCGAAGCGGAGAAAAGCTTCGGCTGGGAACTTGGCGTGGAGCAGTCGTTGGTCTCGGATCGTCTGCAGGTGGGTCTCACCTGGTTCCGTAACGATATCGAAAACCTCATTGAGACGGTATTCGATGCCTCGTTCAACAGCACCCCGGAAAACATCAACAAAGTACATCTACGCGGAGTGGAGAGCTTCGTTGCGGCGCAGTTGTCGAAGCGTTTGTCCTCGCGCATTGATTACACCTTTACCGACGCATCGGTCAGCGATAACAGCGACCGGCCGTTGCTCAGGCGCCCGCGTCACAAAGCCAGCGCCAACCTTGCATATGCCGCGAGCGACAAAGCCAGTATCGATCTGAGCGCCGACTATGTCGGTGAACGCAAGGACATCGATCGGGTCACCGGCGCGGTCAAAGAGGTCAGCGACTACACTGTCTTCAACGCCGCCACCACCTACCAGTTGTACCCGGCGTTGCGCCTTGAGGCGCGGATCGAAAACCTTCTCGACACGCATTATGAGCCCGCCGACGGTTTTGCGGCGCTGGGGCGCTATATCCTGCTGGGATTCACCGCTGAACTTTGAGATGATCGCCCTATGCTCACCGCAGCGTTTAAAGGCCTAAGCTATGGGGCACAGACTGTCCAGGATTTATACCCGCACCGGGGACGACGGCACCACCGGCCTCGGTGACGGCTCGCGTACCGGCAAAGACAGCCTGCGGGTCGAGGCCTTTGGCGCCGTTGACGAGCTGAACAGTCTGATCGGCCAGTTGCTGAGCCTCTCCCTGCCCGATGATATCGTCGCGCAGCTGATCGCCATCCAGCACGACCTGTTCGATATTGGCGCCGAGCTGTGCATACCGGGTCACGCGGTGATCACCGAGAGCCAGGTGGAAGGGCTGGAACACTCGCTGGATCGCCTGAACGCCGATCTGCAACCGCTGAAAGAATTCATTCTGCCCGGCGGCAGTCCGGCGGCGGCTGCCTGTCATGTAGCGCGCACTGTCTGCCGGCGGGCCGAGCGGCGTGTGGTGACCCTGGGGTGCGTTGAGCCCGTCAACGGGCCGGGCAGGCGTTACCTGAACCGTCTGTCCGACCTGTTATTCGTCATGGCGCGCAGTCTGAACCGCGCCGCGGGCGTCGCCGATGTACTCTGGCAGCAGGGCAAAAACCGCTGAAGCCGTGCCGGGGTTAGCGCGCTGCGGCTTGCCGCGCCTGTTGCAGTTGGTGGCACATGATGCGCGCACCCTCGACGATGCGCGGTGTCTGGCGTTGGATCAGATCCGGCTCGATGACATACAGTTGGTGCTCTTTCACCGCCGAAATTTGTGACCAGGAGCGCCATCGGTCCAGCCACTCGGGTCGCTCAGCGCCCTGACCGCTGGCGATGATCACCTGCGGGTCGGCGGCGATAACCGCTTCGCGGCTTACCACCGGCGCCAAGGGCCCCAGTGCGGCAAAAATATTTGTGCCCCCGCACAGGCTGATCACCTGGCTGATCAGCTGCTGGCCGTTGACTGTGATCAGCGGCTGATCCCAGATCTGGTAGAAGGTGCGCACCGGCGCGCGGTGCGAAAACTTCTGGCCGATTTCCCGATACGTAGCGCGAAACCGACGCGCAGCCGCCTCGGCGACGGTGTGGCTGCCGGCGAGTGTGCCCAGGCGTTGCAAATTGGTGGCGATGTCTTCCAGCCGGCGCGGCTCGCTGAAAAAAACCGGAATACCGAAGCGGCTGAGTTGCTTGACCTGAAAGGCCGCATTGCCGCTTTTCCAGGCGACCACCAGATCCGGTTTGAGTGCAATGATGGCTTCCAGGTTCAGTCTTTCGGAACTGCCCACCATCGGCAGCGCGCGCGCCGCCGGCGGGTAGTCGCTGTAATTGGCCACGCCCACTACGCGCTCACCGGCGCCGGCGGCAAATAACAATTCTGTGGCGTGTGGCGAGAGGCTGACGATCCGGCTGGCCGCGTGCGCCAGCGTCAGCGTGCGGCCGGTGTCGTCGTTGACGCTGATCGCGGCGCCGGCCCATTGGCACAGGCAGACAGCCAGCCAGACCCAGTGACGGGCGTGTCTCATAGAGAGTAGGTCGTTCCCGGTGACTTTGGGGTAAAATACCGCATCGTTACTAAAACTGACACCGGTGAACATGGAAAGAATGCTTGAAACGATGTTGTATGCCAGCCGCTGGGTGCTGGCGCCCATTTATCTGGGTCTGAGCGCGGCCCTGTTTCTGCTCGGTATCAAGTTTTTCCAGGAAGTGCTGCACACGCTGCCGTTGGTCTTGGATCTGAGCGAAGCCGACCTGGTCCTGGTCGTGCTCTCGTTGGTCGATATGGCGCTGGTCGGTGGCTTACTGGTGATGGTGATGTTCAGCGGTTACGAGAACTTTGTCTCGCGCATCGACGTGTCCGAGGGCACCGAGAAACTCTCCTGGTTGGGTACGCTGGATTCCGGGTCGCTGAAGCAAAAGGTGGCCGCCTCTATTGTCGCTATTTCATCGATCCATCTGTTGCGGGCGTTCATGAGTGCGCACACCATCGCCAATGATAAATTGATGTGGTTCGTCATCATCCATTTGACCTTTGTGCTCTCCGCGCTGGGGATGGCCTACGTCGATAAAATGAATAAGCACTAAGCGTGGACAGTGTCCGCTGGCAGGTATTCCCCGACGCGGCCACGGTGGCCGGCGAAACTGTGCGCCGTGTACTGGCGGGCGCTGAGCGGGCGATTGCCGCGCGCGGTGCATTTCACCTGGTGCTGGCCGGCGGCAGCACACCCGAGAGGGCCTACCGGTTGTTGGCCGACTGCGACAGCAACTGGGCGCACTGGCACATCTATCTCGGTGACGAGCGCTGCCTGCCTGCCGATGACCCCGAGCGCAACAGCCTGATGATCGCGCGCGCCTGGCTCGACAGCTCGCCGGTGCCGGGGGAAAATATCCATTGGATTCCGGCCGAGCGGGGCGCCGAACAAGGCGCCAGCGACTACCAGGCAATTATCCAAGCGGTACTGCCGTTTGATCTGGTGTTGTTGGGTATGGGAGAAGATGGCCACACCGCCAGCCTGTTTCCCGGCCAGCATCACGACCCGACACGCTTGGTGGTTCCGGTGCATAACGCGCCGAAGCCGCCACCCGAGCGTATCAGCCTAACGGTAACGGCATTGTGTCAGACCCGGGAATTACTGCTGCTGGTCACCGGAGCGGGTAAAAACCCGGCGCTACGTCGCTGGCGCAGCGGCGAGCCGCTGCCCGTGGCGACGCTGGAATGCGAGGCCGGCGTCGATGTGCTATTGGATCAGGCTGCCGCTGCGTAAATTTGCGCACGAGCGGCAATAGAGTGTGGGTACCGACCAGAAATTGGTCGGGGCGAGAGGATTTGAACCTCCGACCCCTTCGTCCCGAACGAAGTGCGCTACCAGGCTGCGCTACGCCCCGATGTAACTTTCAGTAACTGCGATTGACCGAAAACTCGGCCAGGCCGTACAGGGCCTCTTTATAGGGACCGGCCGGCAGTTCGGCCAGTGCTTCAATGGCCAGTTCCGCTTCCTGTTGCGCGGACTGCGCAGTGTACGCGATGGCCTGGGTCGATTCAATTGCCTCGCGGACAGTGTCGATCTGTTCCAGTCCACCGCTCTCGATGGCGGCACGGATGATGGCGACCTGTTCCGGCGTGCCGTGGCGCATAGCGTGAATCAGCGGCAGCGTGGGTTTGCCCTCGGCCAGATCGTCGCCGATGTTCTTGCCGATATCGCTGGCCGAAGCCCCGTAGTCCAGCGCATCGTCGATCAGCTGAAAAGCCGTACCGAGGTGCATGCCGAATCGTGCCAGGGCCTGTTCGGTGTGCGTCGACTGCCTGCCCAACACCGCCCCCAGTTGGGCCGAGGCTTCGAAAAGTTTGGCGGTCTTGTAGCGGATCACATTGCGATAATGGTCTTCGCTGGTGTCCGGGTTGTGGCAGTTGAGCAGTTGCAGCACTTCGCCTTCGGCGATGATATTGGTGGTGTGCGAGAGGATCTCCATAATGCGCATGTTGCCGACGCCGACCATCATTTCGAAGGCGCGCGAATAGAGAAAATCGCCGACCAGGACAGCTGCTTCATTACCCCAGATGGCGTTGGCGGTCTGGTTGCCGCGGCGCAGGTCGGAGGCGTCCACCACGTCGTCGTGCAATAGCGTGGCGGTGTGGATAAACTCGATCACCGCGGCCAGCTCGATGTGGTCGTGGCCCTGGTAACCGCAGGCGCGCGCGGCGAGTAAAACCAGCAGCGGCCGCAGGCGTTTGCCGCCGCTGTCGACAATATAGCGGCCCAGTTCGTTAACCAGGGCCACATCCGAGCGCAAACGCTCCAGAATGAGGCGGTCGACCGCCTGGGTTTCGGCCCGCAGGAGCGTGCGGATATCCTCGATATCCAAACTAACTTTTTGTTTTTCTAGGATTTCCTGCATGGGTTGCTACGGGCTCTGCAGATACGGATTCAGGAATACTCAAGCGCTTAGTCTAGCCGTGAACCTGGTATGGTACCAGATGCCTTAGCGTTTGACCCCAACCCCGACTATCTATAGAATTGCGCGTCTTTCGGATGCTGTACGTTTGGAGAATCAGGCATGTACGCAGTTATAAAAACGGGCGGCAAACAATATCGCGTCAGTCAGGGCGACAAGCTTCGGGTGGAGAAGCTGGACGTTGCCGAAGGCGACGACGTCGAACTCGGCGAGGTGTTGATGGTCGTCGACGGCGATGATGTCAAGATCGGCGCCCCCTTGCTCGATGGGGGCAAAGTCACCGCCCAGGTCAGGGCCCACGGGCGCGCTGACAAAGTGGAAATCATCAAGTTTCGCCGCCGGAAACATCATATGAAGCGCCAGGGGCATCGCCAGGCGTTCACAGAATTGGAAATCACAGGCATTACAGCCTGAGTATGAGGTAAGCAGCAATGGCACATAAAAAAGCCGGTGGTAGTACCCGTAACGGGCGCGATTCAGAGTCCAAGCGTCTCGGCGTGAAAATCTACGGTGGCCAGGAAGTGCAGGCCGGCAGCATTATCGTGCGCCAGCGCGGCACCCGCATGCACGCCGGCGTCAACGTCGGTTGCGGCCGGGATCATACCCTGTTCGCCAGAGCCGATGGCAAGGTGAGTTTCGCCACCCGGGGGCCGAAGAATCGCAAATTTGTGGACGTGGTTTCTTCCTGACCGGGCGCCGGCCTCGAGAAAAAGCCCCGTCCTGGTACGGGGCTTTTTTGTGTCTGGTATATTCTTTCTTTTATTAATCGGCTAAATGGGGCTACGCGATCCTGTTTGGCGCTGCACAGATCCCGGCTTATGAAATTCGTCGACGAAGCAACCATTGAGGTCAAGGCCGGTGACGGCGGCAACGGCTGCGTGAGTTTTCGCCGCGAAAAATTCATCCCCAAAGGCGGTCCTGACGGGGGCGATGGTGGTGACGGTGGCAGTGTCTACCTGGAAGCCGATACCGGCCTGAATACGCTGGCCGATTTTCGTTACGACCGGCGCTTTCGCGCGCAGCGCGGCGAAAACGGCTCCGGGCGCAACTGCACGGGTAAGGGCGGGGAGGATCTGACGGTGCGGGTGCCCACTGGTACCCTGATTTATGACGATGAGACCGACGAACTGCTCGGCGATCTGGTCAGCGCCGGGCAGCGTCTGCTGGTTGCGCGTGCCGGCTTTCACGGGATCGGTAACGCCCGTTACAAAAGCTCCACCAACCGGGCGCCGCGTCAATCCAAACCGGGCAGCCCGGGCGAGCAGCGTAAGCTGCGCCTGGAGCTGAAACTGTTGGCCGATGTCGGCCTGCTGGGCAAGCCCAACGCCGGCAAGTCGACGCTGATCCGGGCCATCTCCTCGGCGCGCCCGAAAGTGGCCGACTACCCCTTCACCACGCTTTACCCGAATCTTGGCGTGGTGCGCGTGGCCGCCCACCGCAGTTTCGTCGTCGCCGATATACCCGGTCTGATCGAGGGCGCCGCCGAAGGCGCCGGTCTGGGCATCCAGTTTCTCAAGCACCTGTCGCGCACCGGTCTGTTGCTGCACCTGGTCGACCTGTTGCCGCCGGAGGGCAACGACCCGGCGGACGATGTCCGCGCCATTGTCAGTGAGCTGGCCAAATTCAGCCGCGAGTTGGGTGAACGCGAGCGTTGGCTGGTATTGAATAAGGTCGATCTGCTGCCGGAGGACGAGCGCGAGGAGCGCTGCCGCGCGATTGTCGAACGCCTCGGCTGGCGCGGGCCGGTGTATACCACCGCGGCGCTGACGCAAGAGGGCACCGCTGAACTGGTGTACGCCATCATGCATCACATCGAGCAACAGCGGTTGAGCACAGAGACCGAAGCATGAACGAGAGACAGTCGCGATCGCGGGTCGGCGGCTCCACACGCTGGGTCGTTAAAATCGGCAGTTCCCTGTTGACCGACAGCGGCCGTGGGCTGGACCACGCAGCCATACACGCCTGGGTGGAGCAAATGGCCGCCATGCGCCGCGCCGGTTGTGAGCTGGTGCTGGTCTCGTCCGGTGCGGTGGCCGAAGGTATGAGTCGTCTCGGCTGGGCCAAGCGGCCCCACGAGTTGGTCGCGCTGCAGGCAGCGGCGGCCGTCGGCCAGATGGGTCTGATACAGGCGTACGAATCCAACTTCAAGCACCACCAGCTGCACACGGCGCAGATTCTCCTGACTCACGATGACCTGAGTAATCGGACCCGCTACCTGAACGCCCGCAGTACGTTGCGCAAGTTGCTGGATCTGGGTGTGGTGCCGGTGGTCAACGAAAACGACACCGTGGCCTGCGACGAACTGCGCTTCGGTGATAACGACACGCTGGCCGCGCTGGTGGCCAACCTGGTCGAGGCCCATCTGCTGGTGATCCTCACCGATCAGGCCGGGGTGTACGATTGTGATCCGCGCACAAATCCCGAGGCCCGTCTGGTGACCGACGCCGACGCCGGCAGCGAGCTCTTGCGCACGGCAGCCACCGGCGCCAGCAGCAGCGGCCTGGGCAGTGGTGGCATGGCCAGCAAGGTGCGCGCCGCCGAACTCGCGGCGCGCTCGGGTACCAGTACCTGGATTGTCTCGGGCCGCGAACCGCAGGTGCTGCAGCGGCTGGGCGCAGGCGCGCCGCTCGGCACCCTGGTGCACCCGTCCAGCAGCCCACTGGCGGCACGCAAACGCTGGCTGGCCGGGCAGCTGCAGGCCAAGGGCAGCCTGGTGCTCGATGAGGGCGCGGTCAACGTGTTGAAGCAGGCCGGGCGCAGTCTGTTGGCGGTGGGAGTGACGGCGGTCGAAGGGGAGTTCCGGCGCGGCGAGGTGGTCAGCTGTCGCGACGCCGCCGGCCGGCCGGTAGCGCGCGGCCTGGTGAACTACGCCGCCGAGGAGGCGCGGCGGATTATCGGTCAGCCGAGCGAGCGCATCGAGCAGTTACTGGGCTATGTCGACGAGCCGGAACTGATTCACCGCGATAATCTGGTTTTGTTGTGAGCGGCTCAGGGGTAATAAAAAAGCCGGTCAAGGACCGGCTTTTTCGGGGGCCCGGACAAAAGCGGCGATCAGCTCTGCAGCGCTTGTACGTGCTGGCCGAGGCGGCTCTTCTGCCGCGCGGCCTTGTTCTTGTGGATCAGGCCTTTGCCGGCGGACTTGTCGATTACCGGAACAGCGGCGGTGTAGGCGTTACGGGCGGCGTCCGCGTCACCGGACTCGATGGCCTTGAGGACATTCTTAATATAGGTGCGCAGCATCGAGCGCTGGCTGGCGTTACGTTTGCGGCTGACTTCCGCTTGCCGCGCGCGTTTTCGTGCTTGTGCCGAGTTTGCCAAAATCTTTCCCCTGTTCCAGGTCCCAAAGAGCCCGGTATTATGCGCATTCCAGCGCTTAGCGTCAATGAGAATTCGCCCCGGCACCGGCAGATATGAGTAGAAAACTGGTTAAAAGCACGGCGATTGTCGGGGTAATGACGCTGATCTCCCGGGTGCTTGGGCTGCTGCGCGATATGGTCTTCGCCCGCTTTGGCATCGACGCCGGCATGGATGCGTTTTTCGTCGCCTTCAAAATTCCCAATTTCATGCGCCGGCTGTTTGCCGAGGGTGCTTTCTCGCAGGCCTTTGTGCCGGTGCTGAGCCAGTATAAGACGCAGCGCGAACACGCCGAGGTCAAGGCGCTGGTCGACCGCGTGGCCGGCACCCTGCTGGGTCTGCTCGGCGTGCTGGTGCTGGTGGCGATTCTGGCCAGTCCGGCGGTGGTGCTGATATTCGCGCCGGGGTTCCTGGACGACCCGGTAAAATTCGACCTCACCGCTTACATGTTGCGTTTTACCTTTCCCTACTTATTGTTCATGGCACTGGTGTCTTTCGCCGCCGGCATCCTCAACAGCTATGGCCGCTTTGCCGCCGCCGCCTTTACGCCGGTGTGGCTGAACGTGGTGCTGATCGGCGCGGCGCTGCTGGTGGCGCCGAAGCTGCAGGAACCGATGATTGCTTTGTCCTGGGGGGTGCTGGTGGCGGGTTTCGTGCAGCTGCTGTTTCTGTTGCCGGCGCTGGCGCGCGTGAGGTTGCTGCCGCGCCCGCGCTGGGGCTGGCGCGACAGCGGGGTGCGGCGCATTCTAAGCCTGATGGGGCCGGGCATCGTTGGCTCCTCGGTGTCGCAGATCAACCTGCTGCTGGATACCTTACTGGCGTCGTTTCTCGTTACCGGCAGCGTCAGTTGGCTGTATTACGCCGACCGGCTGGTGGAGTTTCCGCTGGGGGTATTCGCCATCGCCCTGGCCACGGTGATTCTGCCGGTGTTATCCCGGGCGCACGCCAGCGCCTCGCCGGCGGCCTTCTCGCGTACCTTGGATGCGGCGCTGCGCTGGGTGTTGCTGGTCGGGCTGCCGGCGACTGTCGGTCTCATGGTGCTGGCCCGTCCGTTGCTCTCGGCGCTGTTTGAATACGGCGATTTTCACGCCGGGGATGTGGCCATGGCCGGCCTGGCGTTACTGGCCTACGGCCTGGGTCTGCCCGGGTTTATGCTGGTCAAGGTGCTGGCGCCGGCCTTTTATTCGCGCCAGGACACGCGTACGCCGGTAAAAATAGCCGTCCGTGCGATGCTTGCCAATATGGTGATGAACGTCCTTTTTGTCGTGCCGATGGTGCTCCTGCAGGTCCCGGGCGCGCACGCCGGACTGGCGCTGGCCACCGCGCTGGCGGCGTATGTGAATGCCAGCATGCTGTACCGCAAGCTGCGCAGCGAAGGCGTCTACCGGCCGCACCGCGGCTGGGCGCGGCTGCTGCTGCAAATACTGTTCGCGCTCACCCTGATGACCCTGGTGATCGCCTGGGGCATGCCTGATGCCGCGCTCATCAGCCAGATGCATGCCACTGAGCGGGCCACCAATCTGGGTTTATGGGTCGGCGCGGGCATTGTCACCTATCTGCTGGCGCTACGCCTGGCCGGGATGCGTCTGTCGATGCTCTGGTCGCCGGCGGGCGGATCGGCAGATGCGCCATGACAAGCGGCGCTTGTCCGTTATAATCGCACTTTTTAGCCAGCCCCATGCAACTGATACGAGGACTCCACAACCTGCGGCCCGAGCACTGCGCCAGTGCACTGACCATCGGTAACTTTGATGGTCTGCACCGTGGCCATCAGGCGGTGTTGGCGCGCTTGCGCAGGCGCGCCGAGCAGCTCAATCTGGCGAGCACGGTGATGACCTTCGAGCCGACCGCGCAGGAGTATTTTTCTCCGGACAGCGCCCCGGCGCGGTTACAGCGCCTGCGCGACAAGCTGATACTGCTGCCCGATTTTGGCGTTGACCGCACACTGTGTCTGCGTTTCGATCGGCGACTGGCGGCGCTGAGCGCCGCCGAGTTCATTGAGCGGATACTGGTTGAGGGGCTGGACGTGCGTTATCTGGTGGTCGGTGATGATTTTCGTTTCGGCAAGGATCGCAGCGGTGATTTTGCCTTGCTGGTGGAGGCCGGGCAGCGCCATGGTTTCGAGGTGGTAAATACGCAGACTTTCTGCGAGGGCGAGGATCGGATCAGCAGCACGCGCATTCGCGAAGCCCTGGCCGCGGGTGATTTCGCCACCGCCGAGCGTATGCTCGGCCGCCCCTACCGGATCTGCGGCCGGGTGGCGCCGGGTCAGCAGCGCGGGCGAACCATCGGCTTTCATACCGCCAATCTGCGCCTGCACCGCCGGCTGTCGCCGTTGCAAGGGGTGTTTGCCGTCAGGACTTACGGCCTGGGCGAAGAGGCCATAAACGGAGTGGCCAATGTGGGCACTCGGCCGACGGTGGACGGCCGGGATCTGGTCCTCGAAGTTCACCTGTTCGATTTCGATCGTGACATCTACGGGCAGTATCTGGATGTCGAATTTTGTAAAAAGCTGCGCGATGAAAAGAAGTTCGATTCCTTCGACCTGTTGCGCCAGCAAATCAGCCGGGACGCGGATGCGGCGCGCCGGTATTTCAACGAGTGAGCGTGAGTGAGTAACTATAAAGATACCCTGAACCTGCCCCAGACCGATTTTCCGATGAAAGCCAACCTCGCCAACCGCGAGCCGCAGATGCTGAAATACTGGGACGATATCGGTCTGTATGGCAAGTTGCGTGAGCTGGCACACGAGCAGGACAGACCCAGGTTCATCCTCCACGACGGGCCGCCCTACGCCAATGGTGATATCCATATTGGTCACGCGGTGAATAAAATCCTCAAGGATATTATCGTCAAGAGCAAAACGCTCAGCGGTTTCTACGCCCCCTATGTGCCCGGCTGGGACTGTCACGGTCTGCCGATCGAACTGAACGTGGAAAAGAAAGTCGGCAAAGTCGGACAGAAAGTGGACGCGGCGACCTTTCGCCGCAAATGCCGCGACTACGCGCGCCAGCAAGTGGACGGCCAGCGCAAGGATTTCATCCGCCTCGGTGTGCTGGGCGACTGGCAGCACCCCTACCTGACCATGGATTACCGTTTCGAGGCCGACATTGTTCGCGCGCTGGGACGGATTATCGCCAACGGCCACCTGCACAAGGGCTATAAGCCGGTGCACTGGTGCACCGACTGCGGTTCGGCGTTGGCCGAAGCCGAGGTGGAATATGAAGACAAGACCTCACCGGCGATCGATGTGCGTTTCCGCGTGCAGGATGAGCAAGCGCTGCTGGCGCGTTGCCGTCATCTTGAACAGGGCCAGGGAGAAGGACCGGTTTCGGTAGCCATCTGGACGACCACCCCCTGGACCCTGCCGGCCAACCGCGCCGTGTCGCTGAACCCGGAACTGGACTACGTCCTGGTACAGGTTGAACTGGATCGCGGACCGGAGCGCCTGCTGCTGGCCGACGCGCTGGTCAAAGATGTCATGCTGCGTTACGGCTGCGAACAGCATAGGGTGCTCGCCCACTGCAAAGGTGCGGCGCTCGAACACCTTCTGCTGGCGCACCCGTTTTACGCGCGCGAAGTGCCCGTCATTCTCGGCGATCACGTCACCACCGAGGCCGGTACCGGCGCCGTGCACACCGCGCCAGGGCATGGCCAGGACGACTATGTCGTCGGGCAGCGCTATGACATTCCGGTGGACAACCCGGTGGCGGCCAATGGCGTGTTTGTCGAAGGCACCGAGCTGTTTGCCGGCAAGCACGTGTTTTCGGCCAACGACGACGTGCTCGCCGTCCTTAAAGCGCGCGGCGCGCTGCTGCACAGCGAGGCGTTCCGCCACAGTTATCCACACTGCTGGCGCCACAAGACGCCGATCATTTTTCGCGCCACTCCGCAGTGGTTCATCAGCATGGAGCAGCAGGGGCTGCGCGGCGCCGCACTGCAGGCGATCGGCGGCGTAGAGTGGTTGCCGCAATGGGGTAGGGCGCGTATCGAGGGGATGGTTTCAGGGCGCCCGGACTGGTGCATTTCGCGCCAACGCACCTGGGGTGTGCCGATGGCGCTGTTTGTCCACCGGGGTACGGGCGAACTGCACCCGGATACCGACCGGCTCATCGAAGAGGTGGCCTTGCGCATCGAGCGCCATGGCGTGGACGCCTGGTTCGAGCTCGATCCCCCAACGTTGCTGGGCGATGAGGCCGAGGACTATGAAAAGGTCAACGATACGCTCGATGTCTGGTTCGATTCCGGTGTCACTCATCAGGCGGTACTGGAGCGGCGCGAAGAACTCGGTTTTCCCGCCGATCTGTACCTTGAGGGCTCGGACCAGCACCGCGGCTGGTTTCAGTCGTCGCTGCTGACCTCCGTGGCGATGCACGGTACGGCACCCTACCGCCAGGCGCTGACGCACGGCTTCACCGTCGACGCCAAAGGACAGAAGATGTCCAAGTCGAAAGGCAACGTGGTCGCGCCGCAGAAAGTCGTCAACAGCCTCGGCGCCGATATTCTGCGCCTGTGGGTGGCCGCCACCGACTACCGTGCTGAAATCACCGTTTCCGACGAAATTCTGAAACGCGCCGCCGACGCCTACCGAAGGATGCGCAACACGGCACGGTTTCTGCTGGCCAACATGGTCGGTTTCGACCCGGTCGAGCACGCCCTGGCGCCGGAGGCGATGCTCATGCTCGATCGATGGGTGGTGGCGCGCGCCGCGACCCTGCAGGCCGAGATCGTCAAGGCGTATGCCGAGTATGAGTTTCATCACATCTATCAGAAAGTGCATAATTTCTGCGCCAACGACCTCGGCGGCTTTTATCTTGACGTCATCAAAGACCGTCAGTACACCACCCAGGCCGACAGTGTCGCGCGTCGCTCGACGCAAACGGCCATGTATTTCATCGCCGAAGCGCTGGTGCGCTGGTTGGCGCCGATCTTAAGTTTTACCGCGGAGGAAATCTGGCGCAACCTGCCGGGCAAGCGCGAAGAGAGTGTATTCATGGAGACCTGGTTTGCGTTGCCGGAGATGTTTCTGCCCGACGAGGCGGCCACTGATCGCTTTGGCCTGGCGTTCTGGAATGACGTATTGGCGGCGCGCGATCGGGTGAAAAAAGAAGCCGAAAAGCTCCGCGTCGCCGGCGCAATCGGATCCTCGCTGGACGCCGAAGTCGATCTGTATTGCGAGCCCGCCTGGCTGGAGAGGTTATCGCGTCTGGAAGACGAGCTGCGCTTCGTGCTGATTTCCTCAGAGGCACGCGTACATCCGCTGGCCGAGCAGCCCGAGGACGCGGTGGGTGTTGAGCTGGAGGGCGCGGCGCTGGGTGTGCGCGTGACACCGTCGGCACACGCCAAGTGCGTGCGCTGCTGGCACCACCGCGAGGATGTGGGCGCGAACGCGACGCATCCCGAACTGTGCGGGCGTTGTATCGACAATATCACGGGGGCCGGCGAACAGCGCCGGTTCGCGTAGGCACGCCGCTGCGATGGCTGTTTTTCCTGCATCGTTCAAGTGGCTGGCGGTCGCTGTGCTGGTCGTCGTGTTGGATCAGTTGACCAAGCACCTCGCCGAAACCTATCTCGGTTATGCCGAGCCGCTGCCTGTGCTGCCCTCATTCAACCTCACGCTGTTATACAACCCGGGTGCGGCGTTCAGTTTCCTCAGTGACGCCGGCGGCTGGCAACGTTGGTTTTTTGTCGCCGTATCGCTGCTGGCCTCGCTCGCCCTGGGCCTCTGGCTGAGTAAACTGCGTGCGGGCCAGTGGCGCCTGGCGCTGGCGTTATCACTGGTGCTGGGAGGAGCGCTCGGCAACCTTATCGATCGGTTGTGGCTGGGCCACGTGGTGGATTTTATTCAGGTCTATTACCGCGACTGGTATTTTCCCGCTTTCAATATCGCCGACTCGGCCATCACCGTCGGCGCCGTAGTGCTGATCTGGGATAGCATTTTCGCTCGACACGAGGCCGAATGAGATGCAGATCTCGCCGGGCTCGGTGGTCACCATGCACTTTGCTCTGCGATTGGCCGACGGTATGTCGGTGGACAGCAGCTTCGATGACGAGCCGCTGACTTTCACCCTCGGTGACGGCAGCCTGGACCACGGGCTGGAGCTGGCGCTCTACGGTCTGCGGGCGAATGACCGGCAGACTCTGAGGTTGATGCCCGGACAGGCCTTCGGGCGACGCGATGCCGCGGCCGTGCAACAGGTGCCCAGGGACAGCTTTCCCGACGACATGCCGCTGGCGGCCGGTCAGATTATCGGTTTCACCGGCGCCGATAACGAGCCGCTCCCCGGCGCGGTGCTGGAAGTCGGGGACGCGCAGGTGACGGTCGACTTCAACCACCCGCTGGCCGAACGCGAAATCGTCTTCGAGGTGCATATTCTTGCCGTGGAAAACCCCTGCGCGGAGCAGGACTAAGGGCTCGCGTAAACGGGTATAATCAGACTCTCGTTCATCAGCGGCAGATTATGCAACTTCTCCTCGCCAATCCCCGCGGCTTCTGCGCCGGCGTCGATCGGGCCATCGATATTGTCAATCGTGCCCTGGAGTTGTTCGGTGCGCCGATTTATGTACGCCACGAAGTGGTGCACAACCGCTACGTGGTTAATGATCTGCGCGCCAAGGGCGCCGTGTTTGTCGACGAACTGGAGGCAGTGCCAGACGGCGCGACGGTCATTTTCAGCGCCCATGGTGTGGCGCAGGCCGTCAGACAGGAGGCCGAGCGCCGCGGCTTGCGGGTGTTTGACGCCACCTGCCCACTGGTCACCAAGGTGCATCTGGAAGTGGCGCGGTTCAGTCAGCAGGGACGGGAGTGCGTGCTCATCGGCCACCAGGGCCATCCGGAAGTCGAGGGCACCATGGGCCAGTACGACGCCTCGGCGGGCGGGCGCATGTACCTGGTGCAGGCGCTGGAAGATGTCCAACAGTTGCAGGTGCGGGCACCGGAACGCCTGAGCTTTGTCACCCAGACGACGCTGTCGGTTGATGATACCGCGCGCATAATCGATGCACTGCGGCAACGCTTTCCCGCTATAGAGGGGCCGCGCAAGGACGATATCTGTTATGCCACGCAGAACCGCCAGGATGCGGTGCGCGAGCTGGCCGGGCGCAGCGATGTGGTGCTAGTGGTAGGTTCGCCCAACAGCTCCAATTCCAATCGTCTGCGGGAACTGGCGGAACAGCAGGGTGTTGAGGCTTGGCTGCTGGACGATCCGGAACAGATTCAGGCGCAGTGGCTGGTCGGCAAGCAGCGGGTCGGCGTCACCGCAGGCGCTTCGGCGCCGGAAGTCCTGGTGCAACAGGTGATCAGGCGCCTGGAGGAGTGGGGCGCGCGCGCTATACGTGAACAGACCGGTCGCGAAGAGACCATTACTTTTGCCTTGCCGCGCGATCTGCGCGCAAACCGGCTCGCTGACGAATAGCGCTGCCGGCGCCGAGGCGGCACTTATTTCCAGCAGTCGGCGACGGCCCCGCCGGAGCCTTTTTTCAGCTGATTGGTCAGCGTCAACGTACCGCAGGCGTCACTTAGCTGCGGACCGGTCGGCACCGCCTCGAGTGTATAGGTGGTGTCCGTCACTGCCTGCACCGCTACCCCATAGGTTTTGGTTCCGCCGTCGACCGGGCACTGATCGGAAAAATTACCCAGCGTGACGATGTCCCGATATTTGTTGTTGCGCGAAAAATCCCGCTCCATGGCGCTGGCCAGTTGCATCAATACCCCCTCGCAGTCAGCGCGACGCGACTGGCGCATCTGGTTGACATAGCTCGGATAGGCGATAGAGGCCAGGATGCCGATAATGGCGACCACGATCATCATCTCGATAAGGGTAAAACCGCTCGCTCGTTTGCCTGTCATGACGTCTGTCCCGTTAATCGTTGAGTTTCACCGCACCGGTGTCAGGGCGAAACCGGGCTGCGCTTTCCAGTTTTTCGGCAGAATCCAGATTTCACTGAGCGGCGCGTTGTCGCCGCGGCGTGGGTAGAAGCCGATACGGGCGCCGGCGGTGATATCAGAAAGGTTGCCTTTGCCGCCGCGCAGCTTGAGCACCCGGGTGGACTCATTGAGGTGGAACAGCCGGTCCTCGACGACCAGGCTGCCGCTGCTGCGATCGAGCGAGTCTACCGTGCCACTGAAGCCGAATGTTCTCTGTGGTTCAGCGGCGATCTGCAACGATCCCGCCATGAACACAACCGCCAGAAACGCTGTAGTAAGTAACCTGTGTATGTTCATCCCATCTACCTCAATTTGGTCGTGTTGATTGGTTGCTTAGGCGTAATGCCCGGCCTCATGGCGCATCCAGCTCGCTCCAGGACATGCGCGAGGGGGTCGGCGGCGGTCCTGACTGTATGTTGTCGATATTGATGCTGCCGGTGGAATCCGCGGTGACCCGCTTCTTGGAGATGAAGCGGCTTTGCGCGGGCACGCCGGAAGACTCGGTGCCGACCACCGATACGCCCGAGAGCTGATCGTCGAGCTTGAACACGCCGTCGTTGTTGACGTCGATCGGTATAAACGACGGCTCGCCGCCGGTCAGCAGGTCGACCGCCATCAACCAGCCGGAGCCGCCGACGTTGCACATGTTGCTGCTGGCGGTAGTCGGTATCACCGTGTTGAAAAACACCACCGAACCGAATGCCGTCGGGTTGGTGACCGAACGTTCGCCGTCGGTCGGCAGGTCGATCAACCACCCTTTTTCGGTGGCGGAGTAGTTGACCGAATTCGATGACACGGTGCGCACATTCCCGAGGACGGCGTCGTTGAGCGTCGTCGTGATGGTTTGTGGCTGCAACGAACTGCGATCCAGGTTGCCGCTGCGCGAGTCCCACACGCCATAGAAGGTCTGTCGCTGGGTGCTGGCGATGTCCGCCTGGGTCAGATACTGTCCGGTGCCGAAAAACACCAGCAGATTCGGCCGAGTGGCGTAGGCGATCTGCGCCGGATGATGCACCACGTCGGGTTGAACCGTAATCGGCTGACGATTGCTGCTGGTGCACGGCGAGGCCGAACAGGCGCGGAACAGCGGATTGGTGCCGTAGGCCGGCAGCCAGGTCGCGGTGCTGGTCTTGTCGGCGACGTCGAACGCCCACAGGTTGCCGTGCAGATCGCCGGCATAGATCCGGTCGATAGTGCCGTCACCGTTAAGATCCACCAACCTCGGCGTGCTGAGTCCGTTGCAGTCGCTGAGGGCATTGCCGCAGTCTTTGCTGACGGCATCGAGACTGCCGACGCCGGTATCGATAATCAGCGGTGCCGTCAGGTTGGAGCCGTCGAGATAAAGAATATACAGTTTGGCGCGGCCGTCGCCGTTCGGGTCACTGTTGTAGCCGTTACCGAAAACGGCCGCCCATTTGCCATTGTTCATCTTGCCGATCTGGATATCGCTGAAGGTGTAGCCGAGATTGTTGTCGCTGAACTCCCAAAGCACTTTGCTCGCGGCGTTACTGGCGAGCGCCGTGGGGTCGGTGACGTCCATGGCAAACAGACCCTTACCGCCGCCGCGCAGACCGCCGACCAGAATGCTGCGCCAGGCGGTCGTGCCGCCTACGGTAATATAGGCGTCCTGTACGGTGGGCGAGAGATCGACGTAGTACCGGTGGGTATAGCTCGGGTCGCTCAGGTAGTGGAGTCCCGCCGCGGCATCGGTGGAGAACAGCGAGGCCGGGATGTAACCGAATATTTCCACGCCGTTGTCATCGAAGCCGTGCAGCATGCCGTCGTTCGATCCGACGTAGGTCATGCCGGCGCGGGATTTGTTGCTGATGGCGAACGCCGAGTAGGGCGCGCTGGGCTCGATGGCGTCCGGATAAGACAACGACGGTGCGCCGACGAACGCGGGGCTGGAGTGCACAATATCACCCAGTGCGCTGGAACGGGTACGAAGATTCTTGCTGACGAAAACATTCAGCGAAGTATCCGTATAGAGGCACACTCCCAGAGCGCCTTTTTCGCACACGCGATCACCGCGCACATAGGCCAGGCGTGCCATACCGGCGGCATCATTGTCGAGAATGCCGAGGCTGCTGGTGCGCAGATCGCTTTTTTGGGCGCTGTTCAGAGAAGCCCAGTCGAAGTTTATGCCAAGGCCGGTGCCGGAGTCATAGGTAATGATCTGGCGCGAAGACGGCGCCCGGCCGTCGACATCCGTCGAGGCCTTCCAGGCGGTACCGCTGATGCTGGCCACGCCGGTCGTGGCGTTGACGACAATATCCTTGGCCAGCAGGTCACCTGACCAGCGCGTCGAGTCGAACAGGGCCTGGTAAACACGGCTACCGGTATTCAGGTTGGTGGAATTGAAACTGACCGCTGCCGCGGTGCCGCTGCGCGCCTGAATGTCAGCGATGTACTGGCTCAGCGAGTCGATCAACTGTTGCGGGTCTTTGGCGCTGAGAAACAGGCCACGGCCGTTGAACGCCGCATGACGCATGTCGTCAATGGTTGTACTGGTGTTGGCGACCGGCTTGGGCCAGCTGAAACCGCTGCTGCCGGGAACATCGCTGTTCGTCAGCGTGCCGTTGACGCCGAAACCGACGGTGTAGGAGACCATGTGCTGCGCGCTGTTTTCGTCGATACCGGGAATGGTCGGCACGTTGTTGGCCAACGGCGATAGATCTCCCTCGTAGTATTTCATGGCGACATCGGCAAGGGTATTGCTGTACGTGTCGGCGTAGGCGCCGCCGTCAAAGGCGCTGGAATTGTCGCCGTCGGTGTTACCGACGCCAGGATCGCCGCCGTTCCAAAACCCGTCCGACATCAGAATGGTGAAGTTCTGCTGACATTCGCCGCCGTCGTGGGCTTCAAGGATCGGAGAATCGCCCCAGCCGGAGTTGCCGGCGTAATATTCTCCGGCGTTCCTCAGCGCCTGCCTGAGCGGCGTGCCGCCACTGGAGTAGATTCTGAACAGATTTTTCAGCAGAGCGTTTTTGTTGCCTTGGGCAACGAGATTGACCGGCGTGGTGACGTCATCGACATCCTTGACCTGAGTCAGTACGTTGTTGTTGTTGTGCAGCGTGGCGAGCCCCATTCTGACGTTGGAGGCGGTGATGATCTGCGACAGGGCGCGTTTGACCACGTACTCGCGAGTGCGGTAATAGCTGTACCAGTTGGCGTAGTTGCGCTGAGAGTTAGGCGCAGCCGCCGTGCCTGTCAGGGGCAGCGTGTTGACTGCCACACCGCCGGCCAGCGTGGAAACGTCCCCGCATTCGTCGGTTGCGCTGGCCGGGTCACCGCCCCACCAGCTCGGATCATTAGGTCCATCGTATTCGCCGTCGGCGTCGGCATCATTCCAGGGCCAGTAATAGTGACCGCTGATATTCACCCCCGAGGTAGGGTTGTAGGGGTTGGAGCGTGCGCTAAGTAGGGTCATGTCCTGGTAGGCGATGCCCGCACTGTCGACGCCCTGCCAGGGGGTATAGGTTTTGCTCGGATCATACGCCATGACGTTGAAGCCGCGGCAGAACAGGCGTGCCAGCCGGCGGTTCCAGTCAGAGGAGTAGGCGCCAGGCGGGTTGTAGGCCAATGAGTTGGATAACAGCGCATCGCCCGGACTGAAAGTGCCGTTATTGAGCAAGTCGGCCCAGCCCATACTGCCTGAGTCATCGATGGTGAAGAAGATATTCGGCGGTACTGTTCCACTTTGCAGAAACAACGGGCTGGTCGCCAGGGTCCCTGGCGCGGCCAGTGATGTGCCTGCAAAGCTCAGGGCCAGCAGGAGCGCCGCAAGGCTGCCGATGATCAGGGCTTTGGCGTTCGGTATGCGTCTGTTCATGATGGATTCCTCACAAAATACCTGTGTCGAGTCGCTGCATCCTGCGTGGAGTGGATCAAAGGGGTAGCCGGTAAGTGCTTTGCACCAGGTAACGGGAATTGGGGCTGGTGCCTTCGCCCCAGCCGACGGCCGTGATGCGAAAGCCGTACTGCCGGGTGTCCGGTTTTTTATTGTTGTAGTCTGTCGGCGGCGGCGGGCCGACCCGCCCCATGTATTCGATAATGTAGCGCGGGCGCTGCGTGACCGAGGTAACGCTGGTGACCACCACCACGCTACCGGCCAGCCAGTCGCTGTCGTCGTAGCGATCGAAAGTATTCGGCAGGGGATAGGTCGCCATGCCGGTCACCGGGGCCCGGGCCGCATACAGACCGGCCACCGGCGCGCTGCTGTTGAAGTTCACCGTCAGAGCATTGAGATCGGTGATAGTCGTGCTCAAGAACCGCTCTGCGTCGCGCAGCGCCGCTTCAGCGGACTGGAAGGCGACCTGCTGCTGACGGTTGTTGTTGGCCATGCGCTCCTGTAGCGTGGTGCTGCCCATAGCGGCCACGCCCAGCACGGTCATCACCAGCAGTATCAGCAGGCTGATGACCAGCACAGCGCCGCGCTGTTGCCCTGCGTATCGGCAGGCTGTTGCTGGATATGCTGTCATTTTCATCGTCTCCTGTTGTCGGCTGAATTAGCCGCCCCGGTTGCGGACCCGTACCGTGGTGACAAACGGTTTTTCCAGGGCACCGCCCGGGATGCTCTGAATGGAGTCAAATCGCAGTGTCATGCGCACACTGACGACGCTGTTCCATTGATTGGCGGCGGTCACCTGGTCAGCGTTCAGATAGGCGTCGGCGCCCATCACAGTGTCGGTATCCACGCCGTAGTCAAATTGCATGTCCTGCACGCCTTCCACCAGTTCGTTGGCGCCGGCAGGATCGCAGGTGTTGAGAAACAG
>JASBSN010000024.1 GCA_030148915.1 Thiogranum sp.
GCGCAGAATAACTACGACCCGCTAAAGGGAAGCCCACGCAACTCAAAAAGGACAGAGAATGGAGAATCAGAAGCAATGCGTTTCTGTGAGGTTGTCCGCCAACGACATTAAAAAGATAAAACGCATCGCCGAACGCCTGAACGTCAGCGATTCGGACGTTATCAGGTTTGGCATTAAGGGCATGCTGTCAAAACTGCTGCCGCTGAGCGACGAGAGCTCCTCGGGCCGGCAGCTACTGCCGGTATTTCTGGAACACGGCAATGAAGTGGTGCGCTATTTCGACTTCGACGCCGAACGCCTCGACCACATTATCAACGCCAATGTGTTGCCCGAACAGCGCATCGACCGCGTCGACATTGAGCTGCTGGCCATGCGCAACGTGTTCCCGAACTACTTGAAAAGCCAATTGGAGAATCTGTTGGGCGACACGGTTGAAGACAAGGAGGTGATCCCGAACCTGCGCCAATATTTGTACGACAAGTACGGCAGTCAACGCGCAACCGCGCACGAACGCAGCCCCGAAGCGGAGCTGAATTGAATCAATCCACGGCTACAACCCAAAAACCTAATTTCGGAGGAAACACCATGAACAGCACGAAACTGATACTACCGGCGGCCCTTGGCATGCTTTTGCTGACAGGCAACCTGCCGAGCGCTCTGGCGGACTCTGTCGAGATCCACGACGCACCGCTGCCGGCGACTACCGTACACGGCGACTACCGCAACATCCGTTACTACGAGCGCAACAACGGCGTGGACGCGCCCGCCAGTGCAGACAATGGCGTGGTCTACGAGCAGGTGAGCTTCCTGACCGGCAGCGGCTTTTTCACCGACAGTTTTAACATCGAGGATGCCGGCACCTATCAGGTCACACTGACGGATTTTGAGTTTCCGCAGCCCTTCACCACCAGCGGCCTGAATGTCACCTCGGCCACCGCTTCGTTCGGTTCCCTGATGGCGCCGGGCTCGTTCAGCTTTGCCGCCGATCCGGGTCAATACTTCGTCAGCTTTTTCGCCGAAGCGCCGCAGCTCAGCCAATACGGCATTGAAATCGCCCAATCCGGTATTGTAATCGAGCAGCCGTCCAATGTGTCTGCCGTGCCCGTTCCCGCCACCGCCTGGCTGTTGGGCTCGGGTTTGATCGGTCTGGTGGGCGCCATCCGCCGTAAGTCGGCGTAGCGCGGCCCTGCCGGTAACCCTATGCACTGACCAATTGGCCGCGGAACTCCGCGGCCAATTTTATTGCCCGCGTTCTTTTTTTATCAGATCGTAGGCCTGCTGGATCTCCTGAGTCTTTTCCGTGGCCATTTTGACCATCTCTTCCGGTAACCCTTTGGCCACCAGTTTGTCGGGGTGGTGCTGGTTCATCATCCTGCGGTAAGCGGTTTTTATTTTGCTGTCGCTGGCTGTCGGCTCGACGCCTAGCACCGCATAAGCCTCGCGCAAAGCACTTTTGCCGGTCGGCGCGGCCTGGCCTCTGCCTCCACTGGCACCGAAATAGCGGGCGTTATACACCACGGCCTCAATGTGACGGAACTCTCGTTGCGAAAAACCCAGACCGAGCCGCACCTGTTCGAGTACACGGCGCTCCGCCGAATCGAGCTCGCCATCGGCGTAGGCGGCATGCAGGAGAATCTCGGCGAACATACGCATTAGGTTACGGCGGCGATGACACGCCCGGGTGAACTTGCGCAGTACCTGCGCCAGGTCGAAATCCGCCTGTTTGCCCTGGCTAAAGAGCTCGATAGCGCTCTGGCGCATCTCGTCACTCAGATTCATGCGCTGCATGATGTCGCGCGCCACTTCGATTTCGCTTTTGGTCACACGTCCATCGGCCTTCGCCACGTGCCCCATGACAGAAAACACCGCGGTAAAAAAAGCCGTCTGCACGCGCTCCTGGTCACCGGGCTGGAGTTGATCGCGCAGGCTGCGCACCAGCCCGGTATCGAAATTATGGCCAAGCAAAATACCGATCAGCGCACCCAGCGGCCCGCCCAGCAGGTAACCGAAAACGGCCCCCAGCAATTTACCCCACCAGTTCAATGGCCCGCCCCCTGGTCCTTGTATCCACAGAGATAATGATCGATGGCGGCCGACACCCGGTTACACAGGTCCTGAGCGTTGGCGACACTGTCCAGATCGGCGTCGGGAAATGCCAGCAGCTCGATGCCCCGGGCCACCACGGCGCGTTGATCTACCTTGTCACAGGCCCCGCCCGCGCAGATGAGTAACCCGACTTTCACCATCTGTTCCAGCGCCTTCGAGTCAATAGGTGTTGCCAGCGAGATCAAAATATCGGCGTGCTGGCAGCGCTCGGCGATCTGCTCCACGCTTAGGCCCGGATATTGTTCCCAGCCGACCTTACCCGACGCCAGTGGCGGGAACCCGACCCCGGGCGGCAACCGGGCGCCGTCCAATACCACAACTTTTATGGTCATTTAATCCCCCACTAGGTGGAATAAAAACTGCGTGCTTGTCAAAATCGACTGATACGCCTATAAACAATACAGAGGTCATCCGCCAGGATAGCCTCAAGCCACTATTATCAAGCCGCGAAGCTGCCAAGTATCAGCAGTTTATTCATGGAGGTAAAGCCACTATGAAACTTGAGCCCACACCCCGAATTGGCGATTGGTACCGTAACACGACCGGCGAAACCTTCGAAATCGTCGCCAGGGACGACGACGACGAAACGCTGGAACTGCAATATTACGATGGAACCGTCGAAGAGCTGGACGCCGAAAGCTGGGACTATATCCACCCCGAACCCATCGAACCGCCGGAAGACTGGAGCGGCTCTATGGACCTGCCCCGCGAAGACAGCCAACGCCCTGAAATGTGGTCCGAAACAGAAGACTGGATGCGCCAGCTGGAGCGCATGGACGGTCTTCGGGGTTGATTTTGCAGGAAAACAACTATACTGAGTCTTAAGGGTCCAACCTACTACCCGTTCCGGATAGGTTCTCAACCGGGGGTAAGGAGGCACGACATGAGACGCAGACTCTATTTTCTCTTACCCGACGTCGGGCGCGCCAGGCAGGTAGTCGACGAACTGCTGCTGGCGCGGATCGACGACCACCACATACACGTCATGGCCAAAGAGGGCACGGCGCTGGACGATTTACCCGAAGCCAATTTGCTGCAACGCAGCGATTTTATTCACGGCATCGAGATTGGCCTGAGCGTCGGCGGCGCCACGGGTATTCTAGCCGGTCTGGTGGCTATCACCTTCCCACCCGACGGTATTGCCCTGGGCGGCTGGACGTTGTTGGTAACCGCTCTGGCAGGTGCGCTGATGGGTGCCTGGGTGGCCGGTATGATCGGTACCGATATCCCCAACAGTCAATTGAAAACTTTTCAGGCGGCCGTGGCGCAAGGGCAAGTGCTGATGTTGGTCGATGTGCCCAAAGACAAGGTGGAGAGCGTCACAAATATGATCCGACAGCACCATCCTGAAGCGGGCATGCACGGTATCGAGCCAACCATTCCGGCCTTTCCCTAAAAGCCAACGCATTGAAGTCTATAGTGTATCCGGGGCAGCCAGAGGCTGCCCGGCGCTTTTTCGCAGCGGCACGCAACTTGCTGCCATCAGTCTAGCGGCACACGGTTAATGTTTATCGACGCGGGCCGATAGCCCTTGTGCAGGCTGTGAAACAGCTCAACAACCACCCGAAGGAGGTGTGCCATGGCATACATAGTTGAAATGGCAAGTGGTTCGGAATTCCTGGGCGATGAAGTGGGTTGCCCGCCCGCGGATAACGCCCACGGCGTGCCTCCGGTCGGTGACAGCGTTGAGGCAGGGTTGCAGCTGGCGCAGACAGAGGCGTCGAATGCCGCCAAAGAGGCGTTTCCCGCCGCGCTGTACCGTGAGGCCCTGCTCAGCGAGCTGGAAGATTAGTTGATCGTCACCCTTAGGCCGGGACGGCCCGTCCCGGCCTGACTACTGCCGGTGGCGGCCCTCGCACCACCTCGGCTGCCGCTCATGGCTCGTCTGGCGCCTCGACACTGACACAGAGGCGTTGCGCGCGCACACTCACGTTCACCGCACTCAGTGACTGACCGACACACGGCCCCGCTATGCACAAGCCGTCTTCGATTCTGAACAAGGCGGCATGGGTGGCGCACTGAATCAAGTCGCCCTCCAGGTTCAGAAACCGGTTCGGCACCCAGTCGAGCGGCCCACCGGTGTGCGGACAACAGTTACGGTAGGCGAAAACTCCCGCGCCGGTGCGCACGACAAAAATATTATCGCGCAACGCACTGGCAGATAGATCGAAGCCGCGGCTGCTGCCTTCGGCCAGCGTCTCCAGGCGGCAAAGTTCGATGATCTGTGGCGGCATCATCCCATACAATTTACTCTTTCACGACGCGAAAGCCCAGATTATCCAGACGGGTGCCGGTTTCACGGGCATCGCGGCTGGTGCTGCGGATACTCGCCGACGGACTGTTATAAGCGCCACCGCGCACCACCCGGCGGCTGCAGTCCCCGTCACCGACCGCGCTACCGTCGGCGGGCGCCCCGCTGTAGTCCGCCTGAAAGCAGTCCTCTACCCACTCCATGACATTCCCCGCCATGTCGTACAGTCGAAATGCGTTGGCCGCAAAACTGCCTGTCGGGGCGGTCATCCTTGCGGACCATTCCGTGCCACAGTCAAAGCAATTTGCCTGCGCCACACCGACGGTGTTGCCCCATGCGAAGCGCGTGTCTGTGCCGGCGCGGGCGGCGAACTCCCATTGCGCCTCGCTGGGCAGACGGTAACGGCCGCCGGTCTGCTCCGACAACCAACGGGTATAGGCCTGTGCATCTTGCCAACTGACATTGATCACCGGGCGCTCGCCGCGCCCCCAGCCATTGTCGTTAGGCAAGGAGCGACCGCTGGCGCGCGCAAAACGGTCATACTCGGCGAAGGTGATTTCATGCGTACTGATAGCGAAGCGGGGCAACTCGACGCGATGTCGTGGACGCTCGTCGAAATTGGCCGAACTGGCGCCGCTGCCCATGGCGAAGGCCGCGGCTTGAAACTCCACCAGCGTCGGCGCGCGGCCACCGTCGGCCAGCGGCTGACTGAACAGACGCAAGCTCTGGGCTTTACGGGCGACCGGTGGCGCGCTTTCCCCAGCCGTTGCAGCGCGCTCGGTCTTCGCCGGCGCCGCGGCATCGTTAGCGGACGCGGTGTTCGCCGGCGAGACTGTTGGCGGATTCGACAACGACGAACCTCCCTTGACAAAGCCGGGAAGGTGCATCGCCGAGGTATCCCGCTCGGCGTCCATGTTCGGCGGCGCACGTTGGACGCTCGCCTGTTGACCCGCCTCTGGCAAACCCGGCGATGGTAACGGCACGCGCTTGTCGGCACCTGCGGAGGCGGTGGGCGCTGAGGACCGTTGCGTGGCCGATGAGGGCGCACCGCTATGTTGTCCCTTGGCCCCTGGCGCCATGAGCCACCAAGTGCCGCCCCCGGCAACAGCCGCACCCAGGACTATCCCCAGCAGCAGCCGGCCGAAGCCGCCGCTAGCGGCGACGGCCGGTGGCGAGAAAGTCTGCACAGCGGCCTCACGATCATACTCCGCCTGATGCTCAGTACCGGCCTCATCAGGGCTCACATCGTCCGGCCTGTTACGGGCATATTCCGCACTCGTTGCGCCCGCAGTCTGGGGAGGGTCATTATCCAAAGAAGGGATGTCCGCGACCGACACGCCGACGGTTTCAGCCGCCGTTAACGCGGACTGCAGACGTGTGACCTCAGCTTCCAGTCGGAGATTTTTTTCCTCGGTCTGCGATCGCAGCCGCACCGCCACATCGACGTTCTGTTGTGCCTGCGCCAGCTGTTCGCGCAACGCGCTGTCGGCGCCGGCACCACCGGCTTGCATATCGACCAGACCACGCGTGACCTCGGCTTCGGCGCGCAGCTGATCGAGCGCCTGTTGACTGTGCAGCTGCTGATCCTGAGCCGCATCGCGCTCCTGCTCGAGCTCCTGCTGGCGCTGCCGGGCCGCATCCCGCTCCTGCTCGAGCTGCCGCTCCCGCTGGCGAGCGGCATCGCGCTCCTCGCGCAGTGCCTGCAGCTGTTCTGCGCCCGCATCGTGAGCCGCGCTGGCCGACTGGGCGCGCTCCACGGCCAGGCGCAATTCTTCCAGCTCCTGCCTCTCCACGGTCAACTGTTCTTGCGCACGGTTACGCTCATCGAGCGCCTCGGCGAGCTCCTCGCGCAGCTTCTGGCGAGCCTGTTCCTCGGCGTCCAGGCGTGTGCTCATTTCCTGATTGGCTGTCTGGTTGGCCTCTAGAAGTTGTTCCTCGGCCTGGCGGGCGCTGTCCTGCGCCTGACGCAATTGCAGTTCGAGCCGGTCGGCCTCGGCACGGGCGTCATCCAGATGCGAACTACGCTCGCCGAGCTTCATTTCCAACTCTTCGCGCGCGCGGAACTCTTCGTGCAACTTGATCTGCGCGGCTTCCAGTTCCGCAGCCAGATTCGAATCGGCGCCGCCTGCGGCTTCTTTCAGCTGCTTTCTCAGACGGTAAAGGTCGCTGTCGTGATCGTGCCGTTCCTGCTCGAGCTTGCGCTCGGCCTGGCGCAACGACTCCATCACACGGCTGTGCTCGCGCTTGAGGTTCTCGGTTTCTGTCTGTGCCCTACTCGTCGCCTGGCGTGTGCTGTGCAAATCCGACTGATGCTCTTTGGCCAGCGCGGCGAGTTGCTCTTGCAGCGCGCCCGTCTGAGCTGCGCGCTCTTCTGTCAGCGCTACGGCGGCGGCCAACTCGTCCTCCAGCGCGGCAATGCGCGCAGTCGCCTCGGCGAACTGCTGCTGCCATTGATCGCCACGCTCCTGTTCGTGCTCCCCAAGCTCCTGCAGCCGCTCCTGCAGCGCCTGCTCGCGGGCGCCGGCCTGCGCCAGCTCCTGTTGCAGCCGGGCGTGCTCGGCTTGCTGCTCCTGATCCCGGTGCTGTTGCTGGCGCAGCGTTTCCTGGAGTTCCTCGAGGCGCAGGTTGGCATTTTGCAGGTCGCTTTCAATTTGCTCCTGGCGTTGCCCGGAATCTTGCGCCTGGGTTTCTAATTGCGAGCGCTGCGCCTGCGCGCTTTGCGCCAGCGCGGCGGCCGCGGCCAATTGATCTTCCAGCTCAGCGCGCTGCTGCGCGGCCTCATCAAGGCGCTGGCGCAGGTTATCGGCCTCGATCTGCCCAGCGGCGAGCGCCTGCTGCCGTTCATCCAGGGCCTGTTGCAGAGCTTGCGCCGCTGCCTCATGCTTATCTGCGTGGTTATCGATTTGCTCCTTAACCGTTTTCAGCTCACCCTGGGCTTTATGCAGATCACGGCTCATAGCGTCGCGTTCGCCGGCCACCGCGCTGGTACGCTGTCCGAGCTGCTGATAATCCGCGCGCAGTCGATTCAGTTCCTCCTCCAGCGCGTGCAACTGTTTGTCGCGTTGCTGCAGCCCGGCATTGAGCTGCTCGCGCTCCTCGTTCAGCTGCCGCTGAGCCTCTGCCAGCTGACTCTGCAACGACTGGCTTTGCTGCGCGGCGCCGCCTGACAGTTGCGTCAACTGCGCTTCGAGATCGACCAGGCTCGCCTGCAGCCGCGCGACTTCCTGCTGCAAACTCTGCCGCTCGCTCTCAGCGCTGGCAAGTTTGTCGATCAGTTCGCTGTCCGGCTCGCCCGCGTGCTCCCGGTCCGGACTATCCTCGTGTAGGCCGCCGTTTGAACCACCTTCAGCGTCGGGCGGCGGCGCGTCGGCATCGTGTATCGATCCGTCGCGCGCCGATGCGTCCGGCGACGAAAGTGACTCCGCGGGCACCTCCCTGAGGCCGTTTTTAAGGGTGTATACGCTGAAGCCCCGCTGGCTGAGCACAAAAGCGCCCGCCGCGCTACGTCGTCCGGTATCGCAACAGACGATATAGTCCGTGTTCTTATCCAGCTCAGCGCACTGCTCACGCAGCGCCGACAACGGCAGATTCAGACTGTCACGGACAGCCTGATTTTCAAATTCGCCCGGCAGGCGCACATCCAGCCAGCGCGCGCCGCCGGCCGCCAGTTCCTGCGCTTTGTCGTAATCGACCTCGTGAACCAGGGGCGCACGCAGCAGTTCGTTGAAATTGTCCTGCGACAAGCGCATCAGCGAGCCGTCGGTGACCATCATCACCGAGGCATTACGCTTGGTACCGGACACCAACGCTTCCTCGCCAAAGCAGGCACCCTCTCCCAGTTCGGCCAACAGCACTTCCTTGCTGCGCGGCGAGGCTTTGCGGGTGACAGCCAGGCGACCGGCTTTAACAATGTAAAAATAATCGCCCTCGTCCCCCTGGCGCAGGATCACGTCCCCGGCCGCGGCACTGACCGCCTCGAGGCGCATCAGCAGTTGGTGGATATTGGCCGGCGGCAGCCGCAGAAATGCCTCTGACTGCAGCATCCGCGTCATCCAGTCGCCGCCGTCCTGAGTATCGATTTCGACGACATCGTAGCCGGCCGACTCGTCCCAGGTCAGCAGCACATCCAACAGGCTGGAGTCGACCCGCGCCACGCTGACCTTGCCCTTGGCCCGCGCACCCAGATGCCGTGGCTGTTTGTGCGCCAGCGGATGCCTGGCCTGCTCGGAACCGGCGACCACGGCATCGACAACGGTGCGTCCGTCATCGACGAACTCCAGCAAACCTTCGAGGAGGTAGACCGTCTGATTATCGCGATCACCGGCTTTGAAGACGTAGGACCCCGAGCGGATCTCTTCAATAACGGCTTTTCTGGAGATTTCGTCAATGTGCGTTGCGGATAACGCGTTAATCGGAACAAGATCGCGTAACACTTTCTTATCAATTAGTTTTTTTGCCGCTCCCATGCCGTGTCAGTCCATCCGATCAATGTATTCAAGCGCCGTGAGAAAATGGCCGCGATCGACCCCGCGCGCTTAGGCACGCCCTGATTCTATCGGCCGCGAACCCCGAAAAATTAGCCAAAAGCGCGACCGGCAGACAGTGAAACCGTGCCCCAATCACAGCACCTGTCGCCGACAAGATCGGCATACACACACATCGCACCATCGCGCGCGCAACCTACATTGATGTCGCCGCACAGCTACATCGTCGCTATCGCAAAGGTGCCGTATCTGTGACAGGGCAACGGCGGTTGTAATCAACGAGCAGCGTTCGACCCTGTAATTTACAGCACCTGTGCAGAACAGTATTCGTTTGGGACTGATATACCAGCGGATAAATCAAAAAGAGCTTTCACTTTTTTTTCTTTGTGCTATCTTTGCGCGGTCACTGTCCCAGTAAACAACTTGAAAGGAGTTCACTGAATGGCCGTAAAGAAAAAGACAGCCAAGAAAACCGCCAAAAAGAAGGTCGCAGCAAAGGCGGTTAAGAAGCCCACCACAAAAGCCGAAACCTACACCTACATCGCGGATAAAACCGGCCTGACTAAAAAAGACGTCGGCGCCGTATTCGATACGCTCGGCGCACTCGTCAAGCGCGATCTGCGCCGCACCGGCCCTGGTGTCTACACCGTACCCGGCCTGATGAAAATCAAAGTTGTGCGTAAACCCGCCACCAAAGCACGCAAAGGCGTGAACCCGTTCACCGGCGAACCCATGACCTTCAAGGCCAAACCGGCCCGCAATGTGGTCAAGGTGCTGGCACTGAAAGCACTGAAAGATATGGTTTAATCGGGCATTTGTCCGAGACGGCCCCGGGATGGGCCCAGCGCCGCGCCGGGAAGGCCAGAGAAACAGCAATAAGCAATTACAGCATCTTTAAAAGGCAGCCCTGTGGCTGCCTTTTTTATTCGCTCTCCTGCACCCGATGCTTGGCCTGGATAAAATCACGGTGCGGGACATACATTAGATCGGCGATCTTACGCACCAGCGCTTCTTCATAGGGATCGAGGTGCCCGTCGGCGTAGGCCACCTGCCAGAGCATCTCGACCACCTGCACCTTCTGCTGAGCCGTAAAGCGCTCGTTGATCAGCGCCGTAAACTGGTACAAAGAGACAGCGTTGTGCGCTTCGTGATCGGCAATCGCCGCCAATTCACGGGATTCTTCATCGCTGATATCAAAACAGGTGCACAACGCCGTTTCCAGCGCCTGGCGTTCCTGCGGATGTTCCTCGTGATCAGCGCGCAACATTTCGAACATCAGCGCCGCAGTGGCCAGCTGCAGGCCGCGCTCATCCGGCCCCGCCGCCTGATCGGCGCTGACCCGCGTGCGAAAGAATTCCTGGATGGCGCTGATCATGAGCGGGACCGCCGTAGCGGCGAGCGCGCCAGCCACCACAGACCGAGCAAAAGCATGAACAGCGCCGGGTCGAAACGTGACGCATGCGTTGTCGCCAGCGCACAACCACCGCCGCCACCGCCGCTGCCGGCGCCGCTGTCGGTACTGACGCGACTGCCCAGCACGGCCGGCGGGTCGGCGGCACCGGCCAGGGCGGCGGCGGCATCCACGACCCCGGTTCCGCATCGCCCGGGCCCACAGCTGGCATCCGGAAAGGCGCGCGCCGTAGCCTTGATAAGATCCTCCACCAGTACCGGTGTGAGGGCGCTGTTTACCGCCAGCATCAGGGAGACCACGCCCGAAACCTGGGCGGCGCTGAAACTGGTGCCCTGGATCACCGCCAGGGCGTCGTCCCCGGCAGTGGTGAGGCCGAAATTCGATAATGTCAGAATACCGTTGGGCGGATTCAGCGGATCCGAGGGGTTCGGCGTATCGCCACCCGGCGCAGCGACATCCACGGCGTCGCCGGCGTTCGCATAACCGGCTTTGCGCCCGTCGCGGGCGATGGCGCCGACTACAATCACATTGCGACAGTTCGCCGGGCTGTAATTGCGCACATCCCCGCCTTCGTTGCCTGCCGATACGACCACGACCGCCCCTCGGCTAACCGCCGTGTCTATAGCCGACTGCTCCACGGAGCTACAGGGGCCATCGCCGCTCAGACTGAGGTTGATGACCCGTGCCGGGTTGGGATTGAGCTGCGCAACACCCGCCACTTCGATGCCGACCGCCCAGCGAATGGCATCGGCGACATCCGACAGCAGGCCGCCGCACGTGCCCAGCACCCGCAGCGGCAGCACCTGCGCGCGGAAATTGATCCCGGCGATATCGCGTGCATTATCGGACTCGGCGGCGATCACCCCGGCGATGGACAGGCCGTGCCAGGAACTGCGGTCTTTGCCAGAATCATTGGCATAACAGTCGTCTCCCGGTTCTGCCCAGTCGCCCGGGTCGGTGGGATCGCCGTCTCTGCCGGGAACGGCGTCGTGGTCCGCGGACGTATCGCTGACAAAATCGTAGCCGGGCAGGATGCGCGCCTGATTGAGGTCCGGGTGCGGGATAATGCCCGTATCCACTACGGCGATCACCACCCCCGCCGTCCCGGTCGAGCGGTCCCAACCGTTTTGCATATTAATGCCGGCAGTGTCTTCGAACAAATGCCACTGACCGGGATCATTTACCGCATCTGCACCGGGCAGGTACTGAGGGTCGTTCGGAACCAGCGCCGGGGAAAAGCGCTTGTTCGGAACCACCGCGGCGATATCGGGTCGAGCCTCGAGCTGCTGCGCCAGGTGCTCGGCCTCGCTCAGACTGAGACTTTCCGGCAGCTGTACCACCGCGCTCCGGCTCTCGAAGCGGCGCAGGAATTTCAAGCCGCGCCCGTCGGGCAGGGCGATATCCGGCAGCATCTGGTCGGCGCGCACCGATTGTATATGTACCTCACCGCTGCTCTTGAACTGAATGATCAATTGTTGGGTGCGTTGACGCGCCGTGGCCTGATCTGCTGCGGCGCCCGCCGATACCACGGCGCAGAGCAGACAAACGACCAACGGGTTATGAAAGCTGGACATGATACCCCTTGCCGTTGATTACCGGGACAGCATACGGAAACGCTGCCCGTGGAAGGCCAAAATGACACCTCCAGGGGTTATGGCGTCCACCCGCGGGCCTTCCTGAAGCGTATCGCCAATGTGGTATTTACGCATATTGATCATGACGAAGCGTTCATCCGGCTGATCGCTGTAGACATGGACGTCGAGATGCAGACTGCCGTTTATCTCGCTCAACAGTTGGGCCGATATCTGCGGCCAGACCGGCAGGTTGTCGTGGCTGCGCGCAGCCGCGGCAGACACGGCCGGTGGCGCTACCGAAACCTTACCCCTGATTCCAGACTCAGCGCCAGTGACAGCTTCGACCCCGCCCGCATCGGCAGGTTCAGGCAACGCGGGCAGCGGGCGCAAGACCTTCGGTGGCGGCGCTGGTGCTGCCGGGCGGCTCGCCTCGGGAAGCGGCGCTGGAGGCGGGGATAGAGGAACGCTCGGCGGCGCTACGGCGGGTCGTGTGGCGGGCGGCGTCGAGGAAGCGATGGCGGGTTGCTCGCGCGCGGCATCCGGTGTCGGTGTCGGCTCCGCTGTTGGCCATAGCAGAATCACCAGCAGGAGGGCATTGACCAACAGCACGGCCAACAGAATCCACAGCCAGCGACCGGCGGCGTTGCGTGGTGGCAGCTCCTGACCACTGCCAAGACCCGGTACCCGGCCGATGGCACGTTCATTTTCCGCTTTCTTCAGAGCATCGAGAATGTAAGACATAAATCGGCTCGCTTAACCGTTAACCACACCCAGTCGCGGCAGCGACGACCGCCCTTCCAGGTTATTCAGATGAATCAGCGTATGGGGGCCGGCGACACCGTCGGTCTGCAGGCCCTGGCTGCGCTGGAATTCCTCCACGACCTCTTTCAGCCCGTCATCGTAATAGGCCGGGTCGGAGGAGATCGCAGCGACTCCGGTTACCTTCTGCAATCGTTGCCGCAACCAGCTGACGTCGCTGCCGCGATCGCCGGGGCGCAACACGGCGCTGCCTTTGGGCGGCGTTTTCCACAGTATGCGGTAGTGCCCCAACCAGGCCTGCTTGAGCTCAGCGACCGACACTTCCTGCTGGGTGCCCGCGACTTGAATGCGCGCTTGCGCGCCCAATAACTCCAGGAGTACCACCGGAACCTGACGGCCTTCGGGGCTGATGAGAAACACAATGGCCGGACGGTCCAGTTGGGTAAGCACCGTCCAGCTGCCCGCGCCTTGCAGACAGCGCAGACCCACGCCGGGCGCCTGCGCGCAGGCCTGCTCTTCGCCCACCACGTTAGCCTCCACGCCCCACAGCCGATAGAGCGCCGCCCAGGCCTGCGCCGCCGCGCCGGGGCCGCTTTGCACCAGAGCGCGTTGCAGATCGGTCGCACGCAGAGCCTGCGCCAGTGCTTGTGCCTGCAGGGCGGCGGTCTGCGGCGTCCCGTCGTCCCCCGTCCGGGGGGTATCTTCCAGCGCCTCCGGAACCGTTTCCGGCTCCGGCTCGGCAGAAGCCCCCGGGGGCGGTCGATCCGGACTGCGCTCTTGCGCGGGCAGGGCCAGAGAGTGCGCTGGCGCGACCGGGTGCCGGGCCGGCAAGTCCGGCGCATAGCCCCGCCCCACCAGCAAATAGACGCCCACACCCAAGCCCAGCAACAGCGCCACGCCAGCCGGCCAGCGCCAACCCAAGCCCGGCGCCTGCAGCCCTTCTTCGGGCAACACTTCGCTGGCGGCCTTACGCACAATCGGTACGTCGATCGCCTGCTTGCCTTCGACAAAGGCCCCCAGCATGGCCCGGTCGCACAGCACGTTGATCAGGCGCGGCACCCCCGAGGACAGGCTCTGCACCAAATCGATGGCGGCGTCACTGAAAAGCGCTTCCGTGGCGCCGCACACCTGAAGGCGATGGCGGATATAGGCCGCCGTCTCTTCGCGACTGATGGGTTCGAGGTGATAGCGCGCGGTAATCCGCTGAGACAACTGGCGCAGCTCTTCCCGGGCCAGCAGGAGACGCAGCTCCGGCTGGCCTACGAGGATGATCTGCAGGAGTTTCTCGCGGGTGGTTTCCAGATTGGTCAGCAGACGCACCTGCTCCAACGCCTCTGCGCTGAGGTTCTGCGCTTCGTCAATCATCAGCACCGTGCGCCGGCCCCGTGCGTGGCTGTCCAGCAGATAGGCGCTGAGGGCGTCAGTGAGGACCTTGATACTGGTCGTGTCTCTGGCGTAGGCGACGTTCAGCTCATCGCAGAGGCTGGCCAGTAACTCCTGGGCGTTGACGCGGGGGTTCAAAATCAGCGCCAGGTCGACGTGGGCCGGCAACTGCTCCAGCAGGCATCGGCAGATCGTGGTTTTACCCGTACCCACTTCACCGGTCAGCTGCACGAAGCCGCCGCCCTCACCGACGCCATACAGCAGATGCGCCAGCGCTTCCCGGTGCTGACGACTCATATAAAGGAAACGCGGATCGGGCGCGATCGAGAACGGCCGCTCTGTCAGTCCAAAATGTTTCTGATACATAGGTAGTTTTGCCGCCCAACCGGCGAAACCCCTATTATGCCTTTTCCCATCTGCGCCGTCCTCAACTGCCCCGCAGCTCAGGGGAAATAAGCGCACACGCCAGTCCGCCTGCTCTCCAAGCGCGGTGGGGCTTGCTTATTTATTAGAGTTTGATTATATAGTTGTCGACAAACTTAACTACGCAGGGCTCGTCTGCTCGCGGCCCTTAACCTGTTTGATCTCAGGCCCTTATGCGGTCTTTACGCGACCTTAAAAACGTCGGATAAATTTACACTTTAATTATTTTGAGGCCCGAGAAAGGCACAATTATTATGAAAAATTTTTTTAAGTTCATGCGGATACCCCGAATGGTACAACGCTTGCAGGGTTACTCTAAATAAAACGGGAGGTGCTTCACACCATGAACGCAAAAGTAGAAAAAAAGATCAACGGAGTCTCGGTAACGGCCAATCCCATCTTCAAGGGCGGCATGCTGCCCGCTTATTGGGCCTGCTCGATTAATGACCGTATGCTGCCAAAGACGTTTGCCTCAGCGACTGAAGTGTTCCGCTTCGCTGAAACCATGAAGCATCACTAAAGGTCACGCAAAGGTCTGCACAATCGCCTGCTTGACCTCATTTAAGCGGCCGTGAAAAAAATGGCCGGCGCCCGCTATCAGCCGCAGCGCCGGCGGACGCTCCAGGGTGGCGACAAACGACTGAATCTGCGCCAGCGGCACAATCTCGTCATCCGTGCCCTGGATCAGCAGCCAGTCAGCAGCCAGACCCTTTACGGTTTGGGCTGGGAAGTAATTAACCGCCGGTGCCACGGTAACCAGCCGCTCAGGCCGTAACGCGGCGCTGGCGTGCATGGCGATATAGCCCCCAAAAGAAAAGCCTGCCAGCCATAAAGGCAGGGCGGGCCAGCGCTGCCTGGCCCATGCCACCACGGCGCGCAAGTCCGCCTCCTCACCCCGACCTTCGTCGAACGCGCCTTCACTCTCACCGACCCCGCGAAAATTGAAGCGCACACTGAGCGCATTGAGCTGGTTAAAGGTGCGTGCCAGTTGGTGCACCACTTTATTTGTAAGGCTGCCACCGTGCAGTGGATGGGGATGACAAATGACGGCCAGGGCCTGCGGCGGCACGGCGGGCAAGTCCACCAGCACCTGCAACCGACCGGCCTCGCCGGCAACGAATTCGAAACTCACGACAGCACCAATTGTGCGGCGTCACGCCTGAAAAACAGTGCCTTCAGGACAGACGACTGGAATCGTCGCGGCGGCGACGCCGGCATTCCATTCCCGGAGAGTGCAGGGTCAAATCCAGGCGATACCAGCTATCCAGATCCAGCGTCTGACGCTTGCCGCTGATATTTTCCAGGACGACCAGCTTGGCTCTGCGACCAGCGTGCAGGACCACTCGCACCTGCTGCAATTGACCGACGATGTTGGTATACCAATAACCGGGCATGGGTGTGTGTGCCAGCATGTTTTATGTCCGTGTAGCTAGTGGGCGCCAAAGCACCTCTAATGTTATCAACAGGTTACGCGATGCGTGACCACCGTAAGTTGCTAAAACCCCCATCTGCGCCTAACCCAGCAGACCTTGCCTCCCGCAAAAACAAACAAGACTCTACCATATGTAGTGGCTAACCGACTTTTTAACGCTATATGTTGAGATGCCATCATAGTAAAAAAATTATGCTACACGCAATGCCCGAAGGACAATATTAACCAATCCGCATATTCTTATTGTTCCCCCAACCCCGCTCAAGTTAACGCCGTTGCGCCCGCTCTAGCTTACAACGTGGCAAGCCATTGAGCGGTGACCTAGTGGGCAAGGAAAAAATTATCGGAACTGAGAACGAGCACGCATCAGCAGCGCCGCTCGACACCCCGGGCGATACGGGGGAAGTGGCGAAAGCCCTGGAGGATTTGCAGCAGAGTTATTCACGCAAGCTACCGCAAAAAATCTGGCTGATTAAAGACCTGTGGCAAAAACTCATCCACGTGGATTGGAATGAAGAGGCATTCCGCTCTCTGCATAGACTGATACACAGCCTGGCCGGCAGCGGGCGTACCTTCGGTTTTGACGAACTGGGCGAGCTGGCGAAAAAATTCGATCGCTATCTGAACTCTCTGCATACCAGAAACAGACTGCCGGATGAACACGACCGGCAACAGATCTCTACGCTGATCGAGCAGCTCGCGCGGCTCGCCCAGCGTAAACAAGGTCCGCCAAGTTGCAACGATGCCTCTTTCAACACCAACGCCTCGGCAGTCAGAGACAGCCTGATCTATATCGTCGACGACGACGAGGATCTGGCGCGCTACCTCAGCACTTTATTATCGGCCGCCGGATTTTCAGTACTGACGTTTCCCGACCCGCAACTGGCGCGCGATTCGATCGGGGAAAACACACCGGATCTGGTCATCATGGACATCATGTTCCCCGATAGCGGCGTTCGCGGTTTTGATCTGGTCGAGGAAATCAGACGCTGCGCCGGACGCAGGATGCCGGTGATCTTTCTTTCCGGTCGCACCGATCTGTCGGGACGGCTGAGTGCAATAAGAGCCGGCGGTGATGCGTATTTTAAAAAACCGATCGACTTCGACGCCCTGGTTGCAAAAATAGACGAATTGATCTCAGCATCGCACGAAGAGAAGTACCGTCTGCTGGTGGTCGATGACGACAAAGAGCTCAGCGAGCACTACGCTTTGACGCTCAAGAAAGCCGGCATGATCTGTGAAACACTCAACAATCCGATAACGATCATGCAGTGTATAGAGCAGTTCCAGCCGCACGCGGTGATCATGGATCTGCACATGCCGCAGTACAACGGCCTGGAGCTCACCTCGGTGTTGCGCCAGGACGAAGACCTGTACGCCCTGCCCATCATTTTTGTCACCTCCGAGGCGGGAGAAGACTACAAGACGCAGGCGCTGGGATTGGGCGTTAATGACTATTTGGCCAAACCGGTTGCCGACGATGCGCTGATCGAAGCCGTCTATAAACAGGTGCGTTGCGCAAGGCGGCTGCGCAGCAAAATAAATTCGCTGACAAAAAACAACCTGGGTACCGGGCTGGTAAACCGGGAATATTTTCTCTCCCGCCTGGAAAGCGCCGTTTCGTACAGTCGCGAACAGGGCGCTTATTTCTCTGTCCTGGATATCATGATCGACCATTACGAGATCGTCAAAGAGAAGATCGGGCGCGCCTGGATAGACGAGGCCAACAAACAGATCGCGCTGAGAATATCCACGCTGCTGAGTGGGTCGGATATCGCCACTGTCGGCGCGGACGGCGTATTTATGGTGCTGACCGAAAACCGTTCGGCCGATGAACTGCTGCAACTGGGCAAGCGGATCAGCGATAACATTGCCGAGAGCAAAGTACAGCTGGGAGACCAGCAGATCTCGGTGACTTGCAGTATCGGCGTGGTGGAGCTGGACGGCTCGGCGAACTCGCTGCGCGAACTGCTGGTGCAGGCGCAAGCCGCTTCGCTTTACGCGGCCAACGGCGGCGGGGAAAAGGTCGCCTTACAGCCGACACCACAGGCTGACGACACGCAGCAATCCGCGAGCCTGCACCAGGAAGTCCTCGACAATATGCACAAGCGCTCTTTCAAGCTGGTGTATCAGCCGATTATCAGCCTGGATGACAGCGGCTCCGAACGCTATGAAACGTTGCTGCGCATGATCTCGGCGGAAGAACGGATTATCCTGCCCGCCCAGTTCATGCCGATCCTGGAACAAGAAAGGTTGCTTGCCGATGTAGACCGGTGGGTGATAGAAAACGCGATAAACTCGCTCTCCGGCGATTCGCACGCCCGGATCAACTCCGATCTGTTCGTGAAAATCTCTGCCGCCACACTGCAATCCAAATTATTGCTGCCTTTGATCAGCAACGCCTTGAGTGGCGGGCGAATCATCGGCGACGGCCGCGTGGTGTTCAGCATGGGGGAAAAAGACGTTGTCACGCACAGCAAAGACGTGCTGACATTCGCGCAAGGCGTAAAAACGCTGCGCTGTGGCTTCGCTATTGATCACTTCGGGACGACCGATGCCAGTGTGCGCCTGCTTGAGGAAATCCCGGTCGACTACGTCAAGCTCAGAGACACGGTACTCAATGACTTTATGGTAAACGACGAAAAGCGCAAACAGGTCGTCGAGCTGATCGCCCAAGCCAAGAACAGGGGCGTCGAAGTGATCGCCTGTTCGATCGAAAATCCGGCCAGTATTTCCGCGCTGTGGAACATGGGCGCGCGCTACTTCCAGGGTTACTTTATCAAGGAGCCGGACAGTGGCTTGAAATATGATTTCAGCGACGCGAGCGTGCAGTGATCGGCCGTGGCACTCGACATCGGGCCCCGCGTTTTACCGACCGAGCTTATCCACACTTCGACTCGCCGCAGTTCAGGCAGGTCATACAACCGTCCATTTTTACTGTGGCTTTGGTGTTGCACTTGAGGCACAACTGGGCGCCTTCCGGAAAACCGTCCGCTTCGGCGATCACCGCGCTCTGAACATTCTGGGCGCCTTCATACTGGGCGCGCTTCTCGGCCACCAGTTTGCGCTGGTGTTCGTCCAGGCCATCATCTTTGAGCATACCGATCATGCGCAAATGACATTCGATGGCATCGCCGATTTCGGCCACCAGCGAAGGCATGTACTTACCGCCCTTCTTGAAATAGCCGCCCCGTGGGTCAAACACTGAACGCAGTTCTTCCACCAGGAAGGTGACATCGCCACCTTTGCGAAACACCGCGGAAATAATTCTCGTCAGCGCCACGATCCACTGAAAGTGATCCATGTTCTTCGAGTTGATGAAAATCTCGAACGGCCGCCGCAGTTCGTGCCGGGTACCCGCATTGAGGAGTACATCGTTGATGGTGATGTACAGCGCGTGCTCGGTCAAAGGCGTTTTCACTTTATAAGTGGAGCCCAATAACATCTCCGGGCGCTCGAGCTTTTCATGCAGCTGCACCACCTTGTCTTCCACGGCCTGCGGTGCGGGCGCTGCGGCCTGCGCCTGATCCGGGCTGTTTTCCCGGACCACTTCGTAACCGACTATCTTCTGACTGATTTTCTTCACCCTGTGGCTCTCCTTAAGATACCGCCTGATCAAAATTTACCGTAGTAGCCCTCTTTCAGGGCATCGTACAAATTGGCGGCGGTATGGGTCTCCCCGTCATACTCGATTTCCTCGTTGCCTTTGAGCTGAACCACACTGCCGTCGGCCAGCGTGAACTGGTAGGTGGTGTTGGCGAGATCCTTTTCTTTTACCAACACGCCCTGGAAGGCCTGCGGGTTGAAACGGAACGTCGTGCAGCCCTTCAACCCCTGCTGGTAGGCGTAGAGATAGATATCCTTGAACTCTTCGAACGGATAATCGGTGGGCACATTGGCCGTTTTGGAAATAGAGGAATCCACCCACTTCTGCGCCGCGGCCTGGATATCCACATGCGCTTTCGGGCTGATGTCATCGGCAGACAGAAAATAGTCCGGCAATTGCGATGCCCCGTCCTGTTCAGCGCCAGGCATCGCCTGGGGATTCACCAGCGCCCGGTAAGCCAGCATCTCAAAGGAGTAGACACCCACCTTCTCTTTGGTCTTGCGGCCCTCGCGGATCACGTTGCGGGAATAATGATGGGCGAAGCTCGGCTCAATGCCGTTGCTGGCATTATTGGCCAGCGACAGAGAGATGGTACCGGTCGGCGCGATGGACGAATGGTGGGTAAAGCGTGCGCCGGTTTCGGCCAACGCTTCCACCAGGCCGGGGTCGATACCGGCCACTTGCTGCATATAGCGGCTGTAGCGCGCGTGCAGCACTTTGCCTTTGACCTGATCGCCGACATTGTAGCCGTCGCGCTTCATTTCCGGGCGCTTGCGCAGCATTTCGGCGGTGACCTCAAAGTTCTCCTCCAGTATCGGGGCGGGGCCTTTCTCCCGGGCCAGATCCAGTGCCACCCGCCATCCGGTCATCGCCAGCTCCTGACTGACCTTGGCGGTAAATTCAACCGACTCATCTGAACCGTATTTCATTCGCAACATGGTCAGGGTCGAGCCAAGGCCGAGAAAACCCATCCCATGACGCCGCTTGCTGATGATTTCGCGGCGCTGCTGCTCCAGCGGCAGGCCATTGATCTCGACCACGTTGTCCAACATGCGCGTAAATACGGCGACGACCTTGTCGAACTCTTGCCAGTCGAAATGGGCCTGGTCGGTAAACGGGTGGCGGACGAACTTGGTAAGATTGACCGAACCGAGCAGGCAGGAGCCATAAGGCGGCAGCGGCTGCTCACCGCAAGGGTTGGTGGCCCGTATATTTTCCGTGAACCAGTTGTTGTTCATCTCGTTGACCTTGTCAATGAGAATAAAACCCGGCTCGGCAAAATCATAGGTGGAGGTCATGATCATGTCCCACAGCCGTCGCGCGCGGATAACACGGTAGACTTTGCAGGCCACCAGCCCGGCCTCGTTGGCCAGATAGTGACGGTGCGTGGGCCACTCGCGCCAAACCACCTGGGTGGGGTCGTAGAGGTCGATCCCGTCGACCTCGGCTTCCTGCGCATTGAGCGGGAAGGCCAGCTTCCAGTCGGTGTCGTTGCTGACCGCTTCCATAAACTCCTGGGTGATCAGCAGCGACAGGTTGAATTGCCGCAGGCGGCCGTCTTCACGTTTGGCGCGGATGAAGTCCATGACATCGGGGTGGCCGACATCGAATGTCGCCATCTGCGCGCCGCGGCGACCGCCGGCCGAGGAGACGGTGAAACACATCTTGTCGTAGATATCCATGAACGACAGCGGCCCCGACGTGTAGGCCCCGGCACCCGAGACATAGGCCCCGCGCGGGCGCAGCGTGGAAAACTCGTAACCGATGCCGCAGCCGGCCTTGAGGGTCAGCCCGGCTTCATGAACGCGCTCGAGGATATTGTCCATGGAATCGTCGATGGTGCCGGAAACGGTGCAGTTGATGGTGGAGGTGGCGGGCTTGTGTTCCAGCGCGCCGGCGTTCGAAGTGATGCGCCCGGCCGGAATCGCACCGTGACGCAGCGCCCAGAGAAACTGCTCGTACCAGTGGCTGCGCTTGTCCTGAGTCTCCTCCACCTCGGCCAGCGCGCGCGCCACGCGCTGGTAGGTTTCATCGATGGTGGCATCCACCGGTGCACCGTCTTTACGCTTGAGACGGTATTTCTTGTCCCATATATCCATGGAGGCATCCTGCAGGGGTATTTCGGATACCTGCGTCGGGACGGACTTCAGCTGCACTGATTTCATCGTGATAACCGACTCCTTGTAACATTATTATGGCAGTCGCCAGCGGATATCAAAGGCACATCCGGTAGTATCAGGCGTATTTGGATGACCACAAGATATTGTGTGAACGAGTTCTAAGATTAGGCCGCGCAGGGGGCTCTGTCAAGCCTAAAACGAATAAAACACTTTATATATAAAAACTATATTTTATAAATAGTTATAATAATTATTCCATTAATTCCGCAGTCATTTATCAGTCACCCTCAAAATCCGCACAAAAAGACCGAAATACTATATATTGTGTTTCTAATATTCTTGGATTTCGCCTGAAATCAACGCATTTCACGCCGCATGAACTTGCCGGGCGACGATTTGTCTTTAACTACTTTACGCCCACCGCATCCGGGAGACCCAGACGTTGCCCCACACAGTCCGTCGTACCAGCCTGCCTATTACCCTCCTGCTCGTGTTGTTGATCAGCCCCGCCACCGCGTTATTCGCGTCGTTGCCGGCCGGCGTCAACGGCCAGCCACTGCCGACCCTGGCGCCCATGTTGGCAGAGACCACACCGGCGGTGGTCAACATAGCCGCCACCGGCCATGTGAACGTCAGACAGAACCCGCTCATGCTCGACCCCTTCTTCCGCCACTTTTTCGCGCTGCCCCAACAGCCGCGTCGGCAACAGACGCAGAGCCTCGGCTCGGGGGTGATTGTCGATGCCGCCCACGGCTATGTGCTGACCAACAACCATGTCATCGAGCAGGCCGATAAAATCAGCGTGAAACTGCGCGACGGGCGCATATTCGACGCCAAACTGCTCGGCACCGATAAGGAATCGGATATCGCCGTGATCCAGATTCCGGCGCAAAAGCTCACCGCCCTGCCACTGGCCGACTCGGAATCCCTGCGGGTCGGTGATTTCGTCGTCGCCATCGGCAATCCGTTCGGCTTGGGGCAGACGGTGACCTCAGGCATCGTCAGCGCCCTGGGGCGGACCAACCTTGGCATCGAAGGCTATGAGGATTTCATCCAGACCGACGCCTCGATCAACCCGGGCAATTCCGGCGGCGCCCTGGTGAATCTGCGCGGGGAACTGGTCGGCATCAACACCGCCATTCTGGCGCCCAGTGGCGGCAATGTCGGGATCGGCTTCGCCATCCCCATCAACATGGCTGACAGCATCATGCAACAGCTGGTCGAACACGGCGAAGTGCGGCGCGGCCAACTGGGCATCACCGCCCAGGACCTGACGCCCGAACTGGCCGCCGCCATCGGCATCAAGCGCAACAGCGGTACGGTCATTTCGCGCATCCAGGCGGCCTCGCCGGCGGCCCGGGGCAAGCTGCAAGTGGGGGATGTCATTCTGGAGATCGATGGCAAACCGGTGAGCAACTCGGGCGAGGTGCGCAATCGCGTCGGCCTGCTGCGGGTCGGCTCTCGCGTCGAGATGACCGTCTGGCGGGACGGCAAAGTCCTGCATCGATCGCTGGTGATCGAACCGAACAAACTGGAACGGCTGGCCGGAGCAAAACTGCATTACCAGTTGGCGGGCGCCACCTTCAGCAACCTGCCGGAAGCCCTGCGCCGCCCCGGGCAGACCGAGGGCGTCCTGGTCGATGGTGTAGCGCCCGACAGCCCCGCCTGGCGCGCCAGCCTGCGAAAAAACGATATCATCCTCTCGGCCAACCGCAGGACCTTGCGCAGCCTGGACGATTTCAGGCAGGCCGCACAGGGACAGCGCAAATTACTCATCAACGTGCAGCGGGGCGATGGCGCCATGTTTATTCTGCTGCAATGAGCCCCGTCTGTGCCGCCGCGCACACCCCCGCTCGGCCGCCAGGGGCCGGGCGGCTGAAGCGCACATAGGGCGGAGGCTGCCTCGACGCCTGCCGGCGCAGCCGCTACTATCGGTGTGGGCACCGTCAAAGGGACAGCATCCGCTTCGTGGCACGGCCGATTACCACACATGTGCGCACCTGGGGCGCGGCCTATCTGCTGGCGACCATTGGCGTAGCGGCGACGTTGGTGGCCGTGCACCGACACCTTGATGCGGCGCGCTTTCAGGAGCACGCTTATTTCGTGCAGCGGGCGCGCGATCTGCAGAACGCGCTGCAAGAGCGCATCAACCTCAATATCCACGCGCTGATCGGCATCCGGGCGCTGTTTGACTCCAGCGAGCAGGTCCACGACGATGAATTCCAGTCCTATCTGCTCAGCACCGGCATCCTGGAACACAATCGCGAGCTGCACCGGGTGGGCTTCGCGCAGCGGCAAAACGACCACGTGCACAACGCCGGCCAGGTCCTGGTCAAATACCTTGCGCCGTCGGTAGCACCGTTGGGGTTCCCGGGAGAACGCCTGTGTGCGGAACAGATCGCCCGACCCTTTTGCGCACTGTCGCGCGATAGCGGCGTGCCTATCGGCACGCGCTGGATCACGGCGGGAAGCGATGCCCACACCCGGCGCTTTTCGCTGTTGCTGGTGCCGATCTATCGACATCCTCAGCAGGTCTCAAGCGTACGCGAACGTCGCGCGGCGCTGAACGGGTTTGTCTTCGCCGAGTTCTCGCTACCCGAACTGCTGGCCGATCTCCAGGATACCGAGCTCTACCAGACACTGCACACGGAGATTTTCGATCAGCCCCAAGAGGCTGCCGATCGCACACCCCCAAGACGGGTCAACCGCCCGGCTTTCCAGTTCGGCCGGGATGCAGCCTTGGCCTACATCGCCCCGTTGTCGCTGGGCGGCACGCGTTGGTATCTGCAGATTGCCCCCGGGGATGGATTCACCTTTCCCCCCATACGTGACCGGCTGCCGTGGATACTGATTGCAGGCGCCCTGGTGACCTCTCTGCTGACCTGCCTGGCCGCCGTTCAAGCGCGCACAATCGGTGAGCGCCGGCGCCAAACCGAAGCCCTGGAACACCAGGTGGTCCACGACTCACTCACGGGCCTTCCCAATCGTTATTTTCTGCACCGCGAATTGGGTCGCGTGCAATCCCCGGGGGCCGCCCGGCCTGCCTGCTTCACGCTGGGCCTCATCGATCTGGACGGGTTCAAGGAAATCAATGATACGCTGGGCCACCAGGCGGGCGACAGAGTGCTGCGCGAACTCGGCCCACGCCTGCGCGCCCATCTGGGCCACGGTGAGATTATCGCCAGACTGGGCGGGGATGAATTCGCCGTGGTCGATTACGCCGCCGGCGATGTGCGCGGCGCGCAAGCCTGCGCGCAGCGCATTCTCAATGCACTTCACGAACCGTTCGAAGTCTCTGGCATCAAGGTCCGAGTGGGGGCGAGCATCGGCCTGGCGCTCTATCCGGAACACGGCACCGACGCCGGCGCCCTGCTACGCTGCGCCGATGTGGCGATGTACAGCGCGAAAAACCGTGGCAGCGGCTTTTCTCTCTATGCCGCGGAGAACGATCCGCATACCCCGCGGCGTCTGGCGCTGATGACCGAACTGCAGGACGCCATCCGCAGCGACCAATTGGTGTTGCACTACCAGCCAATTGTCGACATCGCCAGCGGCACCATCGTCTGCGCCGAAGCGCTGCTGCGCTGGCGGCACCCGGAGCACGGCTTGGTGCCGCCGGAGGAATTTATTCCCCAGGTCGAAAATCACGAACTGATTCGGCCGCTGTCGCTCTGGGTTCTGAACCAGGCCCTGGCGCAGAACCGGCGCTGGCAGGATCGCGGCATGGGCGTAAAAATCGCCGTGAACATGTCGGCGCGCAATATTCAGGACATCGGCTTGCCCGAACAGATTCGACGGGCGCTGCACCGCCACGGAGTGGCCGCCCGAATGCTGGAGCTGGAGCTGACCGAAACCGCCGTCATGCAGGACCGCGAGCGCTCATTTGAAGTATTGAGCAAAATCTCGGCGCTCGGCGTGAGTATCGTCATCGACGATTTCGGCACCGGCTATTCCTCGCTGGCCTACCTGCGCACCTTGCCGGTTCGCGCCTTCAAAATCGACCGCTCCTTTGTCGTCGATATCACCCACAACGACAACTCGGCTGTTATAGTCCGCGCCCTGATCGACCTGGCACACAACATCGGGCTGACCGTGGTGGCCGAAGGCATCGAAACCCAGGACAACTGGGATATCCTGGAAATACTGCGCTGCGATCACGGCCAGGGTTACTTCATCGCCCGACCGCTGACGGAAACCGATTTCACAGCTTGGATGAGCGGGCGCATCGAGCAGAGGACGTCTCCGGCGCTTACGTGAACCGCGCATGCGCGGGCAATACCGCCTGGTTGCCCAAAAGCATGTAGGCGGACCTTCGTCCTCTCCCGCACACACCGGCAAGGCGCGCGCCACTCTGGCCGCGTTCGATAAAAGGCATTGAAACACGCTCTTTCAGGGCGATGAGTGGCAGTAGGGGCAACATGGGTAAATCCGTACGCAAAACAGCACTGGAATTCCTATAAACCCGCGACAAAATAACTTTACCAATACAGTTTAATGCTTCAATGAGGCCGAGGCATTACGCCTCGGATAACTAGACGCTGACACGGCCCCTACATTGGTAACAGACGGTGCTTCAATGAGGCCGAGGCATTACGCCTCGGATAACGGGGACCTGGAGCGCTACAGTCGAGACGCCTAGCACGCTTCAATGAGGCCGAGGCATTACGCCTCGGATAACTACGCAGAAGGAAGCCGAGGAAGTCGAAGCCAGCAAGCTTCAATGAGGCCGAGGCATTACGCCTCGGATAACGTGGAGTTGAGTTAGTAGCTGATACCGGAAGATCGATGCTTCAATGAGGCCGAGGCATTACGCCTCGGATAACTCGCCTAGCGACATCACCCCGGATAAGTGTTCATCGGCTTCAATGAGGCCGAGGCATTACGCCTCGGATAACCAAGAATCACGCGCATCGTACCTATCGCGCGGCTACTGCTTCAATGAGGCCGAGGCATTACGCCTCGGATAACTTGGTGGCGAAGAGAGCTAAGAAGAAGGGCTAAGTTGGCTTCAATGAGGCCGAGGCATTACGCCTCGGATAACACAGCCGCGCCACGGTCTTCAGGCTCGCGTTGATTCGCTTCAATGAGGCCGAGGCATTACGCCTCGGATAACTGAATGCTGCTCAGCCTGCTTATGGATGCCGCTGCAGCTTCAATGAGGCCGAGGCATTACGCCTCGGATAACGCAGATAGTACAGCAACTGGTTGTCAGCGGGGCCGAGCTTCAATGAGGCCGAGGCATTACGCCTCGGATAACATTCCCGGAAAGCATTTTAGGATAGTAATACCTGTTGCTTCAATGAGGCCGAGGCATTACGCCTCGGATAACGTCTGACTCAAAGGCCCTATCCGCCTGTGCCCACCGCTGCTTCAATGAGGCCAAGGCATTACGCCTCGGATAACGACCACCAGGGTTTCCCGTCGCGTGAAACTGAGTAGGCTTCAATGAGGCCGAGGCATTACGCCTCGGATAACAGGAGGACGGATATGAATATTCTGCACCTTCCTCCGCGCTTCAATGAGGCCGAGGCATTACGCCTCGGATAACTGGTCATAAACCGCAGGGTCCAAATCGGACACTTTTTGCTTCAATGAGGCCGAGGCATTACGCCTCGGATAACCTGCAACCAGTTAGGGATGAGTTCGGTGGGTACCTACGCTTCAATGAGGCCGAGGCATTACGCCTCGGATAACCGCATTGACAGAAAAATCATACAGCTGGTTGCGCCAGCTTCAATGAGGCCGAGGCATTACGCCTCGGATAACCTGAAAATCGCCCCAATTTTTTGGACTTAATTTCACAGGCTTCAATGAGGCCGAGGCATTACGCCTCGGATAACAGGTTGATACGGGCACGAGTTAACCACATGCGGCGCATGGCTTCAATGAGGCCGAGGCATTACGCCTCGGATAACGAGGAAGGTTTAGGGAGGGTGAGTACTGGCAGCGGACGGCTTCAATGAGGCCGAGGCATTACGCCTCGGATAACAATCTGAGACTCATCAGACCAAAATGAGATGTCCCGCTTCAATGAGGCCGAGGCATTACGCCTCGGATAACCCCCGCTGGATACTTGGAAGGGTAATGAGTACACCCGCTTCAATGAGGCCGAGGCATTACGCCTCGGATAACCGAAGTCGCTCCAGTTGCACAGAGCAGCGGGTTGTCACCGCTTCAATGAGGCCGAGGCATTACGCCTCGGATAACGTCTCACCCTTGTTGTCGTTGACGGTGGGGTCATACAGCTTCAATGAGGCCGAGGCATTACGCCTCGGATAACGTTATTATTTCCATTGACATGTGCGCATCCTATTATAAGCTTCAATGAGGCCGAGGCATTACGCCTCGGATAACCTCCCCACCAGTCTTTTTGGGGTAATTTACTAACTAAAGCTTCAATGAGGCCGAGGCATTACGCCTCGGATAACTGCATCGCTCTCCAACGACTGATATAACGTTGACGATGCTTCAATGAGGCCGAGGCATTACGCCTCGGATAACTTCATCTCGCGGGCCCGGAGTGCAGGCAGGCTGTTTTGCTTCAATGAGGCCGAGGCATTACGCCTCGGATAACATGGGCCAAGTGGGTCTATAGTGCCAGATCCACCGTAAGGCTTCAATGAGGCCGAGGCATTACGCCTCGGATAACCAAAGGCAGGAAGGTCATAATCCGCGTCCTGAGTAAGCTTCAATGAGGCCGAGGCATTACGCCTCGGATAACATCACACCGCTGGTCAGCAAGTTTTTGTGGTTAGCGTGGCTTCAATGAGGCCGAGGCATTACGCCTCGGATAACATACAACCCGAACCTCGGCAAACTGCTGCGCGTTGGCCGCTTCAATGAGGCCGAGGCATTACGCCTCGGATAACGATGAATTCAAATAATAGTGAGCATGAACAATTTTCGCTTCAATGAGGCCGAGGCATTACGCCTCGGATAACCTGTTCCGCCGCGCTTTCTACCTGGTGTTTACGCTGCCGCTTCAATGAGGCCGAGGCATTACGCCTCGGATAACCGCTCACCGGTCTAACGATGTCGAGTCGAGTCTCCTTGCTTCAATGAGGCCGAGGCATTACGCCTCGGATAACCGCCACCCTCCCAGGCGTCGACAATTTCATCAACCGTGCTTCAATGAGGCCGAGGCATTACGCCTCGGATAACAGCTGGCCGATAACCGCCTAATTTTATACTGGAAGAACACGCAGTTTCGAGCACTACCCAGTTCTCTGCGCAAATAAGATGAAATCACCCATCAGGTCCTTCAAAAAAAATATTTATCCCGATTTTTAAAGAGCTTACCGCTTGCGAGCACTGCCTGGGAAATTCACCGTGACTGGAGCGCTCGCACCACCCAGGCAAACAACTTCCAGGCACCACGTAGACTTTACACAATAACCACTTGACGATCCACCGGCTGAAATGCTTTACCCAGGCTCACAACCCTGGGATTGACGTTCTCGGCCCGGCCGAGGTCGAGCATCAATATATGATCGTCTTTATGGTGGATAATTTCATCAAGCGTGGCGAGCAACTCTGCGTGCCGTTTACGGTTCAACCGGCACTGGAATACCGATAACTGCAGCCATTCACCGTAGCCCTTCATCAATTTGAATACGGCACGCCAGCGTTTGGTGTCGCTGATATCGTAGGTGATAACGTAAAGATGCTCATCCATAAGCACTACCGAGTGATAAATTCAGGATAATGGTCGATATCGTTGAGCAGAAACCGCCCCAACAACCGTGCCTGCACTTCCAGTATGCGGCGGTAACTGATCCGGTAGCCGAACAACGGGTGTGTAACTTCCTGGCTTAAACGCCGCTCGATCACACCGATGAAACGTTTTCTGCCTTCGCTGGTCAGTGTCACGCCACCACCTGCGGATATGAAGTCGCCGGGGCGGACTTCACCGTTGTTGATGGCGGAAATCACGGCCGATTCGGCGATCAAAGGTCTGAACGGTTCCATCAGATCGAGCGCCAATGCCGGACGTCCGTAGCGCGGCTGATGGTAGAACCCCCGGTACGGATCAAAACCCACGGCACTGAGCGTAACCGCCCAGGTGCGTACCAACACCGTATAGGCATAGGAGAGCAACGCGTTCACCGCATCCGGCGGTGGTCTGCGCTGACGCCGTGCAAAATCGAACACAAAGCTTTGCGTATCGCTGTCGTGCTTGATCAGATTGCCGAATGCGCCGAAATAACGTGCCGCGGCCGCGCCCTCTATGCCCAGTAGAGTCTGTTGGTTTTCAGCGCGGGCGACACTTCTGGCATCGCCCTTGAGCGCATCCAGCAGGGGCTGCACATCTTCCTCGCCCCGCCAATTACGCCGCAGCAGCGTGCGGCAATTCACGATTTTGTTGCGCACCAGGGTTTTCGCCAGCTGCAAACACAACGCACTGTCGAAACTGGTGTGGTACTGCGCGGTGCGCAGCTCAACGTTTTTATGCCCCAGACCCGTGCTGTGCCCCAGAAACCAGCCACCGTAGGAATGCCAGGTTATCGGGATTTCGCGTCGCATCAGTTCGTGCAGACAAGGTGTGGTGACATAGACATTCCCCATGAGCACCAGTTGCGATACGTCCAGGAGGCGCACCGCGGTCACCTTCTTGTCGTCGATCGAGACTTCCAGGGTTTCACCCTTCTTGGCCACTTTGGCGTGGTTGGCCTGCACATAGAGCGGCAGAGCTTCCGCGCGGCCTACGGCGAGCGGGCGCGGCGAAGTGTCGGCTTTGCGCAGAAAATTGATTTCATCCGGCAGGCAGATGCCGACCAGTGAACAACGCGGGCATTTGGGGCTGTCGTCCAGTGGCGCGGGCATCCGCCCGCCGGCGGCGATCAGGCGCAGACCATTGACGGCCGAGAGGGTGAGATTACGTAATTCTTCATCAAACTCGACACGCACGCGCTCCTTGGAAGCCGCAAAATACAGAATCCCTTCGCCGCAGTGATAACCGTGTTCTTCCAGCAGCATGCCCTGCACGCACAGTTGGATTCGCTCCGGGTCATAGGCGCCCTTGGCCACATGCGGGCGCTTGCCGCGCTTGTAGTCGACTGGCGTGACTTTGCCGTCGTCGCCCTCGACCAGATCCAACTTGGCGATCAGGCCCAGGCGATTGGAAGACAACTCAATGGAGCGGGCATGAAATTTTTCAAAATCATCCGTTTGTTCAGGTAATTTGCCAACCTGCCGGTCGACCCGCCGATGCACGTGGCGGCCTTCCACGGTATCACCCGATTCCGCCCACTCGCCCTGCACCCACTCCAGGTACGCCAGCCGCGGGCAGTACCCGAACTCATTGACCATGCGCGCGGGCAACAATGGCGAATCGCCCGAGAGCTCCGGAAATGGCAGCGGCAGTTCCTGTTGGCTGTTGTGGTCCATGGCATCCTCGTCTTAATGCCCTTTACCTGCTATGTCGGTATCGGCCGGGATTTTCTTAGCTTTTTGTCCATCCCTGGCGTTAACCGACGCCCGCCCCCTTCAAAAGGACCATAGGACCCGACTTGAAAGACCAGCACCGCCGGCGCTTTGGCCGGCTCGTGCAGGAAATCCGTGAACAGGCCAGAAAACAGGGAACGGACAAGCTCACACTTGAAGGCATACATGCTGAAATCGAGGCGGCCAGGCACGAGCGCCGACTTGAAAGCGGGGGTTGACACCAACGTATTGGTTTCAGGTCTTCTGTCAGGACACTCACCTCTTGCATGGATTATTCAGGCGATTGGAACCAGAAAAATTGAACCGGTTTTCTGTGGAGCGATGCCCTGGGAATATTTGCACGTGCTTACACGGGCACGTTTCCGTGCTTAGGCATGAAACAGTCGCAGCGCTGTTTGAACAGCTTGTCTTGTGGGGAATTCATATGGAGCTCGATCCCTCGGTGATAAGTTTCGAGCCGCCTAACGAACCGGATAGCCTATTTTTTCTCACAGCGATTGCGGCAGTGGTGTATTGATTTCAGAGAATCTGGAGCATTCACCTAACCAGAGACCGTTAGCTGTACTGTCGCCATCAGCGCTGGTGCAGACGTCGTGGACCCATTTATGCCGGCAAAAACAATCCCATTCCGAAATGGCTGGAGTGGCCCAATGCAATGGGACCTGGCACAGGTTGTGGAAACTCGATACGGAACGCGCCCGTTAGCCGGCAACCTCCATCATCGTTGCGTTTCTGACGGAAACGCTTGAACTGAATGGATCTCCAGCGATCAGCAATGTAGAACACACCATTTTCATTGGTCAGCGGGCTGATTTTTATAGATTCCACGTTCAACCCGGCCAGACATGGTTTGTGGTCAATCCAGCGGTGCAGTTCCTCGCGCACAGCCCATCCCAGCCAGCCCGCTTGGTCAGCCAGTATATGCTGTTTGACCTGTCTGCCATGCTGCCTAGCCTGGGCCAATTCTGCTTGATCGCGCGAACGCCAGTAGCATGCCTCTTCGCCTTTTCGTTTAGGATGTCGCGGCACAAGAAACGGGGTAACGGAAACCCATGCGCGCGACTCGGCCAGCGGGCCGGGCCGGTAGTCATCGCTATTCCCCAAACCGATCAGAACCAGACGCAAAGGGTGCCTTGAGGGGTCGCGCTCTGCACTGCGAAGCCGGTCAAGCCAATCCAGCGCTTTGAGTTCACCTGCGCTGAAGCCTTCCTCAGCAAATACCGTCAGGTGGTCCAGCCGACCGTCACCATCTTCGTCAGTGGGTAGGTAGAAAGCATGCACGTGTGGGTCCAGGCGCTTTTGCCCCTCGTTGTCCTTTCCGGAAAAAGTGGCCGAGCGTCCCTTGCCGCCATCCGCGTCGCGGTTCAATCGCCCGTATCTCCCCATAAGCTCCCGCCTCACCAACTCTGCAATTGGCAATGTCTCGGTTACCAGCGGCAAGACAGTGGAGTCCAAAGTGTAGCGTGCGACCTGGAAACAACGTTTTTGAGGTTTTGCCCGCCAGCCGCTGGCGGGCTTTACCCGGAAGCAGTCTTTTGGCCGATAATATGAAATCCACCGCGAGCCCGGCGGATCGGACCATTTCTCCTTGTGTATCTTCAGGGTCTCGATACACAGGTTCCAGGCCGGATCATAGGGACTGGTGCGCCGTTCTTTCGTCACCTTGTTCTTACCGCGACCTCGGCTGATCTTCTCGATGCTGACAACGTGGTCATCACTGAAGGCAGTATCCGGATCGGCGCAAAGGACCTGCACAATTTCACCGTCTGGTGTTAAAGACCGGCCGTTTAACGGCTGACAATTGATAGCAGCGGGCTCACCAGACAATAGCTCGGCCTGACACCAGGCTTCCGCGCGCCCCAGAAAGTTCAGTCCGCCCAGCAGGGTTTCGAGTACGTCCCGCTCAGCGGCTTTAAGTTCCGCCAGGGACCAAAAAATATGGATCACGGCTTCCTTGGGCAGGGCGACAAAGGCATCAAAAACCAGTGTTCTGTCGTCCGGGCCTTTCTTGAACCACGGCATATAATGACGCGTGTGACCTGTGCTCGCCGGAGGCAGCATAAACTGTGGCGGCGTCGCCAATTGACGAAGCGTGTTTTCAACGAGATTGTCGCTCAGTTCCGGGTATTTTCGCTTCCACACTGCGATCAGAGCACGCAGCAGCCGCCAGGGCGAAGGCGGCCATTCCGGCGCCGCCTCGTTCACATGCCGATTCCAGGGGGTGGCATGATAGCGGCCCGAAGGAAATGAAAGGGCGATTCCGATCACGCGCCGGCCCCCTCGTTATTCTCTTCATCCTCCTTCTTGGCTTTCGCGCCCTTTTTCTTTGATGGCTGCCACTTGACCGCTGTAATCCCAGCGAACTGGTCTTTACATTTTCCAATCAGTGATTGGCATTCCTGTAACAAACTTTGCTCATCAGGCACGGCAAAGTCATTTGGCCGGGTTACGTTAACATCACCAATAACTTGCAAATCGCAGGCGGTCCGCAGACGAAGGCCGGTGGAGAGAAATCGGCGAATCTTAAACAATGCCAGCGCGATCAAAAGTCGGGTTGCATCGCCGCCCAATCCGTAACCACGCAGGAGAGCGAGGTCGAGGTTGAAATAGGCTGTAATGTCTTGCGCTGTAAACTCCGTGCGATGGAAGGGGACGTTGCCGAACCCTTGTTTTGTATCGCCAGATGGATCGACGCGATCATTTTTAACGCCACCGCTGTCGGCCGCACGCACGTTGAGGGCCTCGATAAAACCTGACAACGCCCGCGCCATCCGCAATCGACCGCCTGCTAGCTCGCTTTTGGCAAGAAATACGCCATGGAGCACGGCATTGGCGTCATATTTAAAAACAAGCTTTGCCAGATCATTGAGTTTAATCGGCCCGATTTCCATGCCTGCCGCATCCTTTTTAAGGTAATCAAAAACAGTCTTATCCTTACCTTCAAGAATATAAGGTGAATTGATTCGATGCGCTTCGAGAATAGAATTAGTGAGATTTTCACCTTTTTCATTTTTCACCAAGATATAAGGCAAACCCTTAAACTCTGGAATCAAGTCGTCGTTAGATTCGTCCCAGCAGGCCAACTCCACACGGTTGGCGACTGACTGAGCGGACTCGACCAGGAGCATTTCGGTGCCGTCAGGCAGCGTGTAGCGCGCCGGGCCAAGGTCCGCGAAACCGGTCGGCTGAAACCGCTCGCCTTGCAGTGGCTTGAGCTTTGCCTCCATCAGCAGACGCGGTTCGTCTTTAAGTTTTTCGTAATCAATGCTCATACAGGTTCTCCTTGCATGCGGGTAGCGCTGGAATCCTCGCGCACGACCATGTGCAACAACCGGCCGAGCGAAGATGAATCGATTGGAAACAGCAATGCGGCCGCCAGGCGCTGACTTTGCTGGTCGGCTCCGCCCTGTTCGGCGCGGGTAATCATAGCCTGCAGGCCACTGACATTGAGCCTACGCGCTGCGATACGCATGGCATCATCTACCCGTCCGGCCTGCAATAAGGGTAGAATGCGCGGTTCAGGGCGGACGGTAATGCCGCTCTCCCCACTGCGCGCATAGTGCCAATGCCCGGCCTGATAGACAAAGGATGCGGGCAGGAATAAGAGTTTCAGCAATGCGTACAAGCGGGGCAATGGCGAAGCACCACCTATTTTCACCGCTTTTGCCCTTTTTCCGGATTCACTCTTCGATGTATCTATCAGTAGCAAACCCCACAATAGATCTTGCAATCGGTCATCGTCCGTTTGACCCGCCAGAAAGGCGGCGACTGAACTCAGGGACGCGCTGCGCGATGACCACAAGGGCAGGCGTGAACTACCTTGGCGGGCCGCATCCTGCATGCGGCGAGTGAGCACCGCCGCCAGATTGCCGCTCAAGTCAGCCTGATTCCAAACCACGGCACGATCCTTTTCTGCCCAGGACGCAAAGGCCGCTCCGTCCTTGCGGCAACCATACCGCACTGGCTCGAGGTTGGCGCGTAACGGGCCGACCTTATCGCCGGCATGTATATCCGCCAATGCTAAAGCCAGCTCGTATTCGGGACTGGCATCACGGGATGCCTCGACCCAGGCTGCCGACAGACCGGCTAGGGGTTGTACACGGTTCTTTTCTGCCCACCTACCATCGCGCATCAATTCACGCTCCGCGCGGCCCAGAGCGATCAGTATGGCCTGAAAATAAAGACGGCCTCCGTAGCGACAATAGTCGAAGATAGCACTGTCGATGCGCCGCAAGGCACTGGTTAGTCGTGCAGGCGCCTCACCTTTCTGGCCTACTTTGCAGGCTGAGCGAAACCTGTCCAGCCAGGTATCGATATCTTGTAGCAAATTTGCATTTTCGCGAACACGGACATCGAAACGACCCAATGGCGTGGCGATAAACGCTAACCCGTTACGCTTCAGAAATCCTTGGCGAGAAAAACCAACAATTCCACGATCTACGCCAAGATCAGCGACAGCGCGAGCAAAATCGACGGCGGAATAGCCCTGCTTGGCACATAGTTCGGCGCGACCTTCCGAGTATATCTGTCTAACTTCACCAACCGCCGCTGGCCGTCGCCATAACGGCAGCCAGATTTCACCGCGTGACTCTCTGGACTCCTTTTGCGCAAGTGACGCTTCCCCCGCGGCCTGAGAGTAGACTGTGAAGGGGAATACTGCTCGCGGGCCTTGATTAACCCCCAGCTTTCTACTCACAGAGCCGGCTAACAACACGACCCCCTCCAGCATCAACACGTAATCCCAGGGATTGACGAGAGAATCACCTTCCATGCCTTGCGTCGCATTTGCACCGCCGACGGAGCCGGGAGCGAATTGCCCTATGGAAGTCTTCGCGAGAACCGGTAGTCCCGCATTGAATAAAGATTTTTCCAGCCATTCCCGGCTGTTTTCATGACCTAGGATTTCAATTACGTTTGCCAGGTAATTCGCGGAAAACTCCATGCGACCATCTACGCCACCCGAGCCCAAAATTGGCGACATCGCGATCTCACTCTGATTTATTGCTAGACAAGCGTCTAGCCAAGGCAGACTTTCGCTGGGATATTCGTTACGAAGGAGGAAAATCAAGCTCTGCTTGATAGATTTTATCTGCTTGGTTAATGCTGTATAAATTTCCTTCTCTTGCTCGGTTGCTTTCTTCTTCCACTTGTCGGCTTTTGTCCCATACTTTTCGTTACACTGACTTTGCATTTTTTTGGCTTTGGCGCGCGCAGCACCCAGTTGTTTGAGCGAGGTGACATCATGAAGATCGTCAATAAAACTGTGCATTCTGGCAAGGCGCCCCGTTTTCAACGACCGGATTTTTTCTATCGCGTCATAGGCCGAGCCACCCTCTGTTAAAAAACCACCGTCGCCATTCCAGGGCGAGAAAATAGGCGTTGGTTCGTAACGTGTCATAAAAAATTCGAGCATGCTCTTGAAGTCCAGGCAACTTTTAAGCATAAACTCATCATTGCGCCAAAATCCTCGCGTACCTGGATCAACTTGTTCGCTAACCAGTCGCAGAACACCCAGCGCCTTGAGATAATTCATCAGCGGTTCGGGGGTGCAACCTTTTAGTACAATCTCGTGATTCTCTCCCAACTTGCCATACTCGGTAGTTGACTCCCCTACCCCTGCTGATCGTTCTGATTCGTGATGCGTACCCTGCGGTGAGGGTGGAGCAACAGCAAGCTGTTGTGAAATATCCTGCATCTCTTCGATGGCCTGCACTATATTTTCCAGTGGCAGTTGCGCCCAGCGGCGCAGTTGCTCACGGCGCGAGCCCTCGAAAGTCGTCATTCGCCAATCGAAATCTTTTGTCTGTGATTCATTCTCCGGCATCGTCTTCCAGCCTCATCCGCAGATGTTCAATATCTATCCTGTCCTGTTCCCTGCCTGCCGCTTCTTTCATCTTGATCAAGGTCGGGATACTGACAAACCGCACTGGCATGGAGCCATATAGGGGCTTGATCAGCGCACTGTCATATTCCTTGTCGAACGGAAACGGCTCATAGACGAATATATCGATGGATGTCTCACGATGGCCGTCGCTCCAGAGTTGCAGGACCTGCATGCCCTTGTCCCGTATCCATCTCTCGCGAGTGGCCGGATCGGCAAATTGCTCCACAGTCACCGGCGCCAATGGCCGGTAGCCCAACGTTGCCAGGGCGGTGAGGGCCTGTCTGATATTGTCCGGAATTAACTGGATAACGAAATCGGCGTCTTTCGTGAAACGCAAATAGCCGTGTGCATTCACCGCCAGTCCGCCGGCGACCAGGTAGCGGACGCCGGCCTCGTTCAGCACGCGAACGATGGCTTCAAAGCTGGTCAGTTTCATGCGTCATCCCCCGCAATCCGCGCCGATACGCGCATATCGGCGGCGCGCAGCAGACATTCCAGATAGGCCAAACGGAACGGGCCAAGTTCTGGATCGTCGCGCAGCGAGAGCATGCGTTCCGCCCAACTGGGTTGGCCGCTTGCCGAAAGACCCAACTCCATCGGCTCCAGCGACAGCTCGACCGGTGGCGCCACCAGACCGTCACCGAGGTCGGTTTCGGGAAGGGGGTCGCCATCCCAAACACCGCGAGCAAAGCGCACCGCGGCATCGTCCGGTTTTTTCTCTCCCGGCAGCGAGCGGATCGAAAGGCGCACTTTGCCATGGTGTGCTGCGACCAAATATGCGATCAGGTTGCGCTGATTATCCGCAATAAGTCCCCCGGACTCCTGCAATACCGCCAGGGCAGAGGCGAGTTCGTGACGAAAGTGTTTTCGGGCATAGCGCTTCCAGCCCTTCCTCGGCGCCTTTGCCCACGGGATAAACGGATCGCGCATGCCATCGGGTAAGGCATGACGGAAGACCCAGTGCGCCTTGCCGAGATCGTGCCAGCGGATAGCCGTCAGCAACGGTTCGTAAAAACCGCTCAGATGTCGCAGGTGTGCGAGGATTCCTTGGAGTTCTTTATGGGCTTGCGCGCTGTGCTTTGAAAGTTCCTGCCAAACACCGATCTGCGAATAAGGCTCGGCGTCGTTATCACTATCGGTAGCAATTCGCTGTTCTTTACGCGGAACAACTGTAACTGAACCCTTGGCATTCCTGGCCACATCCCCAGTCCAGCCTAATTCAGCAGTATAACCCCCCGCTATGGAAGCCAGCATGTACATCTGGCCGGGATAGATTTCCGTGTCGCGCACGGGTTCCCAACGACGCTCAAGGAAATTGCGGCGGAAGGCGGTGTGGATTTCCCGTTTTCTTAACTCTGCTTTGCCGGTCAGTTTTCCGACAACCGTCTTGAAATCGCCAATGGGGGCCGGGCACAGCTCGTCACGCTGCGGCATCGGCTCATCGTCCGCTGGCTTCGCCAGCACATCACGCCAGAATACCTGAACATCACTGCTGTCGCTGTCTCTGACATAGCGGTCAATATCGAGGTCATTACCGGCCAGATCGGGAGTCGTATCGAACAGTTCGATCAGATCCTTACGGCGGATCACATGGACGCGTCTGAATTCCAGTTCAGTATCCACCGCATCCAGCGCTTCGGGACCCACCCCATGGTGGCATTGCTCCAGAAGTTTCTTCGAAGTGACCAAGGCATCTGGGTCGTAAGGTAACGCTGCCTTTTCATAGTGCTTCTCATCCTGCGGCGGATCAATCCAATAAACCTGCGCGGGAGACTCCTGTTCGCATTCTCCACGCCGATTGCAACGGCCAAAGCGCTGCACCAGCGAAGCCCAGGGCGCGAGTTCGGTAAACAGGATACGGGCAGATACGTCAACACCGGCTTCAACAACTTGGGTGCTGACAATAATACTGCCTTCCGGCGGTGGATCGCTGAGCAGGCGCTTGATTTTGTCAGCCCGCTCCGCTGGCCTGTAACGCGAGTGAATCAGCACCGTAGATACTTCTAGTTTGCGCTTTTTTGATTGAACTTCGAGCTTCTTGAAGATATCCATAGCCCGTGCCACTGTATTAACAATGACCAATGTACGACCAGCCGGTTGATGAGCTTTTAGGACTTCGTCGGCCAGTGCCCCCGTGTCACCCATCATGCTGTTGGCCTTGCCCAACGGCTTGACCGCCTTATAGGTCTTACTGCGGGCTTTATCCTGATCGGTCAGTTTTATGGGGACACCCAGGTCGTCGGCACTCAGATCGACGGTCTCGAGCCATTTGGGATTCACCGTGGCACTCATCCACAGCGATTGGTTCTTACCAAAGGTACCGAGGGACTTCCGGAACGCATGAAGTTGAGCCGTTGTGGCAAGTCCTGCCCCCATTAATTGCACTTCGTCCAGCACCCACAGGCAGTCATTGTTCAACAAACCGAAATGCATCGGCCAACGGTATCGCGACATGCCATATCCGCGGTTCAGTGCGCGCGAAATCAGCATATCCTGCGTGCCGATCAGGATTGTCGCCTGCTCGGGAAGCACATCCCAGTCTTCGACGTCTTCCCCGCCCATCAGCACGTGTACTTTGATATCCTGGCCCAGGCTCAGGTTCTTCAGCCAGTTGTCGACGCACTGCCTTGTCTGCTCCACAAGCACCCGCATCGGCAGACACCAGACCAGCCGGCGCGGGATGTCTGCATCACTGTTCAAGCGTTTCCAAAGCCAGGCGAGGATGACGGCAGCGGTCTTTCCCATGCCGGTCGGAACTTCTAGCAAGGCGGGGAACGAGCCGCTATTGGCCAAGTCCTCCTGGTAGAAATATGGGTTACCGTCCAGCCCCGTCGCCTGCTTGAAGAAGCTCGCATAGCTCTTAAATTCCATCCAATACTCTCCGCCCCGCTCAATCTTGCGTGTTACATCATGGCAGCTGCTCGACCGGCCGCATGCCCGGTGACGTTACCAAAATCCCGCCACTACTGCGCCAACTTCATCAGCATCGAACTCCTCCTGGTCAAACCAACCTCCAGCTATCACCGCAATCGTACCGGCCAAGGTGAAATGGCAATCACACTCTATATGTTAATTTAGGCTATTATGCCTTTCCGCTCTATCAAAACCTGACCAGGCAAATTTATTTTTTATACAGGGCAGCGGCTTTCCTTAATCGTACGGCTACGCTATCCCTGAGTCCTTTCGGTTTCAGCACCTGCACCTCCGCGCCGTATCGTAAAATATCCATAATCAACTCTCGATCATCACTGTAAGGCACTTTCAGCTGGTAACCACCGTCCTTCAACACCTTACCCTCCTGCCCCGGATGCCACTGCTCGTCCGCTACCCAGCGCGCCGCCTCGGGGGTGAAATGCAGCACGGCTGTGTATTTAGGTACACCGGCAAAAATACCGAAGGCCGTGGCGTAATGCCGGTCGAGCGCCGGGTCGCTGATCTCCTTCGCCGTGTCGTCGCGTATCTCTACCAGATGCAAGCGATCAAGCGCGAAACTGCGTAAGCCTTTGCGCAAGTGGCACCACGCGTCCAGGTACCAGTTGCTGCGGTAGTAAACCAGCCGTTGCGGCGAAATGACCCGTTCGGTGGTTTGGTCGCGTTCGCGACCGTGGTACAACACGCGCACCTGTTGGCGTTCCAGTAGCGCGCTGGCAAAGCGGCGGAACGCCGCCAGGTCCGCCGGCCGGGCCGCCATCTGCAAAATACGCACCCGGCGGGCGACCTCGGGTGCGGCGCCGCCCTGTTTTTTCAACAGGTCTTCGATTTTGTCTTTTACCGGGTCTATATAGCGGCTAAGCAGGCCGGGCTGCAATTCATTGAGCAGCTGGTGCGAGACCAACAGGGCATAGAGTTCTTCCGGGCTGAACCACAGACCCGGGATTTCATAGCGATGATTCAGCTCGCCGGTGTACCGCCAGCCGTTGTGCTCGCGGTCGTATTCCAGCGGCGTATCGAGAAAGTCGCGCAGATAGCGCAGAGTGCGCCGGGCGGTGGAGTCGGAACAGGCCAGCTCGCGCCGGATTTCGTCCATGGAAACCGGCCTGCGGCGAGATGCAAACAGCTGGTGCAACTCCAGGATGCGGTCGAATTTCTGCACGCCAGGGCCTCTGATTCGATGAGAAAAACTTTTTCACTATATTTTTAATGGTTTTATACAGGATTCAGGCTTGCGTTGCGATTAAGTACATTTTGTATTACATTATGTATTAACATATTGACTGCATTTTGTGAGGCATTTCCCTATGAGTACCGTCAGCCTGCGCATCCCCGATGATCTGAACGAGCAGCTCAACCAGGAAGCCCGTCGGCAAAACAAATCCCGCTCGGAGCTATTGAGGGAGGCTGTCACCGATTATTTGCAACGCAAGGAAAAGGAACGCTTTGTGGGCCGGTTCGTTGCCGAAGCCCGCGCCGGTTATGGAAACGCTGAGCTTGCGCGTGATGCCCACGCCATCGCCGAGGATTTCCTTACGCTGGAAAACGAGGCACTGGGTCACGCCGATGACAAGTGGTGGAAGTAGTGCGCCGCGGCGAGGTCTGGGTGGCAAACCTGAATCCTGCACGCGGCCAGGAAGTCAGCAAGATCCGCCCCGTCCTGGTGATGCAGAATGACGAATTGACAGCAGCCGGAACGCCAATGATTGTCATACTGCCGCTCACCACCCGCGTGTTTCAAAATTTCGGCCTCTGGCGTATCACCCTACCGGCGCGGGACCGATTGCTGAAAGACTGCCAGATCATCGTTGATCAACCTCGCGCACTCGATAGAACACGCTTCGGCGAAGGCCCGTTGACCCGACTGACTGTCGACGAAACAGCGGTGGTAGAAAGAAGTCTGCGCATGGTTTTCGGCATGTGGTAAGTCGTTAGGGATTAAGCGATCGGTTATTTTTAAAGGGCTGTAACTAACCAGTCGGACCCGCGTCAGGTCGTCAAACACCGGTGAATACCCGAAACTTTCAGCCGCAGTTTGCGCATTTCGTCAACCACTGCGAAGGCGGCCACAATACCTACAAACGCAAAGATTCGATGCTCCTTCGTTGCGGCACCCACATTGGAAGATATCACCGGCAAACGGCGTCTCTCTCTATGGACGGTGCGCCAACACTGTCCGTTCCTTGACGTTGAGCCCCTCTTCGGAGGGGCTTTTTTTCCATCAGGCCGGCCACGACCATACCCGGTATACTCCCCCGTATGCAGGAACCAGGCACCGACCACCCGTACCGCCAACTGACCCCCGACCTGATTATCCAGGCGCTGGAATCCCAGCACTATCCCTGCGACGGAAGGCTGCTCGCGCTCAACAGCTACGAGAACCGCGTCTACCAGATCGGTATCGAAGACGCCACACCGGTGATCGCCAAGTTCTATCGCCCGCACCGCTGGGAACGCGAGGCGATAGACGAAGAGCACGCCTTTTCCCTGGAACTCGCGGCACGGGAAATTCCGGTGGTGGCGCCGTTGCGCAATGCCGCCGGTGAAACGCTGCACCGGTTCAAAGGCTTCCTGTTTGCCGTCTATCCGCGCTGCGGTGGCCGTTGGCCGGATCTCGACACGCGCGAACAGCGCTTGCAGATGGGCCGCTTTCTGGGGCGCATGCACGCCGTGGGCGCTGCCGACAGCTTTCGCCACCGTGGGCGCGTGGACATCGATTCGCTGGGCCGCAGTGCGCGCGAGTTTCTGCTCGGGCAACAGGTGATTCCCGCCTACCTGCTGGAGGCCTATTCCACCCTCAGCGCACAGCTACTGGAGACCATCCAAGACCGGTTCGACGCCGCCGGACCGGTGCGCCCGATCAGGCTGCACGGCGACTGCCATCCCGGAAATATCCTCTGGACCGACGCCGGCCCCCACTTCGTCGACCTCGACGACAGCCGCAGCGGTCCGGCTATTCAGGATATCTGGATGCTGTTATCGGGAGAAAACGACGAGGTGCACCGCCAGCTCGAGGATCTGCTGGAGGGCTACCAGACCTTTTGCGATTTCGACTATGGCAGTACGCTGCTGATCGAACCGCTGCGCACGCTGCGCATCATGAACTATGCCGCCTGGATCTCGCGGCGCTGGTCCGATCCGGCCTTTCCCCGCGCCTTCCCCTGGTTCGACTCGCCGCGCTATTGGGAAGAGCATGTGCTCAGTCTGCGCGAGCAGGCCGCCGCCTTGCAGCAACCGGTGGTGCTCTGAAGCAATGCCGTCGCAGTAGCCGTTATCAGTGTATGGCCTGCGCCACCTGCAGGCTACCGCGCGCTATCATGTCTACGGCAACGTAGGCGATGATCGCCAGACCGACCCACGCCAGCCAGCGATGACGGTGGATGAGCCGCGCGACCAGACTGGCGACAAAGGCCATCATAGCGATCGAAATCACCAGTCCGATCACCAGTATCTCGACGTGTTCGCCGGCCGCGCCCGCTACCGCCAGCACGTTGTCCAGTGACATGGACAAATCCGCCAGCGCCACCTGCCAGACCGCCGCCGCCACGGTCATGGACGCCGCCCCTTTTGCCCCTTGCAGCGCTTCTGCCGGAGTCACCTCGTCGCGCCCGTGGCTGCGGATTTCCCGATACATTTTATAAGCGACAAATGCCAGCAGCAGACCGCCGGCCAGGGTAAGGCCGATGATCTTCAGCAACTGGGTTGTCAACAGAGCGAACACAATCCGCAGCGACACGGCCGCCACGGTACCCCAGAGAATCACGCGCCGACGCTGTTCGACAGGAACCGCCGCCGCGGCCATGCCGACGACAATGGCATTGTCGCCGGCCAGGACCAGGTCAATGAAAATCACCTGTAGCAGGGCAAGCAGTTTGTGGATTAACTCAGCTTCCACGGCGCAGCATACGAAACCGGGCGTTCAAGCACTAAAAAAGGCGGCCATGCGGCCGCCTTTGGGGGATGGACACGACGCGCGGTTTAAAAATACTCAATTGACGCGAGGGTCGAGCTCTCCGGAGGCATAGCGTTGGACCATGTCATCAAGGCTGAGCGGCTTGATTTTGGAGGCGTGTCCGGCACAACCGAAAGCTTCGTAGCGGGCCTTGCAGATGTCCTTCATGGCGGCAGTAGACGCTTTGAGGAACTTGCGCGGATCGAAGTTGGATTTGTTTTCCGCCAGGTGCTTGCGCACGGCACCGGTGCTGGCCATGCGCAGGTCGGTATCGATGTTTACTTTGCGCACGCCGTGGCGGATACCTTCCTGGATTTCCTCGACCGGTACGCCATAGGTCTCACCCATATCGCCGCCGAAGCTGTTGATGATTTCCAGCCAGTCCTGCGGTACCGACGAGGAGCCATGCATCACCAGATGGGTGTTGGGAATGCGTGCGTGAATTTCCTTGATGCGGTTGATGGCCAGAATGTCGCCGGTCGGCGGACGGGTAAACTTGTAGGCGCCGTGGCTGGTGCCGATGGCGATCGCCAGCGCGTCCACACCGGTTTCCTTGACGAAATTGGCGGCTTCTTCCGGATCGGTCAGCAACTGATCCATGGACAACTTGCCTTCGGCGCCGTGACCGTCTTCCTCGCCCATTTCACCGGTTTCCAGCGAACCCAGGCAACCCAACTCGCCCTCAACAGACACACCACCGGCATGCGCCATCTCCACCACCCGGCGGGTGACATCGACGTTGTATTCGTAGGTGGCCGGGGTTTTCATGTCCGACATCAGCGAACCGTCCATCATTACCGAGCTGAACCCGGACTGGATCGAGCGCAGACACACCGCCGGTTCGGACCCATGATCCTGGTGCATGACGATGGGAATGTGCGGATACATTTCCGTGGCGGCAATAATCAGATGGCGCAGGAAGGGCTCGCCCGCGTAAGAGCGCGCACCCGCCGAGCCCTGCATGATGACCGGGCTGTCGGCCTCGTCGGCAGCCTGCATGATGGCATGCACCTGCTCCATGTTATTGACGTTGAAGGCCGGCATGCCGAATTCGTTCTCGGCGGCGTAGTCGAGCAGTTGACGCATGGATATCAGAGCCATGATGGTCTCCTCGGTATTTTCTATATAGGATAAACGAAAGTTGTGAAACGACTGTTAGTGCGGCGGCTCATTCCATGGTCCGGACTTCGTCGCCGACACAGATAATTTTCATGGCGTTGGTACCGCCATGCACTCCGGTCAAATCGCCCTTGGTGATAATCACCAGGTCGCCGTCGCGCACCGCCCCGCGGCGGCGCAGTTCGTCGATCGCCTCGCGGTTCAACTGCGGGTGATCGGTGGTGGTGACATCGAAACTGACCGGGTATACACCACGATAAAGGGTTACCTTTCTACGCGTCTCGACATGGCGCGTCAAGGCGTAGATGGGGATACCCGAGCTGATGCGTGACATCCACAATGGGGTCGCGCCCGACTCGGTGAGCGCGGCAATAGCCTTAACCCCGGTATGGTTGGCGGTGTACATGGCGGCTTTGGCAATCGCTTCATCGACGGACTGGAAGCGCACCGCGCTACGCCGCTCATGGGCCATGTCCACACGCTGACGCTCGGCGCCGCGGCAGATCCGATCCATGGCCTCGACCACCTTGGCGACGTGCTTGCCGGTGGCTGTTTCCGCCGACAGCATGACCGCATCGGTGCCATCGATCACCGCATTGGCTACGTCAAAAACCTCAGCTCGGGTAGGGATGGGATTTTCGATCATCGATTGCATCATCTGAGTGGCGGTGATGACCACTCGGTCTTTGGAGCGGGCGATACGGATAATCTGCTTTTGCACTGCCGGCAACTCGGCATCACCAATTTCCACTCCCAGATCACCGCGCGCAATCATCACCACGTCGGCCGCCTCGATAATTTCCTCGAGCGCGTGCATGGCCTCGGCGCGTTCGATCTTGGCGACGATACCGCCGTGCCCGCCGGCGGCGTAGAGCAACTGACGGGCTTCATGGATATCGGCGGCATGGCGCGGAAAAGAAACGGCGATATAGTCAGCCTGCATCTCCGCGGCTATCTTGATATCGACACGGTCTTTTTCGGTGATCGCCTGTGCCGAGAGACCGCCACCCTGACGGTTGATGCCTTTGTTGTTCGACAGCGCGCCGCCGACAACCACGCGGGTGACCACTTCGCTGCCGCTGACCTCCTCCACCCACAGGACCACCGCGCCGTCATCCAGCAATAGGGTGTCGCCACGATTGACGTCCTCGGTGAGCGCCTTGTAGGCAATCCCGACGCGCTCTTGCGTACCGGCCTCGGCGGCCAATGCCGCGTCCAGCACGAAACGCCCGCCTTCCTGCAGGACGACTTTACCCTGCTGGAATTTTTCGATGCGGATCTTCGGCCCCTGCAGGTCGGCGAATACGCCGACCTGCCGGCCGTGGGCGCGGGCGCGGTTGCGCACCTGTTCGGCGCGACGCAGATGCTCTTCGGCCGTGCCATGGGAAAAGTTGACACGCACCACGTCCACGCCGGCCTGGATCATATCATCCAGCACCTTGGGATCGTCGGTGGAGGGCCCCAGTGTTGCGACTATCTTTGTTCTACGCTGCATATTCAGCCACTTCGCATCCATTATCACTCAGCGGCAACGCAGACGGGGCGGGTGAAGGCCTCGCTGAATCGCCGGTTATTTACTTGCCACGCGCTTCAAGCATGGCAACGGCCGGCAGTGTCTTGCCTTCAAGAAACTCGAGAAACGCCCCGCCGGCGGTGGAGATGTAAGACACTTTGTCATAAATATCGTACTTCTGGATCGCCGCAATCGTATCGCCGCCGCCGGCAAGGCTGAATCCCGGTGCATTGGCGATAGCCATGGCCACGGTTTTCGTGCCCTCGCCGAACTGGTCGAACTCGAACACCCCGACCGGACCGTTCCAGACAATAGTCCCGGCTTTGTTGATAATCTCGGCCAGCTCCTGGGCCGATTTCGGGCCGATATCGAAGATCATATCATCGTCCTGGACATCGCCGGCGTCTTTGAGCACCGCGGGCTCGTTCTCGTCGAATTTTTTGCCGCACACGACATCGACGGCGATCGGGATATGGGCGCCGCGGGCGGCCATTTTTTCGACCAGTGCGTTGGCGGTATCCACCAGGTCGGTCTCACACAGGGACTTGCCGACATTCTTGCCGGCAGCCTTGAGAAAGGTGTTGGCGATACCACCGCCGACGACCATTTGGTCAACTTTCTCGGACAAGGCCTCCAGTACGGTCAGCTTGGTAGAGACCTTGGAGCCGCCGACAATCGCCACCATCGGGCGGGCCGGGTTGGCCAGCGCCTTGTTGAGCGCGTCGAGCTCTTCGGCCAGCAGCAGACCGGCGCAGGCAACCGGCGCGAACTTGCCCGCACCGTGGGTCGAGGCCTGGGCGCGATGGGCGGTGCCGAAAGCGTCCATGACATAAATGTCGCACAGGGCTGCGTATTTTTTTGCCAGCGTCTCATCGTCTTTACTTTCGCCGGCATTGAAGCGTACGTTTTCCAACAGCACCACTTCGCCTTCGCCAAGCTTCGGCGGATTGTCGAGGTAAGCTTTTACCAGCGCCACGGGCTTGCCCAGCTTGGCGGACATATCGTCGGCGATAGGCTGCATGGAGTTTTCTTCATCCACCACGCCCTCCTTAGGACGACCGCGGTGCGACATCACCATGACATGGGCGCCGGCCTTCATACAGTGTTCGATCGTCGGCATGGAGGCGGCAATCCGCGCGTCAGAGGTGACCTTTCCATCCTTTACGGGCACGTTGAGATCGGCGCGGATGAGCACGCGCTTGCCGGCAAGATCGAGGTCGGTAAGCTTGATGAAAGACATGCTAAAAACTCCAGATTGGTAGGCAAAGATTACGGCTAAACGCCAGGTTTACCGAGCATCTCCGGCACCGGGCACGGACGGGCAAACGGGGCGGATTATGCAGATCCATAACCCACCCCGCCGCTCTGCGTCGTTCAGTTAGCTGCGACGTGGCGCACGAAGCGCAGCATGTTGCAGGTATAGCCATATTCGTTGTCATACCAGGCGACCAGCTTGACGAACGTGGCGTCAAGCGCGATACCGGCCTCGGCGTCGAAGATGGAAGAATTACTGCAGCCCCGGAAGTCGGTAGAGACGACTTTTTCTTCGGTGTAGCCTAGTGTGTCTTTCATCTCGCCTTCGGAGGCGGCTTTCATGGCCGCGCAGATGTCCTTATAGGAAGCATCTTTGTTCAGCTCGACAGTCAGATCGACCACCGACACGTCGGATGTCGGTACGCGAAACGCCATGCCGGTCAGCTTGCCATTGAGCTCGGGCAGCACGACACCTACCGCCTTGGCCGCACCCGTGGACGAGGGGATAATATTTTCCAGAATACCGCGCCCGCCGCGCCAGTCTTTCATCGACGGCCCGTCGACTGTCTTCTGGGTCGCGGTGGCGGCGTGTACGGTGGTCATCAAGCCGCGTTTGATGCCCCATTTGTCGTTCAGCACCTTGGCGATGGGCGCCAGGCAGTTGGTCGTGCAGGAGGCGGCCGAAACAATGGCCTGCCCGGCATAAGCCTGGTGGTTGACGCCATAGACGAACATCGGCGTACCGTCCTTCGAAGGCGCACTCTGCACTACCTTCTTGGCGCCGGCGTCGATGTGCTTCTGACAGGTCTCTTCGGTAAGAAAGAAACCGGTGCACTCGATGACCAGCTCGGCGCCGATTTCGTCCCACTTCAGGTTGCCCGGATCGCGCTCTGCGGTGAGCCGGATTTTTTTACCATTGACCACCAGCGTGTTGCCATCGACGGACACATCACCTTTGAAGCGACCGTGCACGGAGTCGTGCTTAAGCATATAGGCCAGGTAATCGGCGTCCAGCAGATCGTTGATGCCGACCACTTCGATGTCGTCGCTGAAGTCCTGCGAAATCGCGCGAAACGCCATGCGGCCGATGCGGCCGAACCCGTTGATACCGACTTTAATTGCCATGTTTTATCTCTCCGTCATTTTCTCTTAGGTAAGCTTGCAGTAATACGCACGCGTCGCCTTACTCAGGCAACTGCATCAATCGCGGCTACGACCTTATCCACAGTGAAGCCAAAGTGTTTGAACAGGTCACCGGCGGGCGCCGATTCACCGAAGGTGTTGATACCGATCACCTTGCCGTTGAGCCCGACGTACTTCAGCCAGAAATCCGGGACGCCCGCCTCGATGGCCACGCGCGCGCTGAGCGCCGCGGGCAACACCGACTCACGATAGGCTTCATCCTGCGCATCGAACCTGTCAGTAGAGGGCATCGAGACAACCCGAACCTTCTTGCTGCTCTGCGCGGCGGCCTGCATCGCCAGGTCGACCTCGGAACCGGTAGCGATAACGACCACCTCCGGCGTGCCCTCGCAATCCTTAAGTACGTACCCACCACGCTCGATCGCCGCAATCTGTTCGGCCGTGCGGTTCTGGTGGGCGAGATTCTGCCGGGAGAAAATCAGGCAGCTCGGGCCGTCGGTACGCTCCACCGCGGTTTTCCAGCAAACGGCCGATTCCACGGCATCGCAGGGACGCCACACCGACATATTGGGGATCATGCGCAACGTCGCGGTCTGCTCCACCGGCTGGTGGGTGGGGCCGTCTTCGCCCAAACCAATGGAATCGTGGGTGTAAACAAAAATGGTCGGAATCTTCATCAACGCCGCCATGCGCAGGGCATTGCGGGCGTATTCGGAAAACATCAGGAAGGTGGCGCCGTAGGGCCGGAAACCGCCGTGCAGCACGATGCCGTTCATGATCGCCGACATACCGAATTCGCGCACACCGTAGTAGATGTAGTTGCCGTCGGCGATAGTATTGCTGAGGCCTTTGGAGCCGGACCAAATAGTCAGGTTGGATCCGGCCAGGTCGGCCGAACCGCCGAGGAATTCCGGCAGCAACGGGCCCAGGCCGTTGAGAGCGTTCTGAGAAGCCTTGCGCGAGGCAATGGTTTCAGCTTTATCGTTCACCGAGGCGACAAAATCCGCCGCACCCTTGGCCCAATCGGCCGGCAATTCGCCGGCCATGCGGCGTTCGAACTCGGCGGCCAGTTCTGGGTGAGCGGCGCGGTAGGCCTCGAACTTTTCCTTCCAGGCCTGCTCTTTCTCATTGCCCTTGGACTTGGCGTCCCAGCCGGCATAGATCTCCTTGGGCACATCAAAGGCGGCGTGCTTCCAGCCGAGATTTTCGCGGGTGGCCTTGATCTCATCCTCGCCCAACGGCGCGCCGTGGCAATCGTGGCTGCCGCACAGGTTGGGCGCGCCGTAGCCGATGACCGTCTTGGTGCAGATCAGGGTGGGCTTGTCATTGACCGACTTAGCCTCGTGGATCGCCTTGTCGATGGCCGCTGAATCGTGTCCGTCGACGTTGCGGATGACATGCCAGCCATAAGCCTCGAAACGACCAGGAGTGTCGTCTGTGAACCAGCCCTCGACGTGTCCGTCGATGGAAATACCGTTGTCGTCCCAGAAGGCGACCAGCTTGCCGAGCCCGAGAGTTCCGGCCAGCGAGCAGGATTCGTGTGAAATCCCCTCCATCAGGCAGCCGTCGCCCAGGAACACCCAGGTGTAGTGGTCGACAATAGCGTGTCCGTCGCGGTTGAACTGTCCCGCCAGCACCTTTTCAGCAATCGCCATGCCGACGGCATTGGTTATACCCTGACCCAGAGGGCCGGTGGTGGTTTCCACGCCGGGGGTGTAGCCGTACTCCGGATGCCCGGGGGTCTTGGAGTGCAGTTGGCGGAAATTCTTCAGATCGTCGATTGCCAGATCGTAGCCGGTCAGGTGCAGCAGTGAGTAGATCAGCATGGAACCATGACCGTTGGAAAGTACGAACCGATCACGGTCAGCCCAGCCCGGGTTGGCGGGATTGTGCTTCAGGTGGTCGTTCCAGAGCACCTCGGCGATATCGGCCATACCCATCGGCGCGCCCGGATGGCCGGACTTGGCTTTTTGCACGGCATCCATGCTCAGCGCGCGGATGGCATTGGCAAGGTCTTTACGAGAGGCCATTGCTGTCTCCTGTCAGTGTTTTAAAGCTGTAAACCGCCGACTGTCGACGGCAAAAACAGCCCCATCCGGAAGCCGGTACGGGGCTGCCTGAGAATGCATGTGTATTGACACTGGATCTGACTTGGCCGCTACCGGCCAAGTAATCAGCTAACCACTACCATTAGGAGGGTTTTGGCGACCAGTCCGGTCAAATTCGAGCGCGCCATTCTCCACCAGATGGCACGTGGGGGCAACCGTTGTTTTCTTTTGGCGACAAGGAATTGACGGATTAGGCTACGGGCAGTGACCTCGTAGCCACACTCAATCCTTTCAGCTCAAACCATCCTTATAAAGAAACTCTGACTATTCCTTACCGTCATTCTGGCGTATGCCAGAATCCAGTAAAATCAGCACATTGGATTCTGGCATACGCCAGAATGACGGATTAATCAGAGCTTCCTTTAATATAAAGAGGGTCTCAGGCGGCCTCATCCTTCCATTTGATCGAGCAGCCTATGCTGGGGATCTGCTCAACTGGGCCCTGCCCGGTCCGCGCCACGGCAAGCATGCCTTCAAATAACTCGCGTCTGGCCTCCGCCGTAGCCGCCTCCTTGCTACTGGCGTCCAGCCGGCCCCGGTACTGCAATTTGAGATCGGCGTTATAGCCAAAGAAGTCAGGCGTGCAGACCGCCCCGTAGGCCTTGGCCACAGCCTGGCTCTCGTCGATCAGATAGGGAAAGGGGAATTGCTCCCGGGCGGCGACCGTTTGCATGTTCTCGAAGGCATCCTCCGGGTAATCCGAGGGGTCGTTGGACATAATGGCGACACTGTTCACGCCGTGCTC